>QCKW01000036.1 GCA_003215055.1 Pelagibacteraceae bacterium AG-410-N23 | reverse complement strand
AAAGAATAAACAGAAATAAAATTTTAAAAATTAACCAAATAAAACCAGGTATTAAATTAAAAGGATAAAGATCAATTGGTGATAACCAGCCCCCTAAAAACAAGATTGAGCCCAGAGCACACATTAATAATATGTTTGCATATTCTCCCAACCAAAACATTGCATACATCATTCCTGAATATTCTGTTTGATAACCTGCAACCAATTCAGCTTCTGCTTCAGGTAAATCAAAAGGTGGTCTATTTGTTTCAGCTAATGCTGAAATAAAAAAAATTACAAACATTGGAAATAGTGGGATGATAAACCACATATCTTTTTGAGCAATTACGATATCATTTAAATTTAATGATCCAACACATAACAATACATTTATAATAATAATACCAATTGAAACTTCATATGATACCATTTGTGCAGCTGATCTAATTGCACCTAAAAATGGATATTTTGAATTTGATGCCCATCCACCCATAATTATTCCATAAACACCCAAAGAAGAAACAGCAAAAATATATAATATTCCAACATTAATATCTGCTAATACTTGGTCGGCCCCAAAAGGAATTACTGCCCAGGCTACTAAAGCTAACGTCATAGTGATTATTGGTGCAAGAATAAAAATTATCTTATTCGAACTTGCAGGAATAATTATCTCTTTAAAAATATACTTTAGTGCATCAGCAAGAGATTGTAATAATCCAAATGGACCAACAACATTTGGACCTTGTCTTTTTTGAACAAATGCCCAAACTCTACGGTCCAACCAAACGATCATTGCTACCGAAACTAAAACAGGAACAAGTAAAAATAAAATTTTATAAGTTTCTTGAAAAATAATATTTATATATTCCATTTAGTTAACCTTCAGTGCCAGTTTTTTTTAAATCTATTTTTGCATTGTTACATTCAACCATTGTTTTTGATGAACGTGCAATAACATTAGAATAATAATAATCTTTAACTCCAACTATTAAATTCTCATTTACAAAATTCCCGTGATCTATTTCATTTGTTAAATCAGTTTTTTTTCGTTCTTTTTTTAATTTCAAATAATTAAACATGCTGCTTTCAAGCTCTTCTTTATCATTAAAAAGCTTTCTATTATTCATTGTTTCAGCAAGATCATTAATTACTTGCCAATCTTCTTTTGCATCACCTGGAGGATATGATGCCTTGTAGGCTTTTTGAATTTTTCCCTCTAAGTTAGTATAGTGGCCCGATTGCTCTGTAAATGCTGCACCTGGTAGAATGATGTCTGCAATTTCAGCACCTTTATCTCCATGACTTCCTTGATAGATTATAAATTCATTTTTCTTTATAAAGTTTAAATTATCTTGTCCAAGCAAATAGATAATTTCAAATTTATTTTCATTTAAATCATCTATTAATTTATTGTTTTCATCAACTATGTCTAAATCTAAACTTCCAACAGTTGCTGCATCTACAGATAATATGTTTATTGGATTCCAGTCATCTGTTAATTTATTATTACTTAATAAAAATTTTTTAAATGAATTAAATAAATATTTTGCATATTTGATATTAAAAAAAGACTCCCCAAATATAATTATTGGTTTTTTTGATTTGATAATTGCTTTAGAAATATCATTTTTATTTTCAATAATATCCTTAATAGTTTGAGTTTTTCCATCTAAACTTTCATAATCATAAGTTAAATCTCCAACGTTATTTAATGAAATAATTTTTGTATTATTATTTACATATGCTTTTCTAATTCTTGCATTAACCATTGTTGCTTCAAATCTTGGGTTTGCTCCTATCAATAAAATCAGATCTGACTCCTCAATTCCATTTATTGTAGAATTGAATATGTAATTCTCTCTTATAGAAGTATCAACAAACCTATTTGTTGATCTAGATTCATATTTTTTTGTTTCAATTGTTCTTTCTAAAAATTCTTTGAAGATAAAACTTACTTCCATGTTTGAAAGATCTCCAACAAAACCACATATTTTGTCTTTATCTGTATTTTCTATTTTAGATTTGATTATCTTATAAACTTCATCCCAAGAAGCTTTTTCAAACTTATTGTTGTACTTTATATATGGTGTATCCAGTCTTTGACTTGATAGGCCATCACATGCATACC
>QCKW01000035.1 GCA_003215055.1 Pelagibacteraceae bacterium AG-410-N23 | reverse complement strand
TCCGGGGTTGATTTTATTAAAATAGAATTACCTCTAGAATAAATACTTGCACTTGTAATTTTTTCTAAATCTTTTAAATTTTTATTAAATTCACCAACAACTCCCATTAACAAATCATTCTCATGAAAAATAACGCTTATTGAGTCGTTTTCCGAATAGACAAATTTTAATAGTGATTGAATATCTTTTTTGATTGTGTTGCTCAAATTTATGCTACTTTTTGTTCAATCTTATTTATACTTTCGCCAAATAATGTATTTTGGTTACTATGCGTTACTTTAACTTTAATTATATTTCCCACATCTTTATCATTACCATCAAAAATGACTGGTGTCATGTACTCAGAACGGCCAAAAAACCTTGTACCTTCATCTGTCTTATTTTCTACAAGAACATCTATTTCTTGGTTTTCCAATGATTTGTTTGCCAAAATTTGATTTTTAAATAATTGCGTTCGAACTTTTTCCAATCTTTCAAGAGATGTTTCTTTACTAATTAAATTTAATTTTGATGCTGAAGTGCCTGGTCTTGGACTAAATATGAAGGAAAAAGAGTTTATGAATTTTATTCTCTTAATCAAATTTAAAGTAGCCTTAAAATCATCTTCATCTTCTCCAGGATAGGCTATTAAAAAATCACTTGAAAATTCAATATTTGAATTAATGGCTTTAAGATTTTCATATATCTTTAAATAATCACTTATCAAATGTTTTCTATTCATTAATTTTAAAACTTTATCAGAACCACTTTGAACAGGTAAATGTATTAATGGCATAAGTTTTTTTGAAATTTTGTAAGTATCAACTAAATCTTTTGTCATATCTTTGGGGTGCGAAGTGGTATATCTAATTCTTTTTATTTCTTTCATTTTTTCAATTTCTAAAATTAAATCTGACAATCTATAATTTTTATTTTTATAAGCATTAACATTCTGCCCCAATAATGTAATCTCACGAACACCATTTTCAGATAAAATTTTTGCCTCCTCTATTATGTCATCAAAAGGTCTAGAATATTCTGGACCTCGAGTATACGGAACTACGCAAAAATGACAAAACTTATCACAGCCCTCTTGTATAGTTACAAAAGAAGATATTTTTTTTGAAGAATTTTGAATTTTTTTCAAAAAGTTAAATTTAGATATTGCATCAAATTCTGTCTCATCCAATTTTTTTTGTTTATCGAGATACTCCATAATTTTATCATTAATTTTATGGTACGCTTGTGGACCTATAACTACATCAATATATGGTTCTCTTTTCAGCATTTCTTGATTTTCTGCTTGAGCTACACAACCTGAAACTATTACCATCGGTTTTTTTTTAAATTTAAATTTTTCTTTTACCCGGCCAATTTCGTGATAAACTTTTTCCTTCGCTTTATGTCTTATATGACAAGTATTTAGTAAATAGCAGTTCGATTCCTCAATTTTATCTGTTTTTGTGAAACCAATTTTCTTTACAGTATCAAATATACGATTAGAGTCGTATACATTCATTTGACAACCAAAAGTTTTTATAAATATTTTTTTATTCATCTTTTGAGTTCACTTTAACACCGTATAACTCAAGTTTATGATCAACTAATTTATACCCATATTTTTCAGCAACTTTTTTTTGTAATTTTTCTATTTCATCATCTACAAACTCTATAATTTCACCAGTTTTAACATCTATTAGGTGATCATGATGACCTTCATTTAATTCTTCATATCTAGCTTTACCACCCTTAAATTCATGCTTAGTTAGTATGCCAGATTCCTCAAATAGTTTTACTGTCCTATATACAGTTGCAATACTAATTTTAGTATCAATTTTTGAAACTCTTTTATAAAGTTCATCAACATCAGGATGATCAGTAGACTCGGACATCACCTTTGCAATTATACGTCTTTGGTCGGTAAGTTTCACCCCTTTAGAAAGACATTTTTGTTCAATAGTTTCAGACATACTTAATTTTAACCCAAATAAATAGGTTTAATCAAATTTTTTTTAATATTATATTTTTTACAAAGTATTGGTATATTTTCATATTTAAGATCATTTTCACCCTCAAAATCAACAAAACTGAAACAATAATAATCAATCTTATTAACCAAATGAAAAGCTTTTACAATAGAAAATGAATTTCTAATTCCTGCAAAACTACCCGGGCCTCTATTAACATAAATTTCTGAGATTTTATTCAAATTTAAATCATTAGACTTTAAAAAATCATTAATCAGCAATGACAATTTTTCATAATTATTTTTAGTATTTTCATGTGTAATATTGTAACTATTATCATTATTTATAATCATGAAAAAAACTTTTTCTTTAGTTACGTCTATAATTAGTTTGTTCATTTTACAATTTTCATTTTTAGTTAATTCTAATTCACAAGAGGATAATAGCAAATACTATTCTAATGATAGTGGTATTTTATCAATA
>QCKW01000034.1 GCA_003215055.1 Pelagibacteraceae bacterium AG-410-N23 | reverse complement strand
TATCAAAAAAATATCATTAACTATTGAAAGTTTATAATGCGGAAATTTGATAAGAAAAAATTACCAAGTAGACATACATCTGTAGGAGCAGATAGAGCTCCACATAGATCTTTTTATTATGCTATGGGAGAAACTGAAAAAGATGTCTCCAAACCATTTGTAGGTGTTGTATCAACATGGAATGAAGCAGCGCCATGTAATATTGCTTTAATGAGACAAGCTCAATCAGTTAAAAAGGGTGTAAGAGCTTCAGGAGGAACTCCAAGAGAATTTTGCACGATCACAGTCACTGATGGTATTGCAATGGGTCACGAAGGCATGAAATCTTCGTTAATCTCAAGAGAAGTAATTGCAGATAGTGCTGAATTAACTGTAAGAGGTCATTGTTACGATGCATTAGTAGGCATCGCAGGTTGTGATAAGTCTTTACCAGGTTTAATGATGTCAATGGTACGATTGAATGTACCAAGTGTTTTTATTTATGGTGGATCAATACTCCCAGGAAAATATAAAGGTAAAGATGTAACTGTGGTAGATGTTTTTGAAGCTGTTGGAAAACATTCATCAGGTCAAATGTCAGCAAAAGAATTAAGAAAATTAGAGTTAGTTGCATGTCCAACTGCTGGAGCTTGTGGGGGACAATTTACTGCAAACACTATGGCATGTGTGTCAGAAGCAATTGGTTTAGCCTTACCTTATTCAGCAGGAACACCTGCTCCATATGAAGAAAGAGATAAGTATGCAAAAGCAAGTGGTCGAATGGTAATGGAATTACTCGCTAAAAGAATTAAACCAAGAGAAATAGTTACTAGAAAAGCATTAGAGAATGCTGCAACAATAGTTGCTGCAACAGGTGGTTCAACTAATGCAGCATTACATCTACCAGCTATTGCTAATGAAGCTGGAATTAAATTTGATTTAATGGATGTTGCAAAAATATTTAAAAGAACACCTTATCTTGCAGATTTAAAACCAGGAGGAAAATATGTTGCAAAAGATATGTGGTTAGCAGGTGGCGTTCCTATGCTTTTAAAAACTCTTTATGATGGTGGTTATATACATGGTGACTGTATGACAGTTACAGGCAAAACAATGAGAGAAAATTTAAAAGGAATTAAATTTAATCCAAAACAAAAAGTTTTAAGAGCTTACAACAGACCATTATCACCTGACGGAGGTGTTGTAGGATTAAAAGGTAATTTAGCTCCAGAAGGTGGAATAGTTAAAATTGCTGGACTTAAAAAACTACAATTTACTGGCAGAGCAAGATGTTTTGATAATGAAGAAAGTGCAATGAAAGCAGTTCAAAGCAGAAAATATAGAGATGGTGATGTAATCATTATTAGATACGAAGGTCCAGTAGGGGGACCAGGTATGAGAGAAATGCTTTCAACAACAGGTGCAATTTATGGCCAAGGCAAGGGAGAGAAGGTTGCTTTAATAACTGATGGAAGGTTTTCAGGAGCAACAAGAGGTTTTTGTGTTGGCCACGTTGGACCTGAAGCAGCTTTAGGAGGACCTATTGCTCTCTTACGTAATGGAGATGTTATTGATATTGATGCTAAGAAGGGAACAATTAATGTTCGATTAACTAGAGCACAATTAGCATCAAGAAAAAGAAAATGGAAGGCTAGAAAATCTGATTTTGGGTCAGGAACACTTTGGAAGTATGCACAAACTGTAGGGCCCGCATATTTAGGAGCACCGACACATCCTGGTAAAAAAAAAGAAGTTAAAGATTACTCTAAAATTTAATGAAAAAAAAAATTTTAATAATCTGTGCTAATTATTATAGAGAAATTTCAAAAGGTTTATTAAAATCTGCTTATAATAAATTACCTAAAACTTACACATCAAAACTTATAAATGTTAATGGAGTTTTTGAAATACCGGTCACGATATCAAAAAATATCAAAAAGTATGAAGGTTTCATAGCGCTTGGATGCGTAATCAAAGGAAAAACCCCTCACTTTGACTTTATATCACAAGCAACTACTAACGCGATAATGGATTTATCTATTCAACATAAAAAACCGATAGGAAATGCTGTAATTACTTGTTTAAATTTAAAACAAGCTAAAATAAGAAAAAAAAAGGGTGCAGAAGCAATGGAAGCTGTAATATCAGTTTTGTCTCAAAAATGAGAACTGAATTTAGCGGCAAAAACAACCCTAGAGTAATAATAATTCAAAAACTATACGGTAAATTTTTTAACAAAAATGAAAAGATTGACTTCCCTAAACATAGATTTAAAAAATTCATTAAAGACATAGTTAATGGAACAATAGAAAGAGATGATATTTTAGTTGAAGAATTAAATAATTCTTTTGATAATAAGCATAAATTTAATAATCTAGATAAAGTTTTTCAAATAATTCTAAAATCTGCAACATATGAAATTTTATACAAGCCAAATTTAACAATAAATATAATTATTAAGGAATATTTGAATGCTTCAAATTTTTTTATAAGTGATAATCAAACAAAATATTTGAATGCATTACTTCATAATATTGCAAAAAAATTAAGATCTTCAAATGAATGAATTCGAAATTATAAAAAATTTTTTTTCTAAATTATCATTGAATAATAAAAGCTCTTTATTTCTTAATGACGATGTTTTTTTTGATAAATCAAAAAAAATGATTGTCTCAGTAGACACTTATGTAGATGGTATACATTTCATTAATTTTAAAAAACCTGAATTAGTAATCAAAAAGATTATTCGTTCATCAATCTCTGATATTATATGTAAAGGAGTAAA
>QCKW01000033.1 GCA_003215055.1 Pelagibacteraceae bacterium AG-410-N23 | reverse complement strand
TCAAAAAATCTCAAGAATTTAATTTTTTCAAAAAGATTAAAAAAAATTTCATTCATTTCTAGAGGAGACGATTATCAAATTTTATTTACTGCCTCACCATTTAAATCAAGAATCATAAATAAAACTGCTAAGTCATTAGGAGTAAAAATTACTAAAATTGGAAAAATTTGTAATTACTCAACCAAATCACAAATTTTAGACGAAAAATTGATGAAAATTGACCCCAAACATCAAGGTTATTCCCATAGATTTTAAAAGTTAATTATTGCCTTTTATTGCTTTTTTTGTATTGTGCCGCTTTTAACATTTAACAACCAACAACATAATTAAAGGAAATATGAACTCAACAATCGAAACAATTCTTTTATATACAATTACAGCTGGTTTTTTATCTATTGTTTACGGATATTTTACTGGAAAAAATATTCTTAATTCAAGTGCAGGTAATTCAAAAATGCAAGATATTGCATCAGCTATTCAAATTGGTGCAAAAGCTTATTTGGCAAGACAATATAAAACAATTGCAATAGTTGGGGTGGTTGTTTTAGTAATTGTTAGTGTTGCATTTAGTCCACTTGTTGGATTGGGATATTTAATTGGAGCTGTATTATCTGGTATTGCTGGATATGTTGGAATGTTAGTATCTGTTCAAGCTAATGTAAGAACAGCTGAAGCATCAAGAAAAGGTTTAGCTAGCGGCCTTTCAGTTGCTTTTAAATCTGGAGCGGTAACTGGAATGTTAGTTGCTGGTTTGGCACTATTAGCAATAGCAGTTTATTATTATTTATTATTGAAATTTAATATTGATGAGAGAGAAATAGTTAATGCTTTAGTAGCTTTAGGTTTTGGTGCTTCACTAATTTCAATTTTTGCAAGATTGGGTGGAGGAATTTTTACAAAAGGAGCTGACGTAGGGGCAGATTTAGTTGGTAAAGTTGAAGCAGGTATTCCAGAGGATGATCCACGTAACCCTGCAGTTATAGCTGACAATGTAGGAGATAATGTAGGAGACTGTGCAGGTATGGCAGCTGATTTATTTGAAACTTATGCTGTTACAATTGTTGCTACAATGGTGTTAGCCTCAATATTTTTTCCAGGTGATATGTCTATGATGATATATCCATTAACGATAGGTGGTGCTTGTATTTTGACCTCTATAATTGGAACTTTTTTTGTTAAACTTGGCAGATCTAAAAATGTAATGGGAGCATTATATAAAGGATTTGTTGTTTCTGCTTTAGCTTCTCTTGCAATTTTATACCCTGTAACAGATTTTGTTTTAGGTTTAGAAAAAACATATAGCTTAAATGAAAAAATGTTTTCTGGGATGAATTTATATTACTGTGGTGTTATTGGATTAGTGATAACAGGTTTATTGATTTGGGTAACAGAATATTATACTGGAACCAATTATAGACCTGTTAGAAGTGTTGCAAAATCTTCTATCACTGGTCATGGAACAAATGTAATTCAAGGATTAGCAGTTTCTTTAGAAGCAACAGCTATACCAGCTTTAATTATCGTAGCTGGTATTTTACTAACCAATCATATTGCAGGTTTATATGGAATAGCGATAGCTGTTACAACTATGTTAGCTTTGGCTGGAATGGTAGTGGCACTTGATGCTTATGGACCAGTTACAGATAACGCAGGAGGTATTGCTGAAATGTCAAAATTGCCTAATAGTGTTAGAAAAACTACTGATGCATTGGATGCTGTTGGCAATACAACAAAAGCTGTAACAAAAGGATATGCAATTGGTTCTGCGGGCTTAGGTGCACTAGTTCTTTTTGCAGCATATACAGAGGATATTAAACATTTTTCAAAAGTTGCTGGCTCAAAACTAGAGGGGATAGTTGTTACATTTGATCTATCTAACCCTTATGTTGTTGTTGGTCTATTAATTGGTGGTATGCTTCCATATTTATTTGGTTCCATGGGAATGCAGGCTGTTGGAAGAGCTGGAGGAGCGGTTGTTATAGAGGTAAGAAGACAATTTAAAAAATTTCCAGGAATAATGAAAAGAAAACAAAAGCCTGATTACGCAAAATTAGTTGACCTTTTAACAGTCGCAGCGATAAAAGAAATGATAATACCTTCATTACTTCCAGTATTATCACCAATAGTATTATATTTCATAATATTTAGTATAGGTGGCCAAGTAGCAGCTTTAGCATCAGTCGGTGCAATGCTTTTAGGAGTTATTATAACAGGTTTATTTGTTGCAGTATCTATGACTGCAGGTGGTGGAGCTTGGGATAATGCAAAAAAATATATTGAAGATGGAAATCATGGTGGAAAAGGTTCTGAAGCTCACAAAGCTGCAGTTACAGGCGATACTGTTGGAGATCCATATAAAGATACAGCTGGTCCTGCAGTAAATCCAATGATTAAAATAACAAATATTGTTGCATTATTGTTATTAGCTGTAATAGCTGGCTAGATGTAAATATTATTTTTTATTTACTATTTTTATCTAGCAGTTCTTTTACCTAAAGGGTCGTTTATTTTTTGTCTAAGGCCAACAAGTATACTTCTTATAAAAGTATCTTTTTTATTCAATACAGAAGTTTTGTTTTCACTCATTTTTATTTTATTCATTTGATCTTTGTCATAAAACTGTTTTTTTACAAGAGTCCCTCTATTATCAAATTCAAGAACTAAAACATTGTTGATTAGCATTCTCCTTTTTCCTAATGATGTTAAATTACTTACAGTTGTTTTTCTTTCGATGTAAACCCAAATATCATTATCAAAATAGTTTTTTGTAGATGGAGGTCCTAAAAATTGTCTTACGTCATTTAAATTATCCTCT
>QCKW01000032.1 GCA_003215055.1 Pelagibacteraceae bacterium AG-410-N23 | reverse complement strand
AAGTGCTATTTTTTAGAGGATTTTTTGGTATTATTTTTTATTTTTTTATCATTCCTAGGGACAGATTACATAATTTTTATCAAACAAAAAGGCCTGGCTTACACCTATTAAGATGTACCTCAGGATTAATTGCTTTAGTTGCAATTTTTATAGCATTAAGAAAATTACCTTTAGCAACTGTTGTTAGCATTTCTTTTGCTGCTCCAATTTTTACAACTATTTTTTCTATATTTTTGCTTAATGAAAAAGTTGGAATCTTTAGATGGCTAGCTGTAATAGTTGGTTTTATTGGTATTTTAATTATTACAGAACCTGGAATTAGTGAGTTAAACATCTACTATATTTTTCCAATTATATTTTGTTT
This sequence comes from Pelagibacteraceae bacterium AG-410-N23, assembly GCA_003215055.1. Lineage (GTDB taxonomy): Bacteria > Pseudomonadota > Alphaproteobacteria > Pelagibacterales > Pelagibacteraceae > Pelagibacter. The sequence goes on along the minus strand of QCKW01000032.1, from coordinate 2,818 downwards.
GGGTTTATCTTATGTGGCTATCACAATTAGACAGCTTTCAACAACTGAGCCAGTTTGGTTAATTTCTTTTTATTTTTCATTATCAATAACAATATTGAGCTTGTTTACAATTTCTCAAGGTTGGGTAATACCTAATTTCAATCATTTAGTTTTATTATCATTAGTTGGTATTTTTGGAGGAGTTGCAAATCTATGGTTAAGCCAATCTTATAAATATTCAGAGGTATCTTTAGTAACCCCTTTAAAATATTTGGCTTTAGTTTTTGCAATAATTTTCGGATATTTTATTTGGGAAGAAATTCCAACTTTTAAAACATTAATTGGTGCATTTCTAGTAATCATTTCAACGCTTATAATTTTTAGGAGAGAAATTTACAAAAAAAAAATTATTACATCAAAAACTTTTAATGACTAAGTCCCCAAAATATTGGAATAAAGCGAAAAAATATTTATCAAAAAAAGATCGAATAATGTCTAAATTGATAAAAAATTATCATAGTCCATCTGAAACTATTTTAATATCTAGAAAAGATATTTTTTTTTCATTGTGTAAAAGTATAATTGGACAACAGATAAGTGTTGCGGCTGCTAATTCTGTTTTCTTAAAATTCAAAAAAAAGTGCAATAACACAATTAATGCAAAAAGAGTTTCAAAATTAACTTTTTCTCAACTTAAAAACTGTGGGTTAAGTCGACAGAAAGTTTTAGGAATACAAAGTTTATCTAAACAAATGATAAATAAAACTTTTAAACCAAAATTAATTAATAAAATGAATGACGAGGAAGCAATACAGTATTTATCAAATTTAAGACAAATTGGAAGATGGTCAGCAGAAATGATATTACTTTTTACATATAACAGATCTAATATTTGGCCAGTACAAGATATAGGTCTTTTAAGAGCAATATCAAAAAATTATAATAAAAAATATTTGCCACCAGAAAAATTTGTATCAGAATTAAAAAAAAAATTTTCACCTTACTGCTCTGTTGCAACATGGTATTTGTGGAGAAGTATAGATCCTGAGCCAATACAGTATTAATTACCTTCTACTATCTGGTGATGTCTTATTACATGGCCCTCTAGAATATTATGTGCCTCTTGATACTCAGCAGAGTCATAGCATTCTAAAGCAGTATTGTAGTCAGGGAATTCAGCCACAATTATTCTTGGAGATATTATTCCTTCGTTAGTTCTATTTTTTCCCCCTCTAACTAGGAATTTTCCAGAAAATTTTTCTACAGCTGGTTTAGCTTTAATTGCGTACTCTTTTAATTTTTCTGGATTAATAATTTTTTCATATATACATACCCAATAAGCTTTCATAATTAATCGATCCAATTTTCAAAATTATTTAAATTATCTTTTAAATATTTTGGTAATTTATCAATGGGATATTTAACAAGTTCATTACCATTAAAGCCAATTTTATTTGATCTTTGGTCAGCTTTTAAATCGTAAATTGCTCTCTTACTTTTAATTATTTCTTGAATTTGATTAACAGATAATGGATTTTCATCAAATTCACCATGATGTAGGTAAGAAGTTAATTTATATCTGATTTCTTCTGGAGTTTTTATATTTGAAAAATGCCATCCACCGTTTTCAATAAATTTCATATTTGTGTATTTGAGTTTCGAGAATAAAATATCCAATCTATAAAAAGGATAATTTTTATCTTTAATATTTCTTAACCATTGTGCATTCTTGAAGTCTTTTTTTCTGCAACACTTTGTTCCAACCCACACAAAATTAGGAAGAACAAGATTAAATTTATAATAAAACATATCTTGTTTGAATAAAATAATTTTATTATCAATTTCACTAAAATTTATATCTTTTAGATTGGGTATTTCATCCACGTCAGATAAGAGTATTATGTCATTCTTTTCAGCATTTTTTAATCCAAGATCTATAAAATTTCTTTGACCATTTTCACGATGACCGGCATTAATAATATTTTTTTCAAGTTTTATTGTTTGAGTGTCATCCTTGGTAATAGGTCTTATATTTTTTGGTTCTTTATCATAAACAAGGTATATAATTTTATCTTTAAATTTATTAAATTTTTGATGATTAAATTTAAGCTCTCTTTTTTCACCTTTATGTGTAAATGTGCTTTCTACAATAACAAAATAATCAACATATTTATTTAGACAATTGAGCCTGATTTCACAAACAGCTTCTTCGTCGAAATACATAAAACAATCAAATATTTTCATTTTTAATTTTTAATCTTTTTTATTTTTTTTTATATGATAAAAAAATTCATGGCAGAGAAATTAATCATTAGTTTTCAAGAATATACCAAAATTGTTGAAAAGCTAGCAATACAAATTCATAATAATTATAAACCAACTGTACTAGTTGGAATTATGAGAGGTGCAGCGCCTATAATTGATATCCTTTCTAGAATTTTAAAATTACCAATCGCTTATATTGTAATTCAAAGTTATTCTGGGAAAGGCCTTGAGGATCAGCAAGGACAGCTTATATTTGCTAGGGAGATAAGCTCATTGGCAAATAATGAGGATTTTAGCAAAGTATTATTAATTGATGATCTTTCAGATACTGGTTTAACTTTAAACAAAAGTATTGAATGGTTAAAAAATTATGGACCTACAAAAAAATTTATAAAAGAAGTAAAAACAGCCTGCTTGTGGAAAAAAAAATCTTCCGCGTTCGAACCAGATTTCTGTCCAATTAGATTAGACTCTGATCCATGGATTGTACAGCCAACAGAACATTATGAAGAACTATCTATTGAAAAGATTATAGAAAGAAATAAATAGGGCTAGTTTTACCCAGCCCTATTAA
>QCKW01000031.1 GCA_003215055.1 Pelagibacteraceae bacterium AG-410-N23 | reverse complement strand
TTCATCAAGATTAGACCTTGTAGAATTAGAGATCTTAAATGAAAAAAAAACTAAAGAAATAACTGAAACAAAAAATATTAATATTGGAAATAATGACTCAGTTTCTTTAAAAGATATTTTGTTTAATTACGCAGCTTCAAAAAATTATGGAATTCATTTTACATTTACTCAAGATGAATTTAATAAATTTAAATTAACAACAATTAAAAATGTAATTAAAGATAATCAAAATATTGGTTATTTAGCAATTACTGAAAATGCTAATGACATTAAAGCGGCAATTGATGAAAGAAAATCATTTATAATACGAACAGCAATAGCAGTCGCAATCGTAATTATAATTTTTTCTTTTGTTTTAAATAGATATTTTTTAAAGCCAATTAAAAATTTAGTTTCTTATACTAAAATGATTAAAGAAAAAAATCTAAAAAAATCTAATATAGATGTATTAAAACTAAGAAATGATGAGTTGGGATTATTATCTAATTCTTTGGATGATATGACGTTAGAATTACAAAAAAGAATTTCTCTTGCTGAAAATTTTTCAACGGATCTTGTTCATGAGATACGTAATCCTTTAGCTTCTCTTAAAAGTGCTTCAGAAATTTTACAAGATACCAATGATATAGATCAAAGAATAAAATTGATTAATATTTTAAGCCATGATGTTCAGAGAATTGAAAGATTAATTACTGATTACTCTCAAATGCTAAAAGATGAAGTTGCCTTGAGTAGAGAAAAATCAAAAAAAATAGATATTGAACCTTTAATTAAGTCAGTGGTTGATGATTTTAATAATATTCACAAGGTAAAGAGTGGAATAAATATCACTTATTCTAATGATAATAAAAAAAAATATTTGATAAATGGAATTGAAAATAGAATAGAACAAATAATAGCAAATCTTCTAGATAATGCTATTTCTTTTAGTGAAAATAATAAAGATATAATTGTAAAAGTTTCAAAATCAGATGATCAAAAAAATATAATCATCGAAGTTTTAGATGAAGGACAAGGATTTAAAGAAAAGGATACAAATAAAATATTTAAAAGATTTTATAGTAATAGGCCTGAAAAATTTGGGCAACATTCTGGTTTAGGTTTAAATATTGTTAAAAACTTAGTTGATTTGCATAATGGTTCTATAAAAGCATTCAATCGTTTAGATAAAAAAGGCGCAAGAATGGAAGTCATATTACCTATGGTGTAAAGTTATATTGATTAATTAATTCTTTGTTGTTAGAAGATCTCACAATGGATGATTTTAAAGTAAAAGATATATCTCAAGCAGAATTTGGTCGAAAAGAAATTTCAATAGCTGAAAGTGAAATGCCAGGTTTAATGGCATTAAGAGAAGAATATCAAGGTAAACAACCATTAAAAGGTGCAAAAATAATTGGGTGTTTGCATATGACTATTCAGACAGCGGTTTTAATTGAAACACTAAAAGATCTGGGAGCTGATGTAAGATGGTCTTCATGTAATATTTTTTCAACACAAGATCATGCTGCAGCAGCAATTGCGAAAGCTGGTATACCAGTTTATGCTTGGAAAGGTGAAACAGAAGAGGAATATCTTTGGTGTATTAAGCAAACAATTATAGGAAAAAAAAATTGGAAGCCAAATATGTTGCTAGACGATGGGGGAGACCTTACTGCTGTGATGCATAATGAATACAAAGATCTTTTAAAGGATGTCAAAGGGGTTTCTGAAGAGACAACCACTGGAATTAAAGCCTTGAATAAAATGGAAAAAAATAAATCACTAATGATCCCTGCAATAAATGTGAATGACTCTGTTACAAAATCAAAATTTGATAATTTATATGGATGTAGAGAAAGTTTAGTTGATGGAATTAGAAGAGCAACTGATGTTATGATGTCAGGTAAAGTCGCTATAGTTGCAGGTTTTGGGGACGTAGGTAAAGGAAGCGCTGCTTCTCTTAGGCAAAGTGGCGCAAGAGTTTTAGTAACAGAAGCAGATCCAATTTGTGCCCTACAAGCTGCAATGGAAGGGTATGAAGTAGTATTAATGGATGAGGCTATAAGTAATGCAGATATTGTTGTCACAGCAACTGGAAATAAAGATATTGTTACAGCTGACCATATGAGAAATATGAAAGATAGGGCAATACTATGTAACATTGGCCATTTTGATAATGAAATTCAAGTTGAAGCACTAAAGAATTATAAATGGAGTGAAGTAAAGCCACAAGTTCATGAAATTGAACTTCCAAGTAAAAAAAGAATTATTCTATTAGCAGAAGGGAGACTTGTAAATTTAGGTTGTGCTACAGGACATCCTAGTTTTGTGATGAGTGCTTCATTTACAAATCAAGTAATTGCACAAATTGAACTATGGAACAATCATAAAAATTATGAAAATAAAGTCTACGTTTTACCAAAACATCTAGATGAAAAAGTTGCTACACTTCATTTAAAAAAAGTTGGTGCAAAATTAACAAAACTATCTAAAGAGCAAGCGGACTATATTAGTGTAGGTGTTGAAGGTCCGTTCAAACCTAATGCTTACCGCTACTAGTAGTGATAAAATAGACATATCTTCAGAAAAAAAAATAGAGGATTTTGCATATAAGTTTCAAAAAAAAATTAAACCTGGTTTAATAATTTTTTTACATGGTGAGATAGGAGTTGGAAAAACCACCTTTGTTAGACATATAATTAATGGTTATCAAAAAGAAAATAAATTAGAATTAACCGAAGTAACAAGTCCTACATTTAATCTTTGCAATCAGTATCAAATTAAGAATATCAAAATTAATCATTATGACTTATTTAGGGTGAAATCAGAGGATGATTTAAAATCATTAGATTTATTTGATGATAACTCAGATACTGTTACATTAGTAGAATGGCCACAAATAATTAATAACAAACCTAAAAATTTGATAGAGTTATATTTTGAGTATGAAAATGATCATCAAAAAAGATCGGTAAAAATAAAAGGTTTAAAACTGTAATTTCATCGATGAAAAATTTAAAAAAAATTAAAGGAGATGCATCTTTTAGGCAATTTTTTAGAAAACAAAATAATGGTTATAAGTCAATTATAATCTTTGCGAATAAGGAAAAGTATAAAAATTTAATTGTTTATGATGCGATTAATAAAATTTTGAATAAAAATAAAATTTTAGCACCAAAATTGTATTCAGAAAATTATAATAAAAATTATATAGAAGTTGAGGATTTTGGAAATAAGACAATTTTCGAAATTTTAAAAAAGAAAAAAACAAATAAAATAAAAT
>QCKW01000030.1 GCA_003215055.1 Pelagibacteraceae bacterium AG-410-N23 | reverse complement strand
TAAGATTAGCAACAGATTGCCTTCCCCATCCTTCTAATTCTAAAATTTTATTGTAATCAAGATTGAATATATCTTGAGGCAATCTTACTAATTTCAAGTTCCAAAAATTTTCGACAATTTTTTTTCCAAATCCTTCGATGTTAAAAGCCTCTTTTGAAACAAAGTGTTTAATTTTTTCAATAGCAACTTTTTCACATTCATACCCTTCACTAGAACATCTTCTAACAGCATCCTTTTTTTTTGTAGAAAAATTAAAATCTTTTACAGTTTTAGATCCGCAAGATGGACAATTTAATGGAAACTTAAATTTTTTTAATTGTTTACTTCTTTGTTTAAAATCAACAGATAAAACATGTGGTATAACATCTCCCGCTCTTTCAATTAAGACTGAGTCACCTACTCTTATATCTTTTCTTACTATTTCCTCTTCATTATGAAGTGTTACGTTTGATACTACAACACCGCCAATATTTATTGGCTTTATTTTGGCAACTGGTGTTAATGCCCCGGTTCTTCCAATTTGAATTTCTATGTTTTCAATGGTTGAAATACCATTATTTGCTGAAAATTTATGAGCTATCGCCCATCTTGGGGCATTAGCGACATTGCCTAATCTTTTTTGCAACTTAAAATCATTAACTTTATAGACAATGCCATCTATATCGAAGTCTAAATCATCTCTTTTATTTTCAATTTCATGGTAGTTATCCATTAAATTTTTTATTCCTATTAAGGTTTTATTAAAAGGATTAGTTTTAAAACCCCATTCTTTTAATTTTTGGAGATACTCATTTTGAGTTTTTAAATACATTCCTTTTTCATAACCAAAAGTGTAAGCAATAAATTTTAATGGAATTTTTTTTGTTTCATTAGGATCTTTTTGTCTAAGTGAGCCTGAAGCAGCATTTCTTGGATTTGCAAATTTATTATTTAATTTTTTAAAATCACTATTTTGAATAAAAACTTCACCCCTGATATCAATTTCCTCTGGAAAATCTTTTGATTTTATTTGATCTGGTATATCATAAATAGTTTTTAAATTTTCAGTTATATCCTCACCTTCTTTACCATCCCCTCTTGACAGGCCAGAAACAAATTTTCTATTTACATAAATTAAAGATGCTGAAATTCCATCAATTTTTGGTTCAGCACTATATTGAATTTCAAAACTTTCCTTCTCATCAAGATAATTTGTAATTCTTTTTTCAAAATTAATTAAATCCTCTTCATCAAATGCATTAGCCAATGAAAGCATTGGAACCTTATGTTTAATCTTTTTAAAATTTTTTGAAGGCTTAAAGCCTAAAGTATTTGATGGAGAGTCTTTACTATTTAGAAATTTATATTTTTTTTCTAATTCAAAAATTTCTTGTTTAAGTGCATCAAAAGATGCATCACTTAACTTTGGCCTACTTTTTTCAAAGTATAAAAAACTATGATGTTTGTATTCTTTAATTTTATCTTTATATAAATCTTCTATTTTTTGTTTTTTCATTTCTCAAAAAAAGGATCTTATTCTCTCTAATAATTTTTTTTCTTTCTTATCCCTCTTTTTTACAGTCTTATAATCTTTATTGAAAATTCTATAAGTCTCTTCATACCATTCTCCTGATTGATAATTATAGCCTAAAACCTGAGCATATTTATTTGCTTCATTTTCTAAACCTAATATATAATAAACTTCTACTAAACGATGTAATGCCTCTTCAATGTATATTGTTGTGTCATATTCAGTTACTACATTTTTTAGTCTATTTATTGCTGCAGCCCATTTTTCTTTTTTTATGTAATGTCTAGCGATATATATTTCTTTTGCAGCCAAAATATCTTGAATTAATTCTAATTTATATTTTGCGTCTACTGCATAATCAGACTCCGGATAATCTGTTCTCAATTTTAAGAAAAACTCTTTTGCTCGATTTAGAGGTCTTAAATCTTTTTTTTCATCAACTATTGAGTCATAATAATTCATGGCCATTAAATAATACACATAATCTAAATTTTTAAATTTAGGGTAAAGTTTAAGAAACCTTTTTAATTCTTCAATAGAATTAGAATAATATCCTTGAGACCAAAATCCATATGCTGCCATTAAAGATGCTCTTGGAGCCCAATCTGATTGTGGATATAAAAGTTCGGCTTCATTAAATTTTTTTGCTGCAAAAATCACATCTCCTTTTTTAAGAGCAGCAACACCTTCTTCATAAGCCTCTATCATTTGCTGTTCTAGATTATCTCCTTTTATTTTTGTCTTCACGTTCTCACTTTTTGGAGAACAAGATTGAAAAAAAATTAAAAATAAAATTAATAAAATAACTCTTTTAGTCATAAAAAAATATTTATCATTTTTTTAATGAAAACTAAACTATTAAGCTATAGATCTTAAATGAGCTCTATTAATGAATGTATTTGGGACTACTTTTTCTTTAACCTCTAAAAGTGAAAAATTACTATTATCTTTAAATAATTTTCTTAACAACTGATTTGTTAACAAATGTCCTCCTTGAGAACACTCCACGCTACCAATTATTCTAAACCCACTTAAATATAAATCTCCCATACAATCTAAAATTTTGTGGTTAACAAATTCTTTATCATTTCTTAATTTTTCATCATTGATTATTTCATCATCTTTTACAACAATTGCATTTTCTAATGAACCACCCAAGGCCAAATTTATCGACCTTAGTTTTTCAACATCTTCATATAGACAGAAAGTTCTTGAATTATAAATTTTACTTAAATCAGATTTGTAAACATCTACTACATTTCTTTGAGTACCAATTAACGAGTTTTCATATTTTATTTCAAAATCAATATCCAAACTAAGTTTACTTGGCTTAATTGAAATCTTTTTCTTTCCATTGGTATAACTAACAGATTTTTCAATTTTGATAATTTTAATTGGTACATCACTTTTTTTGACTCCAGTTTTTAAAATCTCTTCAACAAAAATTTTAGCTGATCCATCTAAAATCGGGACCTCTTGGTTATCAATCTCAACTATCGCGTTATCAATTCCTAAACCATAAAATGCACCCATCAAATGCTCGATAGTTGAAACACTAACTTTATTTTCGTTTGTTATTGTTGTGCAATAAGAAGCATTACTTACATTATAGACATTTGGGATAATTAAATTGTTTTCTTTTAAGTCAGTTCTTTTAAATAAAATACCAGTGTTAGGCATTGCAGGCTTAATTATAATGTTAACCATATTTCCGGAATGTAAACCTATGCCGCTTAGTTCTATGTTTTTTTTTATGGTTTTTTGACTTAATCCTGTCATTTTTTCCAATTTAGTATGGAATATGAAAATCTTGAAAACAACTAATGTTACTGTTAACTACAAATTAACTGAATAAATGAAAAAATTTCTCAAAAAACCCTAGTTTTTTTGGATTTTTAGCAATCAATAAAACCTCATTCTGATTTGTGCCTTCAATAATTTTTTGACAATTTGAAAATATATCCGAATTATCATTTTTAAAGTATTTGTCTATGTAATCTGCAGAGACAATTTTATTGATCCTTATTTGATAAATTTTTAAAATTTGTTCTAACTCTTTAATAAATTTTTTTGACAAACATAAAAAATTTAAATCAATAATTAAATTATCTGCTTTTTTATTTAATGGAAAATAGTCATATTTCTGATCATTTATGAAATACCTTTCTATCAAAAGATGTATTATTTCATGATTGTTATAATTTTCTTTAATTTGT
>QCKW01000029.1 GCA_003215055.1 Pelagibacteraceae bacterium AG-410-N23 | reverse complement strand
GATATGCTCAAAGTAAAACAAAAATTATTAAAATCAAATTCAAGATTAATTGGCCCTAACTGCCCAGGAATTATAACTCCTGATGAGTGCAAGATTGGTATTATGCCTGGAAATATTCATAAGAAAGGATCAGTTGGTATCGTCTCTAGATCTGGAACGTTGACGTACGAAGCTGTTGCCCAAACTACGGAAAATGGTCTTGGCCAATCAACTTGTATTGGAATCGGTGGAGATCCAATTAATGGAACAAATTTTATAGATTGTTTAGATTTATTTTTAAATGATGAAGAAACTAAATCAATTTTAATGATAGGTGAAATTGGAGGTACTGCTGAAGAAGAAGCAGCAGAATTTGTTAAAAATCATAAAATTAAGAAACCAATGGTTGGATTTATTGCAGGTGTTACAGCTCCTCCTGGAAGAAGAATGGGCCATGCTGGAGCTATTATTTCAGGTGGAAAAGGTGGAGCACAAGATAAAATAAAAAAAATGGAAGATTGTGGTATAACTATTGCTAACTCACCTTCGAAAATTGGCAAAACTCTTTTAAATAAATTGTCTAATTGAAAAATTTTTTTCTAAGATTATATTAAAGTAGAATGTCTTCTTCTAAAAATTTAGAGCTTAAAAAAACTGGCTTTTTAAGTAAATCTAATAGTGCATTTATAGAACAAATGTATTTACAGTACATTAACAAAGATACAACCTTACCTCAAAGCTGGAGAAATTATTTTGACGAGATTGGAGATGAGGTGGACATTGTTATTAACGAAATAAATGGACCATCATGGAGCCCTAAAAAAAATAAAATATCTGTAAAAGATATTAAAGAAAAAATAACCGAAAATAGTGAAATCAATCAATTAGAAATAATCAGATCAAATGCCAACTCAATTAAAGCCGTTGCGATGATTAGATCATACAGACAACGAGGTCATTTAATAGCTAAGCTTGATCCATTAAGTATGATGAAATCAGACTATTTGGATGAACTACATCCTGAATCGTATGGATTTAATAAAGAAGATTATGATAAAAAAATTTTTCTAGACGGAGTAACAAATAAACAATACTCCAATATAAGAGAGATTTTAAAATTCTTAAAAGAAAAATATTGTGGTTCTATCGGATATGAATATATGCATATTTCTAATCCAACCGAGAGAAAATGGTTTAGAGATAGAGTAGAAAAAGCTGATGATTTTAAATTTACTCAAAATGGTAAAGAAGCAATTTTAAATAAATTAATTCAAGCGGAGGGTTTTGAAAAATTTTTACACACTAAATATGTTGGAACTAAAAGATTTGGACTTGATGGTGGTGAAAGTTTAATTCCTGCGCTAGAGCAAATAATTAAAATAGGTGGTCAATCACAAGTCAAAGAAGTTAAGATTGGAATGTCTCACCGTGGAAGACTTAATGTTTTAGCGAATGTTTTACAAAAATCGTATAAAAGAATTTTTAATGAATTTGCAGGAGAAATTAGCTTTTCAGAAGATGGCGCTGGTGATGTCAAATATCATTTAGGAGCTTCATCAGATAGAGAATTTGATGGGAATTCAGTTCACGTTAGTTTGACCGATAATCCATCTCATTTAGAAGCAGTAAACCCAGTCGTGCTTGGACAAACTAGAGCCAAACAATACTTTCATAAAGATAAAGAGAGAAAAAAAGTAATACCAATTTTAATACACGGAGATGCGGCTTTTGCTGGACAAGGAGTCGTAGCAGAATGTTTTGCTATGTCAGGTTTACCTGGTCATAACACAGGTGGAACTATACATATTATCATTAACAATCAAATTGGTTTTACAACAAGTCCAAGATTTGCAAGATCTTCGCCATATCCATCAGATATCGCAAAAATGGTTGAAGCTCCAATAATTCACGTCAATGGTGATGACCCTGAGGCTGTTGTATATGCAGCTAGAATAGCCACAGACTTTAGATTAAAATTTAATCGAGATGTTGTAATTGATTTGATTTGTTATAGAAGGTTTGGTCATAATGAAGGTGATGAACCATCTTTTACTCAGCCTCTAATGTATAAAAAAATTAGATCTCACCCATCACCAGTCAAAGTTTATGGTGAAAGATTAGTAAGCAACAAATCAATTACAAAAGAATTTTTAAGCGAGTCCATTAAAAAATTTAAAAATTTATTAGATGAGCAGTTTAAAACTGCAAAAGACTATAAGCCTAAAATAGAATGGTTTGAGGGTACATGGTCTAGATATAAGCCTGAAAGAGGCAAAGATAAAAGAGGCATTACAGGAGCAGATACAAAAAAATTGGTAGAAATTTCTAATAGAATTAATTCAATTCCAAGAGAAATAAACATTCATAAGACAATTTCAAAAATTTTAGAAAATAGAAAAATCAGTGTTGAAAATGGTTCAGGAATAGACTGGTCAACAGCAGAAGCTTTAGCTTTCGGATCCTTATTAGAGGAAGGCTATCCAGTAAGGTTGGTAGGTCAGGATTCTGGAAGAGGAACATTTAGTCAAAGACATTCAGTGTTGAGAAATCAGCTTGATAATTCTAGATATATTCCTTTAAATAACATTTCAAAGAAACAAAAAAATTTTGAGGTTGTAGATAGTTTTTTATCTGAGCTTGCTGTTTTGGGTTTTGAGTATGGTTATAGTTTGGTTGAACCTAATACACTTACGATCTGGGAGGCTCAATTTGGTGATTTTGCGAATGGTGCACAAGTTGTGATTGATCAATTTATTGCCTCAGGTGAAAGAAAATGGTCACGAGCTTCAGGATTGGTTATGCTATTACCACACGGTTACGAAGGTCAAGGCCCCGAACATTCATCTGCAAGGTTAGAAAGATTTCTTCAATTATGTTCCAATGATAATATGCAAGTAATGAATTGTACAACACCTGCAAATTATTTTCATGCTTTAAGAAGACAAATGCATAGAGATTTTAGAAAACCTTTAGTATTAATGACTCCTAAATCTTTATTAAGACACAAATATTGCATATCTAACATTGAAGATTTTAGTAAAGAAAATTCATTTCATAGAGTAATGTGGGATCACGCTTTAGATCCAAAAACCAAAGGTTTTATAAAATTAAAAGAATCAAAAAAAATAAAAAAAGTGATCTTATGTTCAGGTAAAATATATTTTGATTTACTTGAAGCAAGAGAGAAGATAAAAAAAAATGATGTAGTGTTATATAGGATTGAGCAACTTTATCCTTTTCCAGCTAAAGCACTCGCAAAAGAGTTAAAACCTTACGCCAAAAATGCTAAATTCTACTGGTGCCAAGAAGAACCAAAAAATATGGGAGCTTGGTTTTCTGTTAGAGATTATATCCAATGGACATTAGATAATATTAAGGCTAATAATAACTTAATTTCTTATATTGGAAGAAGTCCAGATGCATCACCAGCAACAGGATATGCTAAAAGACATATTTCACAACAACAAGAAATTATAAAGGAAGTTTTTAGTTAATTTATAATGATTGAAAAAATAATAGTACCAGTTTTAGGTGAAAGTATTACAGAAGCAACAGTCTCTAAATGGCTAAAAAAAGAGGGAGAAACGGTTGATGTAGATGAACCAATAGTTGAATTAGAAACAGATAAAGTTAATCTTGAAGTTCCCTCACCTGTATCTGGGATATTAAAGGAAATTAATTCTAAAGATGGTTCTATTGTTGAAGTAGGAGCAGTTCTAGGTTCTGTTTCAGAAAATGGTTCTAGCTCAAAAAAAAAAGAAACAATCGAAAAAATTTCACCAGCTCCTAAAGAGATTGAAAAAGATAACGTAGTAAATTTAGAAACAAAAAAAGAACCTCAAATTTTTGAGGAAAAAATTGAAGA
>QCKW01000028.1 GCA_003215055.1 Pelagibacteraceae bacterium AG-410-N23 | reverse complement strand
GATTTAATTTTTGCTTCAGAAGGGTTATTTTTCAAAATAGGGATTAATGATTTTGAAATATACATGTTAGTTGATTATATTTCTTAAGTTTAAATATTCAAACTTCATTAACAAATAAATTATAGCAAACGAAATAGTTGTAATTACAGTGCAATAAATGAATTTTTTTAGCATTTTGGGATTTTCTGGTGATCCTGGATCTTCACCCTCAATTTTTTTGATCTTAATTCTATCTACATCGATCGGTAAAATTGCAAAAAAAACAATCCACCAAATGATTATATAAATTATGGCTAGGCCTGTAATGCTCATTAAATATTAACTAGATTGATATTAGTAAATGGTCTCTTTCCTGTTTTTTCTTTAGCAAATTTTCTTGATACAGTTTTTAAAGCATCTATTAGATTGTATTTCTGGCTATTGTTTCCTAGCTTAAAAGTTCTTGTAGTTTTTTCTATTTCTTCCTCTAACTCAAAGATAAATTCATCAGTCTCATAAATAGGTAGCCCTTTAAAAGTAATTATTGGATTTTTGTGGATATTTCCTTTTGGTGTGATCAAAATTGTGATTTCAAGATAACCATTCGTACCTAAATTTTTCCTATCTTTTATTGATTGAGAGTTTTCCTCTACACTAACATTTCCATCCAAGTATAATCTACCACTTGGAGCTTTATCATAAACTTCAGGATAATCACCAGGAGCTAACTTTACTATATCACCATTTTCTACTTGTACTGGATATGGTACCTGCATTTCTTTTGCAAAATTTATATGTTCTATCATATGTCTATGTTCACCATGAACAGGTATAACACATTTAGGTTTTACCCAATTATACATGTCTTTTAAATCCTCTCTATTCGGATGACCAGATACGTGGATAAATTCACTTTCTTCTGAAATTACTTCTATTCCATCTTTTACTAATTGATTATGTAGTTTGTAAAGTTTTTTTTCATTCCCTGGTATTATTTTAGAAGAAAATATAACAGCATCATCTTTTTCAATAAAAACATCAGGATGAGAATAATTTGAAATTCTCATCATAGCACCCATGGGTTCACCTTGGCTTCCCGTACAAAGATACACTATTTTTTCTCTAGAGATATTTTTTGCTTCTCTCGGATCTATAGGATCAATTGTATTTTTTAGATATCCACATTGTCTTGCAGCTTTATATATTCTGTGCATAGATCTACCAACCAAAGATATTTGTCTTCCAGTTTTTTCAGCACAATAAAAAGCAGATTCCATTCTTGCTACATTCGATGCAAATGAAGTAATTATAATTCTTTTTTTTAATCTAGTCATAATATTCAGCATATTTTTTCTCACATCTAACTCGGATCCCGATCTGCCTGCACTAAAAACATTGGTGGAGTCACAAATCATTGCTAAAACACCTTCATTACCAATTTCTATCAATCTTTTTGAATTAATTTCATCTCCAATTAATGGATTAGGGTCTACTTTCCAATCTCCAGTGTGCAATACAACTCCAGCCGGTGTTTGAATTTTAAGACCATTTGGTTCTAATATAGAATGTGTCAATGTAATGTACTCAATTTCAAAAGGCCCTAGATTAACTTTTCCATTAAGTTCCACAATCTGTAGATCCTTAGTTATATCTATATGTTTCTCTTTAAATTTTTCTTTAATCAATACTGCAGTGAAAGGAGTTGCATAAATCTTACAACCTAAACTAGGCCAGAGGTGAGCAACAGCACCTATATGATCTTCATGAGCATGAGTTAAAATTATTCCAAGTAAATTTTCTTTTCTTTCTTTAATAAAGCCAGGATCTGGATAAATTAAATCAATTCCTGGGATTGTATCATCAGCAAATGTTACACCAATATCTACCATAATCCATTTATGATCTCCAGGTTGGCCATAACCAAATAAATTCATATTCATTCCTATTTCACCAGAGCCACCCAATGGGCAAAATAAAAATTCATCTTTCATACTATTTTATAAGTTTTGTAGCTTTAATAAGACCATTAATTGTAATATCAAAATCTTGCTTTGCTTTCATTTTTATTGAGTTTTTAAATAATTTCGAAAAACCACCAGTAATAACTAATTCAAATGATTTTTTTGTCTCTTTCTTAATCAAATTTATAACATTGTCAATTAATCCAGCGTAACCCCAGAAAAAACCAGATCTAACAGCTGACTTTGTATCTTTTCCAACAACTTTAGACATTTTTTTAAGATTAATTTTTGGTATTAAAGATGCTTTATCAGAAAGAGTATTAAGCGAAAGATTAATGCCAGGTGAAATAATACCTCCTTTATAATTTTTTCCTATTAAAACATCAAATGTAGTAGCGGTACCAAAATCTAAGATAACAAAATTTTTATTTTTTGAAGAAACGCTGATTGCATTAGCTAGTCTATCAGAACCCACTTGTTTATAGTTTACATCTATTTTTAAAATTGATTTTAAATTTAACTCTTTTAATTCATAACATTTAACTTTTGTTTTTTTTCTAAAATACTTTTTTAATTCTTTAAAAGTTGCGGGAACAACACTACAAAATAATATTTTTTCTACTTCAAAAAAATTAAATCTTTTAAAATATCTATTTAAAATATGATTTTTTTTTCCTAGAGATGGTATTAAAATTTTTTTAATAATTTTGTTATTTTTCACAAAACAAATCTTTGTTTCCGTATTTCCAATATCACCTAATATAATCATTTAATTAGTTTTATAATACTTTGATAAAAATTTCTCAAAAGTTATTTTTAATTCATTTATAAATTTTTTCCTATTTATCTTTTGATTAGTAATTTTTAACAAATTTGTAGAAGGATAATTTGGTATATTTGGATTTTTAATTAAGTTAAATCCTATTCCAACAATCAGATATGATTTTTTAGATTTTTCAATTTTTTCTTGTAAAATTCCACAAATTTTTCTCTTATTTATTAATAGATCATTAGGTAATTTAAAGGTGATTTTTTTTTTATAGTATTTTGAAATTACATCTTTAACTAATAAACAATTAATCTTCGTTAAAGAATTTAAAGGTAAATTTATTTTCTCTAATTTATAAAAAAAGGATAAAAATATATTTCCTTTATAAGAAATCCATTTTCTGCCGTATTGACCCTTTCCTTTTGATTGAGCTTTTGAAATAATTAAACCAAATTCATTTTTTGTCGACTTTATTAATCTTATTGCAGTTAGATTGGTACTTTTAACTTTTATAAAATTAAATTGCTTCAGCTTCATTGAATTATATTAATTCTTGAAACTACTTCAATCAATTGACTTGGAAATATAAAGTATATCAAAATTAACAATGTAGAGGCTGTGAGAGAGAATTTTAACCAAATACTATGATCTGTGTCGTATTTTTCTTTTTCTTCATCAAAATACATTATTTTAATTAATCTTAAGTAATAAAAGGCTGAAACAACTGTAGATAATAAGCCAACCACAGCTAAGAAATACATTGATTGTTCTATAACAGATTTAAAAACATAAAACTTAGCAAAAAAACCAGCAAGAGGAGGAATTCCTGCTAAAGAAAAAAGAATAATCAATAAAGATAAAGACAACATTGGATGATTTTTTGATAATCCCGATAAATCATCAATATTTTCGTGGTATTCATCGTTTCGTTTCATCATCAACAAACATGAGAAAAGTCCAAGATTCATCAAAATATAAATCGTTATATAAATTACTGAACTTTGTATTCCATCATTAGTTCCAGTGGCTAATCCTGCCAAGGCATAACCAACATGACCTATTGAGCTGTATGCTACTAATCTTTTTAAATTAGTTTGTCCTATTGCTGCTACTGCTCCAAAAAGCATTGAGGCAATTGACAAGAAAATTAAAATCATTTGCCACTGTTCTATTAAGTTTAAAAAAGGAACATATAAAAATCTTATAAAAACTGATAACGCTGCTATTTTAGGAACCATAGTAAAAAATAATGTTACTGAGGTTGGTGATCCTTCATAAACATCGGGCGCCCACATATGAAATGGAACAGCTGAAATTTTAAACGCTAAACCCACTAATATAAAAACAATACCAAAGGTCAAAGCGTATTCGTTTGAATTTAACTGAGTAGCAATAACATCAAAGTTAGTTGATCCAGTAAAACCGTATATTAATGAACATCCATACAATAATAAACCTGAAGATAATGCGCTTAAAACAAAGTATTTTAATCCTGCTTCTGAAGATTTAATATTATCTCTGTTAAACGTTGCCAAAACATATAATGCTAAAGATTGTAACTCAAGACCCATATAAAATACTATTAAATCGTTAGAACTTATCATTATCATCATACCTAAAACTGAGCTTAGGATTAGAATAGGATATTCAATTTTAAAAATTTTAAATGTTTTAAGATATGTTGAAGAAATTATTAAAACTAAGAAAGCAGCTATTAAAGATATTATTTTCATAAATGACGATAAATAATCAATTATCACACTGTTGCTAAATAATTTTTCACCACTAATTCTTATCGTTTCGTTAAATGTGATTACAGCTGTTATTAATAAAAT
>QCKW01000027.1 GCA_003215055.1 Pelagibacteraceae bacterium AG-410-N23 | reverse complement strand
ATTTCCTTACCAATGTTTGAGTGATAAAAAAAACATTGATCACCTTTTCTCATCAATTTTAAATTTTTTGCAGCCTGGTAATTTCTTACACCATCCCAAGAAGCTCCTTTGCTGCCAGCCTTTTTTTGTTGTTCAATGGACCAGACATCTGGTTCAGATTTTAATAACCAATAATTCCTTTTCACAATTGAACTCCGGCACCCTTTAAAAATACAGCATCCTCATCTAGAGGCCACCTTGGTTTTGCAGGATAATCTAATTTATCAAATTGTTTAAGTTTGAATTTTTCCAGTCCAACCATTGCAATCATTGCTGCATTATCTCCACATAACTCAATAGGAGGAAAAATAGCTTTATAATTTTTCTCTTCACAAAGCTTAATTAGCATATTTCTAATTACTTTATTTGCTGCAACACCACCAGCAACAACAAATTTTTTTTCTTTTGGCTTAACTTGTTCTTCAAATTCAGTAAAAGCTATTTTTGTTTTTTTATATAAAATTTCTATTACTGTTTTTTGAAAAGATGCAGCAAGATCAAATTTTTCTTGGTCAGTTTTAATTTCCTTTGAGATTTTTAATATTGCTGTTTTAAGTCCAGCAAAAGACAAATTACAACCACCTTTATTAAAAATTGGTTTTGGTAATTCATATTTGTTTGGGTCTCCTTTTTTTGCAAAAACCTCTATTTGTGGGCCACCAGGGAATTCTATACCCAAAAGTTTTGCAGTTTTATCGAATGCTTCTCCTAAAGCATCATCAATAGTTGTTCCAAGTCTTTTATATTTACTTAAATTTTTAACACTTAAATATTGTGAATGACCTCCTGAAATTAATAAAAGCAAATATGGATAGTCTAATTTTGAATTTAGCTTAGGACTTAGGGCATGACCTTCTAAATGATTTACGGCTATGAATGGTTTGTTTAATGAGACAGCAAAAGCTTTTCCAAAACTTAATCCAACTGAGAGACAAACAATCAAACCAGGTCCAGCTGTTGATGCAATAGCATCTATTTCTTCGATATTTTTTCCGCTATCATCAATTGCTTTTTGTACTATCCAGTCAATTTTTTCTATGTGCGATCGAGCAGCTAATTCGGGTACAACCCCACCAAATTCCTTGTGGATATCCACTTGGCTTGACACAATATTAGATAAGACAATAGGATTTCCCTGATCATTTTCTGATATTAGCGATGCAGCTGTCTCGTCACAACTTGACTCTATTCCGAGAATTAAGGGCTTTTTACTCATTCAAATAGTTTTTATTAATTGTACAATCTGAATACAAAAAAGAAATAAATTTATTAATGATTAAAAAGATTATAATTGGATCTAGAGGAAGTAAATTAGCTTTGCTATACGCACAAAAAGCTAAGAACGTTATTATCAACAATTCAAACTTAAGTGATGAGAATATTGTTATTAAATCAATTACTACCAAAGGTGATCAGTTTAAAGACACAAGACTGTCTGAATTTGGAGGCAAAGGTTTATTTTCAAGCAACATAGAAAAAGAACTTAAAGATAAAAATATTGATATAGCAGTTCATGCCCTTAAAGATTTACCAGCTATAGAAACAGATGGATTAATCACAGATGCATTTTTAGAAAGAAATGATCCAAAAGAAATTTTAATTTCTAAAGACAAAAAAAAATTAAAAGAGTTAGATAATAAATCGATTGTGGGAACATCTTCATATAGAAGAGAATTTCAAATAAAAAAAATAAGACCTGATATTAATTGTAAACTTATTAGAGGCAATGTTGATACTAGATTAAAAAAATTAAAAGAAGGTTTGTATGACGCAATAATTTTATCTCATGCAGGAATAAAATATTTACAATTTGAAAATGAAATTACAGAAATATTTAAAATTGAAGAAATCATTCCGAGTGTGGGCCAAGGTATTATCGCATTACAATGTAGAGAAGATGATAAAGAGACAATTTCTCTTTTAAAAAGAATTAATCATGAGGAAACTTATAAAAGAGCTCATGCAGAGAGAAATATTTTAAAAGTTTTGGAAGGAGATTGTGAAACTGCTATTGGAGCACACTCTATAATCGATGGAGAGAATATTATTGTTGAAGCAGAACTTTTTTCTTTAGATGGTTCAAAAAGATTTTATGAAAAAAAAATTGAAAAGATTGATAAATTTAGAGAAATCGGAAAAGAAATTGGTGAAATTTTAAAAACTAAATCAAATAATTCATATAAAAAATAGTATGCATATTTTATTAACCAGACCTATAGAGGATTGTTCAGAAATGATTTTGAAATTTAAATCATTGGGCCATCAAGTTTCCCATCTTCCACTATTAATTTTAGAAAAAATGAATTATGAAAAAATTAAATTTTCAGAATATGGTGGAATTATTTTTACAAGCGCTAACGCTATAAAATTTTTAGATTTAAACAAATTAGATAAAAATATCACATGCTTTTGTGTTGGAAATATAACTGAAAAGAAAGCAAGAGCCGCAGGATTTCAAAACACAATTTCTGCTGAAGGAAATGTTTCAAATTTAAAGGAACTAATCCTTAGGAATTATGAAACTAAAGATAAACCATTACTTTATATCAGTGGAGAAACGATTTCAGTGGATTTGGACAAGCAGCTTTTGAATGAAGGTTATAATATTAAAAGAATTATTAATTACCGAGTAAGCCATAATCAGAAATTTGACAAAAATTTTATTAAGGAATTGAAAATGAATATGCCAGATATAGTCTATGTGTATTCTCAAAATAGCGCCTCTAGTCTTTTAAACTTCATAAAGATTTATCGAACAGAAAATATATGGATGAATACCAATTTAATGTGTATAGGTGAAAAAACTTCGTCTATATTGAATGAAATTAAATGGAAAAAAATATTTCTTTTTAGTCCTGGAGAAGAGGAGTTTTTGTTATATAAAATTTGATTATGGAATTAATAGAAAATTTTTCAGAAATATTCTTATCAGTTTGGAACAAAGGAATCCTTGGTGTAGATATTTTCCAAATATTAATTGGAATTGGTATCTTTTTAATCTTTCTAATTTTTAGAGGGTTAATAAGTAAACTTATAATTAAAAAATTAGAAATTATTTCCAAAAGGACTACAAACAAATTAGACGATACTTTCGTAAATGCTTTAATTGGACCAGCAAGATTTTTACCAATTGTTTTAGGATTTTTTATTGCTAGTTATTATATGACATTTTCAACTGAGGGAAGAGAGATTGTCGATACTATTAATAGAACTTTAATTACAATTTTAATTTTTTGGATAATTCATCAAATTATAGAACCAGTGTCATACATCTTAAGTGGTCTTGATAAACTTTTAACTAGGGAATTAATTGGTTGGATAATTAAATCATTAAAAGTTCTAATCTTTATTTTAGGTTTGGCAGCAGTTTTAGAATTATGGGGCATTAAAATTGGACCAATTATAGCAGGACTTGGTTTATTTGGTGTGGCTGTAGCTTTAGGAGCACAAGATTTATTTAAAAATTTAATTTCAGGAATTTTAGTTCTTGTAGAAAAAAGATTTAAAATTGGTGATTGGATTTTAGTTGATGGAATAATTGAGGGTATTGTAGAAAAAATTGGTTTTAGATCTACGACAATCAGAAAATTTGATAAATCTTTAGCTATTATTCCAAATTTTCAATTTGCAGAAAATGCAGTTATCAATATTAGCGAAACTTCAAATTGGTTGATTAGTTGGATAATTACTCTCCAGTATGACACTACAGTCGATCAATTAAAAACTATAAGAAATCAGATTGAAGATCATATAAATAAGAATGATGACTTTAATACAAGTATAGGCGTTGCGGTGAGAGTGGATAAGTTTTCAGACAGTTCGATAGATATGTATGTTCGATGTTTTACAAAAACAGGCAGTTGGAATGAGTGGCTTTCAGTAAAAGAGCGTTTAGCATTAGAAATTAAACAAATTGTAGAGAGTAATAAAGCTTCTTTTGCTTTTCCAAGTCAGTCAATTTATGTTGAAAAAAAATGATTGCTATTTTTTACTTAGTTTTACAGATATTAAAACTTTATTCTTATGTTGTGATAGCAAATGTTGTTATAAGTTGGTTAATTGCTTTTAATATTTTAAATACACAAAACAGATTTGTTTATTCAATTTTAGAATTAACCTATAGATTAACTGATCCTTTTTTAAATAGAATTAGACAAATTTTACCTAATTTAGGTGCCCTAGATATTTCACCAATAATTTTACTTCTATTGATTTGGTTTATAGAAATGTGTATGAAGCTCTACATTGCACCAATAATTTTTTAAATATTTATGATTTTAATAGACGGAAAAAAAGAGGCAGCACTTCTTAGAGAAGAATTAAAAAAAGAAGTATCTGAATTAAAGTTAAAATATAACAAAGTACCTGGATTAACAGTAATTCTAATTGGTGATTTGACTCCAAGTCAGATTTATGTTCGAAATAAAGAAAAATCAGCCAATGAAGTTGGTCTTAAATCTGATGTTATAAAATATTCAGACTCGGTTGAGGAAAAAGTTGTTTTAGAAAAAATTAAGGAACTTAATAAGGATAATTCAGTATCGGGTATTTTAGTTCAGCTACCCCTTCCAAAACATATAGATAAACAAAAAGTTATAGAAGCCATTGATCCTTCTAAAGATGTGGATGGTTTTCATCCTATGAATGTTGGTAATCTTTCATCTGGTTATGAAAGTTCAGT
>QCKW01000026.1 GCA_003215055.1 Pelagibacteraceae bacterium AG-410-N23 | reverse complement strand
GTAACTAGCATAATGTAAAATGGGAATAAGATTACAAATGCAAAGAAGACAATGCCAAATAAAGTGATAAAATCAAAAATAATTTTTTCTGATATGAAATCTTCCTTTAAAGATTGCATGCTATATTTTTTGAGTTTGTTAGTAAAAAATAAAATAATTAAAAAAACCCCAAGGATATACCAATATGGAGATGCTTCATTTAAGTAAAAATATAAAATTGAAAATATAAATGATAATGAAAAAATCTTTATTAAGTGATCAATTTTATTACCGATTAAGACAAATGCTAAAGATAATAGAATACCAATCAAAAAAACAGGTGTGACATTTAAATTACTAAAACTTAAACCTTGTAATGTAGCCATGATCTTCCAAATTGATAAAATACATGTCAGAAAAAAAGACGATATTATTAAAAATATTGAAAGAGATTTAAACTTCATTTGCCCTCTTTCCAATTAATCTAAAATAAATAACCATGAAACTAAGAAGTAACATGACAATTACTATTGAAACAGCTGAGCCCATCCCAATATCTGACACCGCAAACCCTTGCTGATAAACATTAATAGGTAGTGTTCTCGTACCAGACGCTCCACCAGTAAGTAAAAAGATGTCTTCAAATTTATTGAAGTTCCAAATAAACCTTATCATAAACAAAATTGAGATGATTGCTGTTATTTGAGGCAGTGTGATATGAATAAATTTTTGAATTGGACTTGCTCCATCCACCTCCGCTGCTTCATACAGACTTTGAGGTATTGCTTGTAATCTTGCTAAAATAAAAAGAAAAGCGAGTGGAAAATAACGCCAAATTTCAAAAAATATCACCGTAGTTAAAGCCAGTCTTAATTTAAATTCAAAACCCAAAATACTCATGGTTATGTATTTTTGGCCCAATAAATTTATCGGTTTCTCTATAATATTAAAATTAACTAATAATGCATTCAAAGTTCCATTATTTGGATCTAACAATAATGTCCAAGTATAAGCTAAGGCAACCACTGGACCCACATAAGGAAAAAGCAAAATGCCTCGCATGTAAGTTCGACCTTGAATATTCTGGTTAACTAATTGTGCTGCCAAAACTCCAAAGAAAATTGCACCTACTGTACCAAAAAAAGTGAAGTAAAAAGTCGTTAAAAGTAATTCAACAAAATTATTTTCGTAAAAAACTTTTTTAAAATTTTCTAAAGTAAAATTTGTAGTTAATAATGGATTATCTGCTTTACCATTTAAACTTGGTTTTTGAGATTTAATTATTTTTTTATCAATTGTTTCACCATCATTATTCTGAATAGTTATTTCAAAATTTTCTTTGTATTTTGCTTTCCAATTTCCAAAATTACAAACAATCTTTTTAGATTGAAAATTACATCTTGGATCTAAATTGACCGGTGAAATATTTTTTGGAAATTTATCTTGAAACTGAACATTTCTTATTTCTTGGATTAAGGAACTATTTCTTAATTTATAAATAATTTTTAATTCTGATTGATTTTCTGTAATTGATTTAACAATTTTCTTTGCTCTAGGTTCTGGAATTCTGATATCTTTTAATTCAATATCTTTGAAACTGATCCAAATATTGGCAAATATAGGAAATAATACGATAGCAAAAACTAATAGGACTGCAGGTAAAACTAAAGTGTAAGCAGTTCTTTTTTCTAATTTTGATAATGAATCACTCATAATAAAAAGCGGATAATAAAATATTATCCGCTCTTTATAAATTTATTATTTAAAACTTAGCTAATTCAGCGTTAATTTTATTAACTGCTTCATCAACTGAGATTTGATCATCAATATATTCTCTAGTGATTCTATTTAAGAATTGAGAATTAATGATTTTTGATGCTCGAGATAGTTCACCCTCTTTTACACCCCATCTGTTTGCAGTATCTAAGCCTGCAACAATGTTATCAATAACATCTGCAGAATAGAGATCTGTTAAAGGAGCTTTTCTATCAACACCTACTGGTAATTTACTCCAAGCTTTAGTGTAAGCATTAGGATCACTCTTATTTCCTCTTCTCACTGGAAATTTTCCTTCCGGTGCAATTCCTAATGTAGCTGTATAACCCTCACTCATAGAGTACTCGATGAATTTTTTAGCTTCATCAGTATCTGCATCTGCAGTAATACCAAAGTATCTTACATCCGCCCAAGCAGCACCTTTTTTATTGTTAGGTCCACTAAAATTTGTAATGAAACCAGTTTTAGAAGCTAACTCTGGCGATGTTGGATCACTATTAATTGTTGGAGGAGCAGAGTCTCTTAAACCTGCTAACTCATCCATAATAAATGGTGACCAAATAATCATCGGCGTTTT
Organism: Pelagibacteraceae bacterium AG-410-N23; assembly: GCA_003215055.1. Lineage (GTDB taxonomy): Bacteria > Pseudomonadota > Alphaproteobacteria > Pelagibacterales > Pelagibacteraceae > Pelagibacter. Next base: position 3,158 of record QCKW01000026.1, on the reverse strand, counting down.
TCCAGCAAAATATAATGCTCTTGATTGTTTCCAAAACAATTCTCCTGGAGGACTTGCTTTAGCAATTACTTTATAAAATTCTAAAGAATTCTTTAAAGCTTTTCCTTGCTTTTTAGTTCCACCTTTTTTAACAAAATTAACACCATTAGCTAAAAGTACATGCTCAAGTACTTGGCTCATAAAGTTCTCATCTGTTTTAGTGGCAGCAACAAAACCAAACATGTCATTACTTGACAATGCATTAACTGCTTTAACTATGTTTGCGTATGAAGTTGGAGGCTCTAAACCAGCTGCAGCAAAAAGGTCTTTTCTATAAACGACCATTTGTGTCCAACCATCAACTGGGACAGCTGCAATTTTTCCACCCTTCTTAGCCATATTTAATGCGCCTGGTGCAAAAGTTTTTTTGCCTAACGATTTAACTACAGCGTTATTTGCATCAACATCTAATATGCCTGCTTCAGCCCATGGTAAAACATATTGTAGAGTATGATAAATCACATCTGGAAGATCTCCTGCCGCTGCTGCTGCAGTAGCTCTTGTTCCAAGATCTTTTTCTTCAATTGGTATGACTTCAACTTTGATACCAGTTTTGGCTTCAAAAGCTTTAGCCATTTCCTCTTGTTTCGCCATTCTTGCAGGCTGGACTTCTGTAGTCCAAAATTTAATATCTGCAAAACTAGTATTTGAAATTAAAAATACCAGAACAGATATATTTATTATTATTTTTTTAAACATATTCCCCTCTTTCTTTTTTATTACTCGAAATATCTCTCTGTAACTCAATTTATTATTGCTATAAACTTAACAGTGTAATAATTTTTAACAACATTTTAAAATCATTTAAAATCAATTTAAATTTTATAAATGTCAAAAATTATTATTAAAAATCTAAAAAAATCATTTGGTAAAAATAAAGTTATAAATAATTTTAACGTAAATATAGAAGATGGAGAATTTATTGTTTTAGTAGGCCCCTCAGGTTGTGGAAAATCAACCTTATTAAGAATGTTCTCAGGTTTAGAAAGTATCGATCAAGGAGAAATTTATTTAGATAAAAAATTAATTAATAATTTAGTTCCATCCAAACGTGAAATTGCAATGGTATTTCAATCTTATGCTTTATATCCACACATGAATGTTTTTGAAAACATGTCATTTGGGTTAAAGATGGAAAAAATTTCAAAAAGTGAAATTAGTAAAAAAGTAAATCATGCTGCTACTACGCTTCAAATTGAAGACTTACTTGAAAGAAAACCAAAACAACTTTCAGGCGGACAAAGACAAAGAGTTGCAATTGGTAGAGCTATCACAAGAAGCCCAAAGGTCTTCTTATTCGATGAACCCTTATCAAATCTTGATGCTGCCCTGAGATCTGAAATGAGAGTTGAAATATCTAAATTACACAAAAAATTAAAATCAAATATTATTTACGTAACTCATGATCAAATAGAAGCAATGACACTTGCTGATAGAATTGTTGTTTTAAATAAAGGAATTATAGAACAATTTGGAACACCAGCTGAGATTTATTCTGATCCAAATAACATTTTTGTTGCAGAGTTTATTGGATCACCAAAAATGAATATCATTAAAATTCCCAAAGAACTAATTGTTAATTCAAACACAATAGAATTGTTTAAAAATAAAATAACTTTTGAAAATTTTAATTTTAAAGATGAGATTTATTTAGGTGTTAGACCTGAGGATATCAGTATAAAAAATGATCGTGAAATTAAGTTAGATGTTAAAATAGATCTTATTGAAAATTTAGGGTTTGAAAAAATTATTTATGCCAAATTATCAGAAAATCAAATTATAATTAAATCGTCAGAGGATTTAACGAATAAACCACTTACAATATCTTTTTCGAAAGATAAAGTTTTATTTTTTGACAGAAATAAAAATAGGATAAGATAAGTTTCTTTGAGTAAAAAATTTTCACTAATCATATTTACTGATTTAGATGGCTCATTATTAAATAGAGATAATTTTAGATTTGATGAAATAAAAGATTATATAAAAAGTCTTATTGATGAAGGAATTATTATTATTCCTAATACTAGTAAAACTGAAAAAGAGATAGAGGAATTTATAAAAGAACTAGGCTCAAATCTTCCTTATATATCTGAAAACGGATCTTCAATTCATGGATTGAATTTGATTAACGCTAATTTTCCAAACAAAATAGTTCTTAGCAGAGACAAAAAGGAATTAATCGAAATTTTTAATTCAGAAGTTCCTGAAAATCTAAAAGCTAAATGTAAATTTATTTACAAAATGAATTCAAAGCAACAAACTAATATTTTAGGTCTTCAGGATAATCATTTAAAAAATGCTTTAAATCGGAAATATACAATTCCTTTTTTATTTGAGGGTGACAAAAAAGAAAAAAATAAATTATTTAATATTTTAAAATCTTCTTCATTAACCATGCAAGAAGGTGGTCGAGTTTTAAATTTAGGTGATAATACTGATAAAGTTAAATCAATGAATCAAGTTCTTAAAATATATAAAAAAATAGAAAATAAAATAAAAGTTATAGCTGTAGGAGATAATTTTAATGATTTAGATATGTTGAGAAATTGTGATATTCCATGTTTAGTCTTTAATGATCAATTTAAACAAGATCAAATAAACATAAATAATCTAATAGTTTCTAACAAGCCATCACCTGAGGGCTGGGCTGATGTGATTAAAACGGCACTAGTTAAACTAGATTATTAAGACTAAAAAACTGGCATGAGTGATTTTGCACAAAACGGAATAATCTCAACTTTGCACGACTTTAATACAAAGTCGACTTCAACTATTGAAAGTGAATTATCAAAATTTTCAAAACAAAGAAAGATGGAATTAATTTTACCATGTCTTTATTCTGAATTAGAAGGAACAGCATTGCCAAAAATTGTTGAGGAAATAAGTAAAACAAAATATTTAGATCATATAATTATTGGACTAGATAAGGCAAATGAAACACAAGCTAAAAAAGCTTGGAAATTTTTTAAGAAATTAAAATCACCTTTTTCAATTCTTTGGAATGATGGACCCAGCCTAAAAAAACTTGATCAAGAATTAAAAAAAAACAACCTTGCACCAAGCGAACTGGGTAAGGGTAGAAATGTTTGGTATTGTATAGGTATGTGTATTGCAAGAGA
>QCKW01000025.1 GCA_003215055.1 Pelagibacteraceae bacterium AG-410-N23 | reverse complement strand
TCCACTAGATAAATTCAAAATAACATTATTCATTTTTTGTGAATATGGTCTGCCTTTTTCTGCGCTATCTTGAGCTCTTTTTAATTTAGCAGCTGCAACCATTTTCATAGCTTTAGTTATCTTTTGAGTAGATTTTACACTGGTTATTCTTTTTTTTAGATCGTCTAAACTAGCCATAAAATTTATTAAGATTTAAAATTTTTTTTCAAATTAGTTATCACTTCAATTAAACTCTTTTCAGTATCTTCTTCTAGTTTTCCTGAACTTAAGATTGAGTCAATTATTTCAGGTTTATCAGACTTGCATTTATTGATTATCTTGTTTTCAAACTCTGAAATATCTCTTAATTCTATATCATCTAAATAACCTTTAACTCCACAAAATACTGAGATTACTTGTTCTGCTACAGTCATTGGAGAATATTGTTTTTGTTTTAAAAGTTCAGTTAGTTTAGATCCTCTATTTAAAAGTTGTTGAGTTGATGCATCTAAATCAGATCCAAATTGCGCAAATGCAGCCATCTCTCTATATTGGGCTAATTCAAGTTTCATTGAGCCTGATACTTTTTTCATTGCTTTTGTTTGTGCAGCAGATCCAACTCTAGAAACTGATAATCCAACATTAATAGCAGGTCTAATCCCTTGATTAAATAATTCTGTTTCTAAAAATATTTGTCCATCTGTAATTGAAATTACATTAGTTGGAATATAAGCAGAAACGTCACCGCCTTGCGTTTCAATGATTGGAAGTGCTGTTAAAGATCCTCCACCATGTTCATCACTTAATTTTGCAGCTCTTTCTAGTAATCTACTGTGTAAATAAAATACATCTCCAGGGTATGCCTCTCTTCCTGGGGGCCTTCTTAATATTAATGACATTTGTCTGTATGCCACTGCTTGTTTTGAAAGATCATCATAAATAATTAATGCATGCATTCCATTATCTCTAAAAAATTCACCCATAGCACAACCTGTATAAGGAGCTAAAAATTGTAATGGTGCAGAGTCTGATGCTGTTGCAGCCACAATAGTTGTATATTCCATTGCACCAGCTTCTTCTAATGTTTTTTGAATTTGTCTTACTGTTGATCTTTTTTGTCCGACTGCAACGTAAATACAATATAGTTTTTGTTTCTCATCGCCTGACTCATTTATCTTTTTTTGATTTATTATAGCATCTATTGCTACTGCTGTTTTTCCAGTTTGTCTATCACCAATAATTAATTCTCTTTGACCTCTTCCAATCGGTACAAGACTGTCAATTGATTTTAATCCAGTTTGCATTGGTTCGCTAACTGATTGCCTTGGAATGATTCCAGGAGCTTTAACTTCAACCCTACTTTTCTTAACTCCTTTATCTAACGCACCTTTACCATCGATTGGATTTCCTAATCCGTCAACAACTCTTCCTAATAATTCTTTTCCAACTGGCGTATCAACAATGCTTCCTGTTCTTTTTACAACATCTCCTTCTTTAATATTTTGGTCATCTCCAAAAATAACTACTCCAACATTTTCACTTTCTAAATTTAAAGCCATACCTTTAGAGCCATCTGAAAATTCGACCATTTCTCCAGCTTGAACATTGTCTAAACCATAAATTCTTGCTATCCCATCACCTACAGACAAAACTTGTCCTACTTCAGAGATCTCAGCTTTTTTTCCAAAATTTTTAATTTGTTCTTTTAATATCTTAGTTACTTCAGACGGATTAATTTCCATATTATGCCTCTATCATTCTATTTTCTAATTGTTGTAATTTTTTTTTAATTGAAGTATCAATCATTGTACTGCCAATCTGTACAACTAAACCTCCAATTAAACTTTGATCATGAGTATAGTTTAATTTTATTTCAGACTTAAAATTATTTGACAATTCTTGTGTTATCTTATTAATTTCATCCTCTGTTAAATTTTTAGCTGATTTTATCTCAGCTTTTAATTCACCTCTTTTTTCAGAACAAATCTCGTTAAAGTTTTTTAAAATTTGTTTAACATAAAAAAATCTTCTTTTTGAAATTAAAAAATTTAAAAAATTTTTGAATAAAATTTCTAAACTAAAATTATCAGTTATCTTTTCTACAACTTGGTTCAAACTATCACGAGTTACTGTAGGATCTTTTATAAAGTTATTAAAATCTTTGCTGTTTGAAATTAATTTCAAAAATGCGTAAGAATTTTCTTCAATTTTTGACAACGTATTAGACTCACTAGCAAGCTCATATAAAGCTAAAGAATATCTATTAGCTGAAGTATCAGAAAATCCTTTATTTTTGCTCAACTTATTATCCTTAAATGTAAATGATTAATTTTAAAATCACGTGTTAATTAACATATGCAATTATAGTCTTCAAGTAACTCATTGACTAAAAACTGTTTTTTTTGGCCTTTAATTAAAGCTTATAGGATCAACATCAACTGAAAGTTTTATTCCAGTAGAAAATTTATATTTTGAAATTATTGAAGCCAAAGAACTCTGCAATTTTAAAGTTTTTGGACCTCTTATAAGTAATCTAACTCTATATTTTCGTTTTAATCTAAATATAGGCGCACTTACTGGACCTAAAATTTTTCCATAGATTTTATTTTGAAGAGATAATTTAAATTTTAAAGCCTCTTTTTCAAGCTTATTTTCATTTTCTCCCGTCAAAATTAAAGAGATGAATCTTTGAAAAGGAGGAAGGTTATTTTTTTTTCTTATTTCTATTTCTTTATCTAAAAAAATTTCTGGATTTTTATCAGTAATATCTGAAATAATTTTCGTATTATAATTGTATGTCTGAAAATATACTGTTGAGGGTTGTCCTGTTCGACCTGCTCTACCAGATAATTGATGATACAATTGTAAATTTTTTTCAGCACTTCTTAAATCATGACCTTGGGAGGATAAATCTATATCTACTACAACAATACAATTTAAATTTGGAAAATGAAAACCTTTAGATATTAACTGTGTACCAACTAGAATCTGGATTTCATTATTTATTATTTTTTCTAGTTTATCTTTTGAACTTTTTTTATTCATTGTATCACTGGAAAAAATTTCAATTTTTTTCGATGGAAAATTTTTCTTTACCTCTTCTGAAATTCTTTCCACACCTGGCCCACTGAATATAAAATCACAAACCCCCTCTTTGGTACACTTTCTTTCTAAAGAAGTTTTAAAACCACAATAATGACATAATAAATTCTTTTTATTTTTATGATAGACAAGATTTATCGAACAATTTGGACACGAGAAACTATTAAAACATTTTTTACAAAGTACATTTGGTGAAAAACCTCTTCTGTTCAAAAAAAATAAAACTTGATCTTTTTTTTCTAAATGTAAATTTACTTTTTTTATAATCTCCTTTGAAATCCAAGACTGATTTTCTAATTTAACATCATTTAAGTTTATTATTTCAAAATTTGGTAAGGAGGCATTTTTGTATCTTTGAGTAAGTTTAGAAATATTATATTTCTTCTTTTTGATATTTTCATAAGTTTCAACTGATGGAACTGCAGTAATTAGATTAACAGGAATATTTTCAAATGATGCTCTTGAAATAGCCATATCTCTCGCATTATATATTATTCCTTCATCTTGCTTGTAAGATTGATCATGTTCTTCATCGACTATTATCAATCCTAATTTTTTAAATGGCAAAAATAATGATGACCGTGCTCCTATCACAACTTTAATTTCACCATTTAATATTCCACTCCAGATTATTTCTTTATTTTTTTTAGTAATACCTGAGTGCCATATTGCTGGTTTAAAACTAAAAAATTCTATGAATTTTTTTTCAAATTGATTAGTTAAACCAATTTCTGGCAACATTATTAATCCTTGAAAACCTTTTTCTAAGATTTTTTTTAGAGCTTCAAAATAAACAATTGTTTTCCCTGATCCTGTCGTACCCTGTAATACATGTACATTAAATTTCTGATTAGAAATATTAATCTCATTTAAAGATCTTTTTTGTTCATTTGTTAAATCAAATGAATTTTTTTTATTTTTAGAGTTAAAATCTTGATAAAATTTTTTATCTAATTTCTCAATAGGTTTTCCACTTAACAAAACAAGCTTTAAAGCCATGCCTTTTGGAACTAGATTATATTCTGAAAACCAGTTTAAAAAGTCTAATGTTTTTCTTTTTAAATTGGTTATTTGTAGTTTTCTAATCACTTTTTTAATCTTAAAAATTTTATTATTATTGTTTTCAAAATCATCCCACACAACACCTATTATTTTAGATTTACCAAAGGGTACTTCAACGAAATCTCCAATTTTTAATTTAATATCACTTTCATATGTAAATGGATGATTAAAAATATTTGGTAAAAGAATCGGAAACTTCATATTTTTATAATATGAAAATTTATTAAGAGTGTATTGCTCTTTTATCTACTGATAGTGCTGCTTCTTTGACAGCCTCTGAAAATGTGGGATGAGCATGACAAGTTCTTGCAATATCCTCTGAACTAGCCCCAAATTCCATTGCAACGCCTATTTCTGCTATCAATTCGCCTGCATGGGGGCCTATTAAGTGGGCACCTAAAACTTTATCTGTTTTTGCATCGGCTAAAATTTTGACAAATCCCTCAGCATCATCAATAGCTTTAGCTCTTGAATTTGCCATAAATGAAAATTTTCCAATTTTATAATCTACATTTTTTTCTTTTAATTGCTCTTCTGTTTTTCCGATTGAGGCAACTTCTGGTGTTGTATAAATAACTCCAGGAATAGTGTCATAGTTAACATGGCCTGACTGACCAGCAATGTTTTCAGCTACTGCTATTCCCTCATCTTCAGCTTTATGTGCAAGCATAGGACCATTAATCACATCGCCTATAGCATAAATATTATTTTGATTAGTTTTAAAATTTTTATCTGTCTTTATTCTTTGTTTTTTATCAAGTTCAATCCCTGCTGCTTTGATGTTCAAACCATCTGTATTTGGTTTTCTGCCAACTGAAATCAAAACAACATCACAATCAAAGTCTTTTTTATTACCATTTTTATCTACAGTAGAAAGTACTGCACCCTTGTTATTTTTTTGGATTTTTTCAACCTTGTGCTGCATATGAAATTTTATTCCCTGTTTTTTTAAAATTTTCATAAACTCTTGTGAAATTTCCTTGTCCATTCCAGGAGTAATATGGTCTAAAAATTCTATTACATGAACTTCAGCTCCTAATCTCGACCAAACTGAACCCATTTCCAAGCCAATATATCCACCACCAACAACAATCATTTTCTTTGGAACATGCTCGATTTTCAAAGCTCCTGTTGAAGATAATATTATTTTTTCATCAAAATCAATTCCAGGAAGTGACACTGGAACAGAGCCTGTAGCAATTATTATATTATCTGCACTAATCGTAGTTTCTTTATTGCCAGCATTTTTTATATTAATTTCATTTTTCGACTTAAAACTTCCATGACCTTTAAAATATGTAACTTTATTTTTCTTTAAAAGAAACTCTACACCTTTAGTCAAAACTGTTACGGCTTTGTCCTTACTTTTCATCATTTTATTTAAATTTAATCTAACTTCACCAACTTCTATTCCTTTATTAGATAGATTTTTAACTTTATGAAATTCTTCTGATAAATTTAATAAACTTTTAGATGGAATGCATCCAACATTTAAGCAAGTTCCTCCCAGTGATCCTCTAGACTCTATGCATGCTGTTTTTAGTCCTAACTGCGCAAGCCTAATTGCACACACGTAACCACCAGGTCCTCCTCCAATCACTACTGCTTGAAATTTTTCTGCCATCTAAATATCTAAAAATAACCTTCTAGGGTCTTCTAAATTTTCTTTAATCATTTTTAAAAATGAAACTGACTCTTTGCCATCAATAATCCTATGGTCGTAAGATAAAGCTAAATACATAACTGGTCTAATTTTAATTTCACCATCAACAACTATTGGTCTATCAACAATATTATGCATTCCTAGCACTCCTGACTGAGGCAAGTTTAATATTGGTGTAGAAAGCATTGATCCATAAACTCCTCCGTTACTAATCGTAAAAGTTCCTCCTTGAAGATCTTCAATAGTAAGTTTTCCACTCTTAGCTTTTTCAGAAATTTCTTTAATATTTTTTTCAATATCTGCAAATGATAATTCATCTGCATTTTTCAAAACTGGGACTACAAGTCCTTTATCTGTACCAACTGCAAAACTAATATTGTAATAATTTTTATAAATTATTTCCTCTCCTTCAATTTCAGCATTTACTGCTGGAAAATTTTTTAATGCTACCACACATGCCTTAACGAAAAATGACATTAAGCCTAATTTTATTCCATACCGACTTTGAAAATCTTCTTGATTTTCTTTTCTCATCTTCATTATATTAGTCATATCAGCTTCATTGAATGTGGTCAGTAAAGCTGCATTTTCTTGTGCTTGTTTTAATCTTTTAGCAATAGTCTGCCTTAACCTGCTCATTTTAATTCTCTCTTCTTGACCATACTTAATTTTTCTTTCAGATGGTGGCG
>QCKW01000024.1 GCA_003215055.1 Pelagibacteraceae bacterium AG-410-N23 | reverse complement strand
AACTTTAAAAAAACCTATAGAGGATTTAGAAATATTGTTCAATAAACTTAAAGATAATAAAAGTTTTATTAAAGAAAGAGATAAATATTTTAAAACTTGGATAGGAGTTCCTACAAGATTTATTAAACTAAGAAATTTGACAAATCATGTTGGAGGAGCTCAAATTTGGTCTAAAGTAGTTTCAGATGCTAATGGAGGAGCACATAAAATTTATAATGCAACTGTTCATTGTTTGCTCGCAAAAAAATCTGGTAAAAAATTTGTAATTGGTGACACCGGTGCTGGATATGCTGGTAAAATGTTAAGTATGGCAGCAAAAAAGTTTGGGCTGAAATGTAAAATTTTTATGGGCGCTAAAGATATAAAAAGACAACAGCCTAACGTAAGGGCCATGAAAAAAAATGGAGCTGAAATTTTTCCTGTTTACTCAGGAAGTCAGACACTGGTTGATGCTGTTTCTGAATGTATGAGGTACTGGGTTGCTAATTGTGATCATGCGCACATGGCGGTAGGATCAACAGTGGGTCCATCTATATTTGTTCGAATATGTGGATGGAGTACAAGTCAAATTTCAAGAGAGCTTAAATCTCAAATTATTGATGAGTTTGGATCAATGCCAAAAAAAATTAAGCTTTATAATTGTGTTGGAGGTGGTTCATCAAGTTTTGGTTTTTGGAATGAATTTATGGATTATGATAAAAAACAAGTTGAGTTTATTGGTGTTGAGGCTGGTGGGCCTGCCAAAAGCAGAAAACATGCGGCACCTCTTACTTATGGATCAAAGATAGGCATTCTTCATGGAGCTGCTCAATATGTAAATCAAAATTCAGATGGACAAATTGAAGAAACAGAATCTATTTCAGCTGGTCTAGATTATCCTGGTGTTTCTCCACTTCATTGTTTTTTAAAAGATGTTAAGCGAGCAAGGTATACTGCTGCAAGTGACGAAGATGCTTTGAAAGCTTACAAACTTGTGACCAGATTTGAGGATTTAAAACCATCTCTTGAACCCAGTCATGCTTTTTCTGTTGCAATAAAAGAAGCACGTAAACTTAGCAAACAAACAATTGTGATAGTTAATAGTTGTGGAGATGCCCATAAAGATAAAGCTATTTTAGAAAAAAGACTAGGAAAAAAAAATGCCAAATTTAATTGATCTTACTTTTAAAAAAGTAAGGCGAGAAAACAGACCAGCTCTCTTGACCTACACAGTTGCAGGTGACAATTCAAAAAAAAAATCTTTGGAGATACTTAAATCTATATCTGATTATGTAGATATTTTAGAGTTAGGTGTCCCACATAATGCTCTTGTTGCAGACGGAAATCAAATACAAACGAGTGCTTATAGAGCAATTAAAAATGGAATTAAATTAAAAGATATTTTTCAAATAGTTAAAAAATTCAAAAAAAGTAAAAGTCAAAAACCAATAATACTAATGGGCTATTACAATATGGTTTTTCAATTTGGAGAAAATAATTTTTTAAAAATGTGTAAAAAAGTAGGTGTTGATGGATTAATTTTAGTAGATTTGCCTTGGCCTGAAAATAAAAAATTTGCAAATAAATGTAAAAAAAAATCAATATATTTTATTCAACTTTTATCGCCTACAACTACTAAACAAAGGTTGAAAAAAATTATTAGAGATTCTCATCAAATGAATTATTTTATATCAATGTTATCTACCACAGGTGGAAAATTAAAAGTTTCTGCCAAAGAAATATTATCTAATTATAATAAGATTAAAAAAATTAATCCTAAAAAGAATGTAGTGATAGGATTTGGTATTACTGAAAAAACTATAAAATCCCTTAAAAAAGCTGATGGTTTAGTTGTGGGAAGTGCTATTTGTAGGGAAATAACAAATTCAATAAAAAAAAGACAAAATCCGGTCACAAATGTTACTAATGTAGTTAAGAGATTAAAAAATAAAATAAAATGAATTGGATAACAAAAATAATTAAAGCTGGTGAAAAAATTAAAACAGCTATTCACAAAAGAGCAACAAAAGAGGATGTTGCTAATAGTGATTGGACTTCATGTTGTAAAGGTCCAATCTTAAAAAAAAATTTAGAGGAAAACCTTTGGGTTTGTCCCGATTGTAATAAACATCATCGAATAAAACCAAAACAACGATTTGATATTTTTTTTGGTAAAAATAATTATGAAATTTTTAAAACTCCTATTCCAAAAGACAATCCACTTAATTGGACAGATACAAAATCCTATAAAGATAGATTGAAAATTGCTAGAAAAAAAACTGGAATGGATTGTGGTATGATGGTTGTCTCAGGTTCAATTAATAATGTTAAAGTCACTGCTGTTGCATCTGATTTTGAATTTTTAGGGGCCTCAATGGCAGCTGCTGAAGGTGAAGCTTTTTTATATGGTGTTCAGCATGCTATAGAGAATAAAACTCCATTTATTTGTTTTAGCAGTGGTGGTGGCATGCGAATGATGGAAAGTTTGATTTCTCTTTCGCAAATGACAAGAACTACAATAGCCATAAATGAACTTAAAAAAAATAATCTCCCATATTTAGTTTGCTTAACAGATCCAACTGCAGGTGGAATTACAGCATCGTATGCAATGTTAGGTGATTTACATATCGCAGAGTCAGACCATGCTCTAATAGCTTTTGCAGGTGCTAGAGTAATTCAAGGGACTGTAAAAGAAAGTTTGCCTGAAAATTTTCAAAAAAGCTCTTACGTCCAAAAAACTGGTTTTGTGGACTTAATAGTTGATAGAAAAGATCTTCAAGAAAAAATTGGAATTTTAATTTCAATTCTATTAAAGAAAAATCCTGCTATAAGCACTGAAGAAAATGAAACTTCAGAAAATTCTCAATCACTTACAAAAGCTGCATCCTAAAGAAATCGATCTAAGTTTAGATCGAATTTTTAAACTTTGTCAAAAATTAGGAAATCCTCAAGATAAGATTAAAGCGATTTCTGTTGTTGGTACTAATGGTAAACAATCTACAATAAATGCACTTTTTTCAATCCTTAAAGAAGCAAATATAAAATGTAATGTTTATACAAGTCCACATATTCAAAAAATTAATGAAAGATTTATCTTTAATAATGAAAAGTTAAATGATGAAGAATTAATTGAACTTTTTGAAGAAGTAGAAAAAATAAATGATAATAATCCTTTAACTTTTTTTGAAGCGTTAAGTGCTTGTTACTTTTATAAAGCAGCTCAATATCCTGAAAATATAAATCTTATTGAAGCAGGTTTATTTCATAGATTTGACGCAACAAATATCCTTAAAACTAATTTAGCTAGTATTATATGTTCAATAAGTAAAGATCATCTTGATTGGCTACCAAAAAACCAACAAACAATAGAAAAAATTATATTTGAAAAAACATCAGCTCTTTTAAATTCAAATATAATTGTATCAAAACAAAATTCTAAAGATACAACTGAGTGTATTAAAAAAACAATCCTAAAAAATTCATCTAAAAAATTATTTTTTAATGAGAATTTTAGTTATTCAAATGGGAAAAATGGTTTTTTTTATTATGAAGATGAATTTGGTAGTTTAAAACTTCCATTACCCAATATTCTGGGACAGTTTCAATTAGAGAACATCTCAACAGCAATAGCAACTTTAAGACATTTAAAGATGAATATTAAAGATAATGATATTAAAAATGGAATAACAAAAATTGAGAGTATTGCAAGATTACAAGAAATTAGGACTGGAAAACTTAAAGCTCTTGTAAAGAATAACCGATTATTGTTGGATGGAAGTCATAACGAGGATGGATCTAGAGTTTTAAATGAATATCTTCAAACCTTAGATTGTAACAAACATGTAATCATAGGAATGATGAAAAATAAAGATCATGAGAAATATATTTCTTTTTTTAAAGATATTTCATCTTTAACAACTGTTGATATACCCAATCAACCTAATGCCATAAGTGGAAAGGAATTAAAAGAAAAATTTAAAAATATGCCTAATTTAAAGTTTAAAGAAAGTATTCAAGAAGCTATTAAATCAGTACCCCTAAAAGAAAATGATTTAATTATAATTACAGGCTCTTTGTATTTAAGTGGTGAATTTTTAAATTTGAATTAAATATTTTTTTCCAAGAATTCCTTCATATTACTCTCAGGAACTCCACCTACTTTTCTATCAACTTCAACACCCTTTTTGTAAATTATTACTGTTGGTACACCTCTGATACCCGCAGCACTTCCAGTGTTTATTCCACCATCTTCAATATCTGCATAATAAAAGCCGGCTTTATCTTTGTACTCTTCAGCTAATTTATCCATGATCGGCCTCAAAGCTTTGCAAGGGCCACACCAAGCGGCTGAAAATTGAATTACTGAAACATCTTCATTCTTGATTTTATTTTCAAAATCGTCATCTTTAAAATCTGTAAGCATATAACCTATCTATAATTATTATCATTAAAGTCAACTATGCTATTTCGTATTTTTTTTCTATTGACATAATAAATTGGTTAATTTCATCTAGTTTTTTTAATTCCTCCTGATCATCCCTATTCGAAGCTTGATCTCTTAAATAATCAATTTCAGTATAAGCCATATTAACGGTTTGCCATTTTTCTTTATTTTTACTTAAAATTCTTCTAGCAATTTCACTTTTAATATTTTTATATAAATCAGGTGGTAAAATTTGTGGAGCCTCTTGATAAATAATCTTTTGGCCAAACCAACTACATCTTTTATCCTGAAATTTATCTAATAATCTTAATTTATCTTCCCATGATGAACTATGCCATGTTTTAAATAAAGCTGTGTCTTTATTAGGAATAAATTTTTCATATAAAGTTTCTTCAGGTAATAAGTCCTCTTGCGTTTTAGTTTGTTCTTTTTCTTCTGCTGCCTCTCTATTTATAATTTGAATATTTTTACAAAAATTTTCACTATTTCTTACTAAATTTGCTCTTTTATTTATCGTTTCTAAGTCTAAATCTGAATAAGGTTTTTGTTTTAAAGCATATTGTTTATCCAAAACTACTGGAGCTTTATTTGTTTTTAAAACTCTCAATGCTTTTGGGCTGATTTTTTTTAATGTATCTCTTAATTGATTAATAGATAGGTTCAAAAAAGGTTCTGGATCTCTTCTTAAATCCCAAAGATATCCCCAAGATGCGTATGAAGGGTGAAAACATTGATTTGGATGCAATGTGCTGACTAAATACATCATATTTCTTCCCTTCACATTTTCAAAAATTGAATATATCCCATCACTCTTTAAAATAGTCTCTACGCTTGCTTTTGTTGATGTCTTTAAAAATGTTTGCCAGTTTTCTTTATGTTTATCTCTTATAATCCTAAGAACTTTCAATGAATTTTGAGCATCCACATAAGCTGTATGGCTTGCTGAAGTATCAAAACCCTGCATCCTAGATAAGGACTCTAATGCTAGACTTGGATTTCCAGCTTCAGTTAATTCTGTTTTTAATGTTTCAGAATCTAATGTTTGAGCAGCTCTTGCTATATGTAGACCATCGTGTTCTTGATTAGGTGACGAATGAGTTGCATAAGGATAACGATTACCTTTAAAAAAATTAAAATGGAACATTCTTCTATCAAAATTTAAGTTTGACCAACCCATAAACATTGCTGGAGCACATTTTGAAAAAAAATTTTCAACAGCACCTAAAAAATCGTAATGTGAGTAATTACCCTTTGTTAGTAAATCAATACTCGTTGAATTAACTAGTAACGCTTTTGCTGAAGGAACTTCTCCCTCAGGCATACGTCCCCGAATGTTTAACTTTCCAATTTCTTTTAAATTCTTATCAACAACTACTGCTCCAACCTCAATTATAGATCCCCAAATAGTGCTATTAGTTGTTTCAGTATCATAAATTACAATTTTATCCATTTTTGTAGCCTATGTTATTCATTTCATTAAATTTTTTTAATCTACCTAAAAATAAATTTTGATATGTAATTAAATCTGGGCCTTGAATTTTGAATTCTTGAAATAAATTATCTACTGTGCAAACAAGAATAACACAAGCTGTAATATTTGAATTGTAAACAATATTGTGCGCCAAAGAATAAGCTGCTGTTTGTAAAAACCACGAATCTACGTATTCAACTTTTTTTGGTTTGTTGGATTGTTTGAAATCAATTATTGTTTCTTTTCCTTCATACACCCCAACACAATCAGCAGTACCTGCATACCTTTCAGGGTAATACATTGTGCATTCCACACCATATATTTCTTCTAATCTGTTTGTTAACCCGTTATCAATAATTTCTTTTGCCATTTTTTTATATTGTTCATTGTCATCAAAGAAACTTAAATTTTCTCTTCCTAACAGGAAAGACTCTAAATAACTGTGCATCTGAGAACCTCTGCTGCTTGCAGCTTTTGTAATTGCTTCAGCCTCTTTGTGTCCGGTTCTTTCTCGCCAATTTGCTAATGCTGCTTTATCCTCTTCAGATTTTGTTACATCAAGAATTGATGTTACGCTTGGTAATTTTATTTCTCCTAAAACATATCTTCTTATTCCATCTTCTGTAGCTCTTGATGATGTAGGATAACTGTATTTCTTATTCCAACGCATGTGATTTCTTATAATCGGTATTGTCCGAAAAAAGAAATTATTTTTTAAGCTGTTTATTTTTTTCAACAAATTTCTCA
>QCKW01000023.1 GCA_003215055.1 Pelagibacteraceae bacterium AG-410-N23 | reverse complement strand
AATAAACGGAATTATCAAAACAGAAGTTGGTTATTGTGGAGGAAATAGTCCAACCACAACATATAAAGAGGTTTGTACAGGTAATACAAATCATGCAGAAGTTGTTAAACTAGAATTTGATGAAAAAGTTATAAAATATGAAAAAATTTTAAAAATTTTCTTTGATATTCACGATCCAACTTCTTTAAATTCACAAGGACCAGATATTGGAACTCAATACAGAAGTGAAATATTTTATTTAAATGACAGCCAAAAAAAAATAGCAGAAAAAATACTTCAAGATGTTAATGAAAGATTATCAGGTAAAGTTGTTACCAAAATTTCTTTATTAAAAAATTATTGTCCTGCAGAAGAATATCATCAAAAATATTTAGAAAAAAGATAAGATGTCATTAATAGAAACAGGTTGGTTATTTAATAATCTTGATAAAGTTAAAATCATTGATTGTTCCTGGCATATGCCTCAAACAAAAAGAAATGGATTTGAAGAATATAAAAAAAACCATATTCCAGGTGCTATTTTTTTTGATTTAGATAAAAATTCAAAAAAGAATACTGATCTTCCGCACATGCTTACTAACAAACAAGATTGGGAAAAAATAGTATCCCAGATGGGAATTGATCAAAACGATAAGATTGTAATTTATGACAATTCAGACGTAATAAGTTCTTGTCGTTGTTGGTATAACTTTATTTACTTTGGGCATGACCCAAAACTTGTGCATGTTTTAAATGGTGGATTAAAAAAATGGAATAAAGAAAATAAAATTACAAATAGTGAACAAGTCATTACTAAAAATTCGGTATATTCATGTATAGAAAATGTTTTACTGGTTAAAAACAAAAAACAGATAGATGAAAATATAAATAAAAATGAATTTTATGTTATCGATGCAAGAAGCAGAGATAGGTTTGAAGGAAAAGTTTCTGAGCCAAGAAAAGGTTTGAGAAGTGGTTCAATAAAAGACTCTTTTTGTTTACCCTATTCAGAGTTAATTAATGAAGACCATACATTTATAAGTAAAGATGAAATCTCAAAGAAATTTAAGTCCTTTAAATTTGACCTTAGTAAAAATCTGGTATTTTCATGTGGCTCAGGTGTTACCGCAAGTGTATTGGCACTAGCATATTCTTTAATAAATGATAGATATCTTCCTTGTATTTACGATGGCTCTTGGGCCGAATACGGGATAATTTGATTAAAATGAAAAGATCTACAAAAACAATTTCAATAATACTGATATTTTTCTTAATTATTACGGCTGTAATTGTCGGAAGAACAATGATTGGAAATCATTTCAAGAAAAAATTCAGCAAAATACCTCCACCAGAAATTATAGTTACTAAAGTTGTTCAAAAAGAATTCTCAGAAAAAATTGATACTTTTGGTACTGCAATTTCAAAAAGATCAGAAACTTTTAAAATTAAAAAAGATGACTTATTTGAAGATTTAAAGTTGAAAAATTATGTTAAGAAAGGTGAGATTTTAATCAAATTGAAAAGTGGCAATATTATAGCGCCATTTAGTGGAGCTCTGGGGTATACGGGGCTCACAGAAGATATATTAGTGTCAAATAATATATTTGTTATTACACTTGATGATAACTCTACTATTTATTCAGACATAAAAATTCCTGAAAATTATTCTACATTTATAAAAAAAGGACTTCCAGTCGAAGTCAAATTATCAAGTTTTAAAGATAAAATTTTCTTAGGAAAAATAGATTTTGTTTCAAGTAGAATAAATGCAGATACTAGAAGCCTACTGTCTCGTATCAAGATTGATAATAAAGAGTTAGAATTAATTTCAGGATCTTTATTAGAGGTAAGTGTCAAATTTAATTTAAGGAATTCTTTGAGTGTACCTGATACCAGTGTAATGGTAGAAGGTGATAAATCGTATGTTTATCAAGTAAACAAAGAAAATATTGCTAATAAAACACAAGTAAAAACAGGTCTTCGAAGTAATAAGAATATTGAAATAATTTCTGGCCTTGTTGAGGGAGATGCGGTTGTGGCTGAGGGTTTAAAAAAAGTACGACCTCGTGGAAAAATAAAACCAATTAACAAATAGATGTTTATAACAGAATTAAGCATAAAAAGACCAGCGGTCTCTTGGGTAATGTCCCTAATTTTAATCATTTTTGGTTTATTTGTTTTTTGGAAATTACCAGTAAGAGAGCTACCAAATGGGATTCAGCCACCTGTTGTTCAAGTTCAGGTAAATTATACATCTGCTTCTGCATCCATAGTTGATCAAGAAGTTACTCAAGTTGTTGAGGATGTAATCGGTGGTGCAGAAGGTATAAAAAATATCGACTCCAAATCTGAAAATGGGAGAAGTACAATAAATGTTGAGTTTGAAACTAGTATTGATTTAGATAATGCAGCTAATGACATTAGAGAAAGAGTTGCAAGAATTGTGGATAATCTACCATCAGAAGCTGATCCTCCACAAATACTTAAAAGGGCTGCTGGTTTTACAACTACAATGTGGTTATCATTATCTTCGTCTACTTGGAGTGATCTCGAGCTAGGAGATTATGCAGAAAGATATTTGGTTGATCAATTTTCAAGTATTAAAAATGTTGGAAGAATTTTAGTTGGTGGATTGAGAGAATTGAGTATCAGAGTTTGGGTTGATCCAATTAAACTAGCTGCCAACGATCTAACTATAAAGGAAGTTGAATTGGCAATGCGTGGTGAGAATATTAGTCTCCCAGCTGGCACTCTTGAGGCAGATAATATAGATTTAACTCTAAATTTAGACAAATCATACAATGATATAAATTCAATCAAACAACTGCCAATAAAGAAAACAGGAAATAAAGTTATACTTTTATCTGACGTTGCTAATATTGAATTTGGTCCAGTTTCTGAAAAAACTCTATTTAAAGCTCAAACAAAAGATCAAATTAATTTAAATACAGTTGGAATTGGTATTTATGCAAGAAGTGGAGCTTCAACTGTTGAATTATCAAATGATATTAAAAAAAGATTAGCTGAAATAAAAAAGTCTTTACCAGATGAATTAGATTTGAGAGTTTCTTTTAATAGAGCAAATTATGTACAAGCAGCTATCGAAGAAGTTTATAAAACTCTCTTAATTGCTTTTATTTTGGTAGTCTTAATTATTTACCTCTTTTTAGGAAACCTGAAGGCTGTCATAGTCCCAGCAATTGCTCTTCCAGTAAGTTTAATAGCATCTTTTTTGGGTCTTTATATTTTTGGGTTATCAATAAATATTTTTGTTCTTTTAAGTTTCATTCTAGCTATTGGAATAATTACAGATGACTCAGTAATCATGACTGATGCAATTTATAGAAGAATAGAAAATGGGGAAACACCACTTGTTGCTGCTTATAAGGGATCCAAACAAATCTCATTTGCAATCATAGCAACTACACTAATATTGATAGCAGTTTTTCTACCACTTATTTTTATTGAGGGAATTTCTGGAACCCTATTCAGAGAAACAGCAATTACATTATCATTTTCAATAGTTATTTCATCTTTTGTGGCACTGACTTTGTCACCTATGCTTGCAAGTAAATTCTTAATAAAAAGAACATCTAAAAAAATTTTTATACAGAAATTTGAGAAGATTTTTATAAGTTTTTCAAATTTTTATAAAGAAACATTAAAGTCAACATTTAACAAATCTAAAACAGTTGGTTCTTTCATTATTTTCATAATTATAGCATCCATTTTTTTGTTTAGTTTTTCTAAAAAAGAATTGTTACCTAAAGAAGATCGTGGAGCATACTTAATTATTGGATTCACTGATGAGGGAACTTCTTTCGAATATACTCAAGAACAAGCTCAGAAAGTAGAAGCCAGACTTCTTCCACTTCTTCAAGCTGAAGATAGTCCTTATTCAAGGTTTATAATGAGAGTTCCTGGTTTTGGAGACTCAGCTAATTCATACAATAGTTTTATAATTATTGCTTTATTAGATGACTGGAAAAATCGAAAAAAGGGACAAGAAGTTATTTTGAGAGAAGCAATAGGAAAAATAGTAACTTTACCTCAAGCAGTAGCTTTTCCTATTTCTCCACAGTCAATAAGAGTCTCGAATTATAATAAACCAGTACAAATGGTTATTTATGGAAGCACCTATGAGGAACTGGAGGAAATTCAAAAAAAAGTGATTGGGGAACTTAGATCAAATAAAGATCTTTCAAGAATAGAATCTGATTACAATAGAAATAAACCAGAGGTAAAATTATTAATCAATAAAATGAAAGCTAAAGATTTGGGTGTTTCAACCAAGTCAATAGGTGAAACTTTGGAGACACTTTATGGAGGTAAAAGTATCACAACTTTTAATAAATTAGGTAAAGAATATCCTATTATTGTTCAGCAATATCTAACTGATAGAAGAAATAAAGAGGGTATTTCAAAAATATATGTGCGCTCTGAAACTAATGGAAAGCTTATTTCATTAGCTAACCTAGTAAGTTTTAAAGAAGAAGGTGCTGCAAAAGAGCTTGCTAGATATAACCGACAAAGAGCAGTAACGATTTCAGCTAATATTAGTGAAAATTATACTTTAATTGAAGCAATAAATTTTTTTGAAAAGGTAATGAGTAATTTAGCGCCTGAGAACCAAATTACTTGGAAAGGTAAATCTGAAGAAATAAAAGAAACTAGTAATGAATTATTTATAATTTTTGTATTGGCTCTACTTACAGCTTATTTGGTTATGGCAGCTACTTTTAATTCTTTTATCCATCCTTTTATAATTGTTCTAACCGTACCATTAGCTATTTTTGGAGGGTTAGTATTTATTTTATTCCTTAATAGCTCAATAAATATTTTTTCCCAAATTGCTTTAATAATATTAATAGGTATTTCAACAAAAAATAGTATTCTTATAGTAGATTACGCAAATCGCATCAGAACCACTGGAAAAAATATTGAGGAAGCTGTTAAAGAGGCTTGCGCAGTAAGATTTAGACCTATTATAATGACATCATTAAGCACAATGATTGCTATGGTGCCTCTTGTTATAGGCAATATTGGTCCTGGTGCCGGTGAAGGCTCAAGATTGGCTGTAGGATCAACTATTCTCGGAGGAATGATAATCTCAACATTTTTTACTTTATATGTTACTCCATCAATGTATTTTGCATTAGCAAAAAACACTAAAAGGATTGATGTGGTAGATTTGGAATTGAAAAAAGAACTTTCTAAAAAATAATATACTTATTTTTATTTAAAGATTTTTTACAATTTATAAGTTGTTTTTTGTAAATATTAGATTGTTTTTCAACTTTTTTAGCCAATCGTATTACTTTTTTATTTTTTTTATAATATTTATAATTTCCCCAGCCCTCATGATAAGCAAGATATTGTTTAAAAGGATCATTTTTAGAAATTTTTAAAATTGACACTGATTTATTTGTATACCAACCTATAAAATCAACACTGTCTTTAAATCTAGCTCTAGTAGCTAATTTATTTCCTGTTTCTTTTTTGTATTGTTCCCATGTTCCTTTAACAGCTTGAGAGTACCCAAATGAACTAGATGGTCTCTTAAAGGGTATTACTTTAAATATTTTTTGCCTTGGTGGTTTAGCCAGCCAATCAAAATCAGACTCCATTTTTATTATTGCTAATTGAATATAAATTGGTGTCCCCCATTTTTTTTCAACTTTTTTAGTGTGTTTGTACCAAAGGTATCTTTCATCAAATATTAAACAGCTATTAGCGGTATTTGAAGGTATCGAAGAGCATCCGATTAATAAAAAAAAGAATAAAATTAATAATTTATTTATTAAAATCCCCATATTTATTTATCAGATTCCTAATAAAAATTACAATAATCACGCCCATTAAATTCCCAAACAAATCAGACCACTGAAAACTTCTCTCGGGTATTATTATATGAAAAATCTCAAGAATTATGGATAGCAAAATCAAATAAATAGCAACAATTTTACTTTGGCCTAACTTATTGAAACTAAGAAAACTGATAATTGATAATAAAATAAATACATAAAAATGATTCGATGAGATAATAAAATCTGAGGTTATTTGAGGTTGTATTTTTTTATCACTATAAATAATCAAGCCTATTAAGCTACCTGGAAAAAGATATAAAAAAATCAAAGAAAAATTAGTAAGATAAAAAATTATTTTATGATTGGAAAAAAAGTTTATCATTTTAATTATATGGTTTTATTTATAAATTTATCCTAGAAATGACAATATGAGTTTTTTAATTTTAGTAAGACACGGGCAAAGTCTTTGGAATCTCGAAAAAAGATTTACGGGTTGGGTGGATATTGACCTGACAAAAAATGGTAAATTAGAGGCAGAAAATGCTGGTTATTTAATTAAAAAAAGTAATATTAAAATAAATTACTATTATTCATCTCTTCAACTACGTGCAAATAATACACTTAAAATTATACAAAAGATCCTAAATGATGAGAAAGAATTTGTTAAAGCTTGGCAACTAAATGAACGACACTATGGTGCTTTTACTGGTCTTAATAAAATTGAAATGGCTAAAAAAATTGGTGAAAAAAAAGTATATGATTTCCGAAGATCTTGGGAAGCTAAACCTGAGGCTCTTGATAAAAAAAATCCCTATCATCCAATAAATATTGAAACATATAAAAATGTACCTAGAAATGTAATACCAGATACAGAGTCTTTAAAAGACACTTATGAAAGAGTTTTAAAATATTTTAAAAATGAAATTAAAGATAAACTTAAATCAAAAAATGTTTTAATTTCAGCCCATGGAAATTCAATTAGAGCGTTATGTAAAAATTTATTTAATCTAGATAATAATCAAGTTTCTAATTTAGAAATTCCCACAGGAAATCCATTAATTCTGGAGTTCAATTCTGATTTTGAGATAATTAAGTGTGAATATCTTGATAAAGAAAGAGCTAAAGACCTTGTAGTTTTTTAAAAATTTCTAAATTTGTTAAGTGGTAAAATTTATTAGAGCTTTCAAAACCATTTAATTTATTTTTTTCAAGCAATTGGTTCCAAATCTTTGAAATAGGAAAAGAGGAAACTTTAAATTTATTAAATAAATTCTTATTTAAAATTTGACAACCAATATAAATAAAGTCATTTTTATCACTCTTTTTTAAAAAATTATCTCTTAAATCAAAATCCCCTTTAAGATTTTTATCAAAACTTAAATCTTTATTTGCCAATAAAAGAATATTATCTAATTTTTTTGAAAAATATAATTTTTTCATTGAATTAATTTCATCTATATAATTTTCTTGCCATAATGTATCAGGATTAAAAATTATAAAATCATTATCTTGAGAATGATTAATCATATTCAAAATTCCTCCTCCTGTATTCAAAATAACTTTTCCATCATTAACAACTTGAATATCTATTGAGAAATTTTTTGATTTAATAAATTCAGATATTTGTTCACCTAAATGAAAAGTATTTATAAAAATTTTCTTTGCCTTTAATTTTATAATCATGTTTATACAGCTTTCTAGCATAGTAATTTCTCTTAATCTCAAAAGTGGTTTTGGAACTTCTAATGTTAATGGACTCAATCTTTTACCAAATCCAGCACATAATATTAAAGCTGTGTTAATCCTCATTTTATCTTTTTTTTAAAATTTTCTTTCAATAGATTTTTTAAATCTTGAAATACAAAATTTTTACCCATTCTCATATCAATTAATTTCCATGCGTATGGTATTAATTTTAAGTAATTTTTTTTACCATCTCTCACCGATAAACGGGTGAATATTCCAATAATTTTAAGATTTCTCAAAATAGATAATATTTCAAAATCATTTTTAAAATCATGAATATTTAATTTTTTTTCCTTTTTAATATACAAATTATAAATTCTATGTTTGAATTTTTCCGAAGTTTTTAATCTGACATCGTCTATTAACGATGCTAGGTCATAAGCTTTATTTCCTATTAAAGCATCTTGACTATCAATTACACCTATTTGATTATTAAAATACATCAGGTTTGAAACGTGAAAATCTCTATGTACAAAAATATTATTTTTTAATTTTATTTTTAAAGTTAGTTTACTTACTATACA
>QCKW01000022.1 GCA_003215055.1 Pelagibacteraceae bacterium AG-410-N23 | reverse complement strand
AATCAGCTCAAACAATAGTGAGTTTCATTTCAACTATTACAATTTCACAATTAAAAAAAATGATTAAAGTAAAATCTGATATTGTGAGAGCTATACCATTGCCACCAATATCTTTAAAAAAAGGACCAGTTCCAATTTGTCCTCCAAATAAGAAAGTAAAAAACTTTTTTAATAAAATTGGCTCAACTGTAGAAATTAAAAATGAAAAGCTATCTATTAATTTTTGGTCAACATCAGGGATGATGGCTTCATATTATGAAATATTAAAGATTATGAGTGATTGGTTAGTTAAGAAAGGTATCAAGAGAGTAGATGCTCAAAAGTATATTACTTCATTATTTTTAGCTTTATCTGAAGATGCGGTAGTAAATTCAAAAAAAGATTTAAAATATTTGGTAAAAGAATCTCAAACTCCAAGAGGATTAAATGAACAGGGTCTAAAAGAAATGAATAAAAAAGGTGCATATAAATCTGTGATAAAAACGTTAAACAGCATCTATAAAAGACTAAATAAATAATTAATGTCTGAAAATATTTTAGAAATTAATAATTTATCA
This sequence comes from Pelagibacteraceae bacterium AG-410-N23, assembly GCA_003215055.1. Classification (GTDB taxonomy): domain Bacteria; phylum Pseudomonadota; class Alphaproteobacteria; order Pelagibacterales; family Pelagibacteraceae; genus Pelagibacter. The sequence continues at coordinate 8,039 of QCKW01000022.1, read as the reverse complement.
AAATATTTTGGAGGACTAGCAGCTGTATCAGAGTGTTCTCTTAAAGTTAAAAAAGGAACTATTACTGGTATTATTGGACCAAATGGTTCTGGTAAAACTACTTTATTTAATCTTATTGCTGGTAATTTAAAATCTTCTGCTGGAAGAGTTATGTTTAATAATGAAAATATTACTGATGTTCCATCATATGAATTGTTTTCAAAAGGATTACTTAGAACTTTTCAAATAGCTCATGAATTTACAAATTTATCAGTTTTAGAAAATTTAATGATGGTTCCAGGTAATCAATCTGGAGAAAAATTAATGAATGCTTTGTTAAAACCATCATTGGTCGCAAAAGAAGAAAGTCAAATTAAAGAAAAGGCTATGGAAGTGGTTAATTTTTTAAATCTTGGTCATTTGAAAAACGAGTTAGCAGGAAATTTATCCGGTGGACAAAAAAAATTATTAGAACTTGGTCGAACAATGATGGTTGATGCAAAATTAGTTTTATTAGATGAAGTAGGAGCGGGTGTTAATAGAACTTTATTAAAAGATCTTGGAACGGCTATTGAGAAACTTAATAAAGAAAAAGGCTATACTTTTTGTATGATTGAGCATGATATGGACTTTATTGGAAGACTATGTGATCCAGTTATAGTTATGGCTGAGGGTTCAGTTCTATTTGAAGGTTCAGTTGAGGATGCAAAAAAAGATGAAAAAGTTATTGAAAGTTATTTAGGCAGAGGTTCAAAATTAAAAGATAATTAAAATGGCATTTTTTGAGGGAAATAATATGACTGGTGGGTATGGTAATGGACCAGACATAATTAATTCATGTTCTGTAAATGTTGAAAGAGGAGAAATAGTATCGATCCTTGGGCCTAATGGAGCTGGAAAATCTACAGCAATGAGAGCAATGTTAGGTTTATTAAATCTAAAATCTGGTTCAGTAATTATTAATGGAAAGGATATTTCAAAACTTTCTCCTCAAGACAGAGTAAAAGAAGGTATTTCATTTGTACCTCAAACAAAAAATGTTTTTGCAGGTATGACGGTGGAAGAAAATTTAGAGATGGGTGCTTTCTTAATAAACACCGAATTTAAAAAAACAATTGATGAAATTTTTGATTTATTTCCTATTCTAAAAGAGAAAAGAAATCAATTAGTTGGTGAGTTATCTGGAGGGCAAAGACAACAAGTTGCATTAGGTAGGGCACTCATGATTAAACCTTCTGTATTAATGTTGGATGAACCAACTGCAGGTGTATCACCCATTGTAATGGATGAATTGTTTGATCATATTGTAAAAGTAAAAAGAACTAATGTAGCAATTTTAATGGTTGAGCAAAATGCTAAACAAGCATTAAATATTTCTGATAGAGGCTATGTTTTAGTAACGGGTGAGAACCGGCATTCTGGTACTGGAAAAGAATTATTAGAAGATCCAAGAGTAAGAAGCTCTTTTCTAGGTGGATAATATGGATTATGTAAACGCAATTATACTTTTATTAAACTACATTTTCGTTCCAGCTTTAGCATATGGATCCCAATTAGCACTTGGTGCAATTTTTGTAACTTTAATTTATGGAATTTTACGATTTGCGAACTTTGCTACAGGAGACATGATGTCTTTTGGAACAATGTTTGTAATCCTATTCACTTGGTATTTTCAGTCTGTTGGAATTAGTCTTGGAGTTTTTCCCACAGCTCTTTTAGCAATTCCTTTTGCAATTATTTTCATGGTTGGCTATATGTTAATAATAGATAAATTTGTCTTTAAATATTACCGAATAAAAAAAAGTCCCCCTGTGCAATTAGCGATGGTGAGCATTGGAGTAATGTTTGTTACTCAAGCAGTGGTTCGTATAATTATTGGTCCCTCTGATAGAAGATTTTTCGATGGAGAGAAATTTTTGATTAAAGCAGGTGAATTTAAAGAAATGACAGGATTGAATGAAGGTCTTGCGATAAAATCTACTCAAGTTATTACAATTATTGTTACTTTGATTTTAGTTTCAACTTTGTTTTGGTTTTTGAATAAAACTAAGACAGGAAAAAGTATGAGAGCGTATTCTGATAACGAAGATTTAGCATTGTTATCAGGTATCGATCCAAAAAAAATTGTTATGACAACTTGGATCATAGCAGGAATCCTTGCTACAATTGGTGGTGCTTTATATGGTTTAGATAAAAGTTTCAAACCGTTTACATACTTTAATAATATGCTGCCAATATTTGCAGCAGCTATAGTGGGTGGTATTGGTAATCCATTTGGAGCCTTTCTCGGAGGATATGTTATTGCTTTTTCTGAAATATTGTTAACTTACGCTTATAGAAAATTTTTCATGTATGTTTTACCTGAAAGTATGGAGCCGGATGGCTTAATTCAATTGCTTTCTACAGATTATAAATTTGCGGTATCTTTTTCAATATTGGTCATTGTATTGCTCTATCGTCCATCAGGTATATTTAAAGGGAAGGTGTTGTGAGAAAAAATTTAAACGTAATTGCTGCATACAGTATAATGATGGGGTTAATTATCCTTGTAGGTATATTCCAATCTTGGAACATTGCTCTATCAATATTTAATCTTTGTCTTATTTCAGCAGTGATGACAATGGGTGCTAATATTCAATGGGGATATGCTGGTCTTATTAACTTTGGGATAATGGGTTTTACAGCTTTAGGTGGTTTGGCAGCTGTTTTAATTTCAGTAGATCCAGTTCAAGAAGCTTGGAGCGCAGGTGGATCTAATATTCTATTTAGTCTTGTTCTAATAATAGCAATGGTATTGGCTGTAAGATACATATTAAAAAATTACAAGAAATCGAAGAATAGAACTTACATTGTAGCTGCTATCATAATATTAGGAATTGTAATCATAAGATTTATTTCAGAGCCTGGAATAGAAGCAATTGAAAATGTAGAGCCAGCAAAAACTGGTTTTCTTGGTGGACTAGGTCTTCCAATTATTTTTTCTTGGATTGTAGGAGCCTTTTTTGCAGGCGGATTAGCTTTTGTTATAGGAAAAGTAGCCTTAGGATTAAGAGCTGATTATCTTGCTATAGCAACTTTACTGATATCAGAAATTGTTATTGCAATTATAAAACATGAGGATTGGCTTACAAGAGGTGTTAAGAATGTAATTGGATTAAAAAGACCTGCGCCTTATGAAGTAAATTTACAACAAACAGATTGGTTTATAGATCTTGTTGAAAAATTTAATTCAAGTAAATTAAATTTAATTACTGATATAACCGAAAGACAAGCAGCTTTAAATCAGCTTGTAATCGAAGGATCATCAATTTTTGTAAAACTTTGTTACTCTGGATTATTTTTAATTGTAGTAATTATTTTATTAATCTTAACTCAAAAAGCTCTTTATTCTCCTTGGGGAAGAATGATGAGAGCAATTAGAGATAATGAGGAAGCGGCTAATGCAATGGGTAAAAATGTGGTTAAACAACACTTGTTAATATTTGTTTTAGGCTCGGCTATTGTTGGTATCGCAGGTGCGATGTTGGTTACACAAGATGGATTGTTTACCCCAGGAAGTTATAGACCCTTGCGATATACTTTTTTGATTTGGGTTATGGTTATTGTCGGTGGAAGTGGAAATAATTTTGGTGCAATTCTTGGAGGTTTTGTTGTTTGGTTCTTATGGATTGAGGCGGCACCGATTGGTCTTTACTTGGTTAATTTAACTACTGCTGGACTAGACGATACACACTTTTTAAAAGTACACTTAATTGAAAGTGTTCCGTACTTTAGATTTTTAATGATGGGAGTAGGTCTTTTGATAATAATGAGATACAGACCAAAAGGTATACTTCCTGAAAAAATAGAAATAAAATAAATTTATGAAATATATTATTACAGGTGCTGCAATAGCTTGGGCCTTATATATGGCTGATAAATATTTGTTCTTTTAAAAAAAAACCCCCAACAAATTAATGCTGGGGGTTTAAATTTTTAAGATAAATTATCTTTGTTTTTTAGTTTTAAATTTTCCGCCTTTAACTTCTTGTTCTAAGAAAGAACCTTCAGCTTCACCGACGCTAGTAAAAGTAACTCCAGTTGCACCTTCGTAGTCAACTTTTTTACCTTTAGCTAATAAATCTAAACCTTTTTTAAGTTCACCTGGATAAATTTTTGTTCCAGGGCCATTAGCAACATCCATTACATTTTTTGCAATTGATGCTCTATCAGCTGATCCACCTGCTTGCATTGCTAAAACAATTAAAGCAGCTGCATCATAAGATTCACCTGTGTAAGGACCTGAGCTATCGATACCAGCAGCTTTTGCTACATTACCGAATACACCAGCACCTTTACCAGTTGAACCTGGCATTGAACCAAAAGATTTTCTCAAGTCTTTTCCAAATGCATCCACTAATGATTGACCAATCATACCATCAGATAAAATAAATTTATCAAATGCACCAGAATCTAAAGAGGCTTGGATAATTCCTTTACCACCTTGGTCTAGGTAACCAATTACAGCTACTGCATCACCACCTGCTGAAGCAAGAGTTGCTACTTCAGAAGAATAGTCTGCTTTTCCATCTTCGTGAGCAGTTACAGTAGTTACTTTAATACCGTGAGCTTCAACAGCTGCTTTGTAAACATCTGCTAAACCTTTTCCATAATCATTGTTTGTGTAAGTAATTGCAACACTCTTAACTCTTCTATCTTTAGTGATATCAGCTAAAATCTGTCCACCTCTTGCATCTGACGGAGCAGTTCTAAAGAAATACCCTTTGTCATCTAAAGTAGTTAATCCTGGTGATGTAGCTGATGGTGAAATCATTACTACACCATTTGGTACAGCAACATTTGAAGCTATTGCTCCAGTTACACCTGAACAGTCAGCACCCATGATAGCTGCTACACCTTGTGAAATAACACCTTCAGCTGCCGCTGTTGCTGCTGCTGAGTCAACGCAAGTTGAGTCTGCTCTTATTATTGAAATAGTTTCTCCACCCAACAGCGAGCCTGAATCAGATGCCTCTTTAAAAGCGAGTTCAGCTGAAGCAGCCATAGCTGGTGTTAAAGACTCAATAGGACCAGTAAATCCTAATATTATTCCCATTTTAATTTCTGCAAATGTATTTGTGTTGTAAGTAGAAACAAATATAAATGCAGCAATAATTAATTTTTTCATTATTTTCCTCTATTTGTTAACAATTTATAAAAGATAAATTAAATCTTATTTAAAAAGATTTTCAACATACAAATTAACTTATTTTTATTAAAAATATCTTAGATAAGAAGGTATTACCCCATAGTAAAAGGGTCAGACATTGGTTTGTCAGAAGAATTATACCAGGTAGTTTTAATTCTAGTATATTCTTTAATTGACTCTATACCTGCCTCTTTACCGTAACCACTATCTTTTATTCCTCCAAATGGTGCCATTGGAGATATTAATCTATACGTGTTTATAAAAACTATTCCAGCCCTAATTGCTTTTGAAACTCTAAGTCCCCTAGAAAAATTAGAAGTATAAACTCCAGAAGATAGTCCATACTTATTATCATTCATTTTTTCTATAACCTCTTCCTCTTTATTAAATTTCATAACAGATAAAATTGGGCCAAACAATTCATTTTCAGCTACTGGTAGGTTGTGATTTTCACATTCAATTATTGTTGCTGGAAAATAATAACCTTTGTTTGAAATTGAAGATCTTTTACCTCCACATCTTATTTTTCCACCTTGTTGAATCGTCGCTTTAATATTTTTTTCTATGTTTTCCAATTGTTTAAAACTATTTAATGGTCCCATTTGAGTATCCTTTTCCATTGGACCACCTAATTTTATTTTTTCAGCTTTAGAAATTAATTTTTTTAAAAATTCTTCATAAATATTAGATTGTAAATAAAGCCTAGATCCTGCTATACAACTTTGACCACTTGCACCAAATATACCTGCAGTAATTCCATTTAAAGCATTTTCTTGATCTGCATCATCAAAAACCACTACTGGACTTTTACCACCAAGTTCTAAACTAACTTGTGATAAATTTTCTGCAGAATTTTTAACAATATGCTTTGCAGTTTCTGGTCCTCCTGTAAAAGCAATTCTTTCTACAAGATTGTGGGTAGTTAATGCCTTACCACATGGCTCTCCTAAACCTGTGATTATATTGATAACACCCTCAGGTATTCCTGTTTTTTCAACTAGTTTTCCAAATTCTAAAAGAGTGACTGGAGCAAGCTCTGATGCTTTAATGACAACTGTATTTCCCATCGCAAGAGCCGGTGCAAGTTTCACTGCTGTTAAAAGCATTTGAGAGTTCCAAGGAATAATTGCAGCCACAACACCTATAGGTATTCTTGTTGTTGTAACCTGCATATCTGGTTTATCAACTGGAACCACAGTTCCTTCTACTTTGTCAGCAAGACCAGCAAAATAATCATAATACTCAGCTATATAATTTGCCTGAGTTTTAGTTTCTCTATAAAGTTTTCCTGTATCAATTGTTTCAATTTTACCAAGATGTTCAGCATTAGCTCTTAATTGTTTTCCAATTAATCTTAAGTACTTCGCTCTTTCTCTTGGGTGAAGTTTTGACCAACTATTTTCAAAAGCATTTTGTGCTGATTGAACAGCTTTATCAACATCTTTTTCATCAGCCTCAGGCACTGTAGCCCAAACTTCATTATTTTCAGGATTTAATGTTTCAATTTTTTTTCCAGATGATGAGTCTACCCATTCACCATTAATATACATCTTAAAATCTTGAATTTTTGACATTTAATTATTAATAAAATTTTTAATTTTCATATTAACATCATCTGCACACTCTATACTACAAAGATGTTTTCCATTTTTAATTTCAATATAAGTAGAATTAACAAGGTCTTTTACTAATTCTTTAGACATTGCTGGAGTAGAGCCAACATCATCTGAACCAGTCATTACTAAAGTTTTTCTGTTTATCTTTTTAATGGCTTCAAAATCATCATAGTGATTAGCAAATAGCTCATAAGCTTTAAGAAAGTTTTTATGATCCTTCGGTTCTTTATTTAAGATTTTCATAAACAAATTATAAGTTTTTGGATTATCCTTAAGATATTTGTCACTAAACCATCTTTTTAAAGCTTGTTTAGATATTGGTTTATTTAATTTTGCTTGATTATATCTATCTAATACCAGTGATCTCTCCTCATCAGATCTTTTGTAAGTCGTACCAATTAATATAAGTTTTTCCACTTTTTTTTGAAAATGAGATGAAAAATCCAATGCAATCAAAGAGCCTAAAGAAAAACCAATAAGATTTATTTTCTCAATTTCCAAATGATCTAAAATTTCTAAAAGTTGATTAGAAAAATCTCTAAGACAAAGTTTGTCTTTATCACACGGTGTTTTTCCGTGTCCTAATAAATCATAAGTTAGAGTTGAATATTCATTAAAGTAATTTGTTTGGTAATCCCACATTTGATGATCTACACCTACTCCATGGATAAATACAATAGGTATAGAATTTTTTTTATTAAATGAATAATAATTTTGATTTGGATCAAAATTTTGTAACATTAGATTATTTGGGATCTAATCCCATTTCTTTCATATCTTGATATCGATCTCCGGTTCTAGCATGAGCCCTTCCACTTGATGCACCACCAATTGCAATTACAATTTCATCATCAAAAGGAGCATCATGAATAGTAAATTCATGAGTTAAATAATACGGCCTTAAACCAGAGTCCGTTTTATGCATCATAGGAATAGATATCTTAGATCCTGCTGGCCCTCTTGTATTTGTAAAACTTAAATATGAAGTACCACCAACAGCATCTCTAAATTTATTCCCAAATCTTAAAGTATGAATAAAGGCAGAGGCATGTTCTATTTCACCATTCAATCCTACGGTGCCAGCTTTTCCATAAGCTAAAATTTTTTCAGGTGATCCAACTTCTTTAATTAATTCTGGTACCAATATATCACCAAGTTTTGGAGCTAAATCTAAAATGATTGGTTTTAAGTCTTCAACAAAACCTTGTCCAGCCCAAGGATTTTTAAAAACAGCTGCTACTGAAACAAGTAAAACT
>QCKW01000021.1 GCA_003215055.1 Pelagibacteraceae bacterium AG-410-N23 | reverse complement strand
ACATCAAATAATGTTAGTAAACGAAAAGATTGCAATAGATCATGGCCTTAGAGCTGATGAATATAAAAAAATATGTGAACTATTAAAGAGAACACCAAACCTTACAGAACTTGGTATTTTTTCAGCAATGTGGAATGAACATTGCTCTTATAAGTCTTCTAGACTTCATTTAAAAAAACTACCTACTTCAGGAAAAAAAGTTATTCAGGGTCCAGGTGAAAATGCTGGTGTGATTGATATTGAAGATGGAGACGCAATTGTTTTTAAAATTGAAAGTCACAACCATCCCTCTTTTATTGAGCCCTACCAAGGTGCAGCTACAGGAGTTGGTGGTATCATGCGTGACGTTTTTACTATGGGGGCTAGGCCAATAGCCAATTTAAACTCTATTCACTTTGGATCTCCACAACATAAAAAAACAAAAAATCTATTAAGAGGTGTTGTGCATGGAATTGGAGGTTATGGAAACTGCATGGGTGTACCTACCATTGCTGGGCAAACTTCATTTGATAGCTCATATAATGGAAATATTTTAGTCAACGCTATGACTTTAGGACTAGTTAAAAAAAATAAAATATTTTATTCAAAAGCTGCTGGTTTAAATAAGCCAGTTATTTATGTGGGATCTAAGACAGGTAGAGATGGTATTCACGGAGCAAGTATGGCTTCTGCAAGCTTTGATGAAAAAATTGAAGAAAAAAAACCAACAGTACAAGTTGGAGATCCATTTACTGAAAAACTTTTATTAGAAGCTTGTCTTGAACTGATGGCAGGAGACTCTATCATTGCAATTCAAGATATGGGAGCAGCCGGCCTTACATCTTCCAGTATCGAGATGGCCTCAAAAGGAAATTTAGGAATAGAAATTAATTTAAATAAAGTTCCATGTAGAGAAACTAAGATGACACCTTATGAGATAATGCTTTCTGAAAGCCAAGAAAGAATGTTGATAGTTTTAGAAAATGGAAAAGAAGATATGGCAAAAAAAATATTTGATAAATGGAATTTAGATTTTGCAGTAATAGGAAAAACAACAAATTCGAAAAATATCGAATTATTTTTTGATAATGAACAAGTTGCAAATATTCCTGTTAACACATTGGTTGAAAATTCACCTATGTATGATCGGAAATGGAAAAAAGCTAAATTACCTAAAAAAAATAAAATTAAAAAAGAAACTTATAATAAATTAAGAATTAAAGATGTCCTAAAAAAAATTCTATCTAATCCAAATGTTTGTAGCAAAGAATGGATTTGGCAACAGTACGATCATACTGTTATGGGTGATACAATTCAAAAACCTGGTGGAGATGCAGGTGTCGTGAGAGTTCATGGAACTAATAAAGCTGTAGCTTCTTCTGTCGACTCCTCTGCTGTATACTGTTGGGCTCATCCATTAACAGGAGGAAAGCAAGTTGTGGCTGAGAGTTGGAGAAATCTAATTTCTGTAGGTGCTACTCCAATAGCAATAACCAATTGTCTTAATTTTGGAAGTCCAGAAAAGGAAGATAACATGGGAGAGTTCGTTGAGTGCGTGCAGGGTATTGGTGAGGCTAGCACTTATTTAAATTTTCCAGTGGTATCAGGAAATGTATCTTTTTATAACCAAACAAAAGAAGTTGGTATTAAACCAACGCCTTCTATAGGGGGTGTGGGTTTAATTAAAGATTATAACAAAATGATTACTATGGATTTAAAAGAAATTGATAATTTAGTCCTAGTTATTGGAAAAACTGAAGGACACATTGATCAAAGCTTATTTGCCAGAACAATTTTAGATGAAAAAAATGGCCCCCCACCAGAAGTAAATCTTTTTAATGAGAAAAATAATGGTGAGTCTTTGTTGGATTTAATTGATAAAAATTATATCAAAAGTGCACATGATATTTCTCTAGGAGGTTTGATAACAGCTTTAAGTAAAATGTGTATTAAAGGCAACAAAGGAATTAAAATCAACAAATCAAAAAGTTTAATCAATGAAATTGAATATTTTTTTGCTGAAGATCAAGGAAGGTATCTAATTGAAATAAATTCAAAGGATTTTGATGAGGTAGCTAATATTTTAAACAAAAATTCAGTTCATTATGAAAAATTAGGCACTATAATTGAAAAAGAAATGATAATTAATGATAAGACAAAAGTTACAATTGACGAATTAAAATCATATAATACAAGTTGGTTAAATAACTTTATAAGCTCATAATGGCAATGGATTTAAAAGAAATCGAAAAATATATAAAAGAAGCAATGCCTGATGCTTTAGTTGAAATTCAAGATTTAGCAGGAGACGGGAATCACTATTCTGCTGTAGTTACCTCTTCATCATTTGCTGGTAAGAGTAAAATAGAACAACATAAAATGGTATATAACTCATTAAAAGGTAGAATGGGTAATGAGTTACATGCTTTAGCAATTAAAACAAAGGAACAATAATGGACGATCAAACAAAAGATTTAATTCAAAATCATATCGATAATAACGATGTGTGTTTATTTATGAAAGGAACTCCTGATGCTCCACAGTGTGGATTTTCAATGGCAGTTTCAAACATGCTCAAAATTTTAGAAGTAAATTACAAAGGAATAAATGTTTTAGAAAATCAGTCCTTAAGAGAAGGAATTAAAGTCTTCAGTGATTGGCCTACAATACCTCAGCTTTATATTAAGAAAGAATTTGTGGGTGGCTGTGATATTGTCAAAGAAATGTATGAAAATGGGGAACTTAAAAAAGTTTTTGACGATAAAGGAATTAATTACAAAAAATAAATATTATCTTGAATAATATTCAATAACTAAATTTGGCTCCATTATAGTTGGGTAAGGAACTTCTTCAAACTTTGGAATTCTTATAAATTTAAATTTTCTATTTTTTTCATCCATTTGAATATATTCTGGAGTTTCTCTCTCTTTATTTGCTAAAGCAATATCTATGATTGCTAATTGCTTAGATTTATCTCTAATCTCTATAGTGTCTTCTTCCTTTACAGAATAACTTGATATGTTAACTTTCTTTCCATTAACTTTTACATGACTGTGATTTATAAGCTGTCTAGCTGAAAAAATTGTTGTTGCAAATTTAGCTCTATATATGACTGCATCTAATCTTCTTTCAAGCAAGCCAATCAAATTTTCACTTGTATCTCCTTTTAACATACTTGCTTTTTTATAAATATTTCTGAATTGTCTCTCATTTATATTTCCATAATAAGCTTTTAATTTTTGTTTAGCTTGTAATTGAATTCCGTAATCTGAAGGTTTTGAAGATTTAGTTTGACCATGTTGTCCTGGTCCATAAGCTCTTGTATTGAATGGACTTTTGGGTCTACCCCATAGATTTACTTTTAGTCTTCTATCTACTTTATGTTTAGAATTTAATCTTTTTGTCATTTAATAGGGGGTTTTATAAACTTACTCTTTATTTTGTCAATCAACGTTTTTTACCTAAACTAGCAAATACACCTGATAATATACGTGATTCTTTATCTGACAAATCCATTTTATAAAAAATATTTCTTAAATTTTCTAGCATTTTAGGTCTCTTCTCTTTAGGTCTAAAGAAATTTATTTCATCTAAATTCTTAATACAAAGACTTAACATCAATTGTATTTCTTTTTTACTTGCTGATTTAATTTTTTTGGATCTTTTAAATGGAGTACTTTTTAACTTTATAATATTAGCTACATATTGAGCAATAATTATTAAACTATGTGATAAATTAAGAGATTTAAAGTCAGGATTTGTAGGAATTTGTAAAGTATAATTAGCATAACTGATCTCATCATTTGACAATCCTGATGCCTCTGATCCAAATAAAAAACCAATTTTCTTTTTAAAATTTATTTTTTTTAAATCTTCTAAATTAATATGTTTTATATTTTTATTTCTAAACCTTGCTGAAGTAGCAATAACTATATCTATTTTACTGATAGCTTTTTCTAAAGTATCATAATTTTTACTTTGTTTAATAATATCTTTAGCACCAACAGATGTTGCTAAGATTTTATCATTTGGAAAAATGGGTTTAGGATTAACTAAAATTATTTTTTTAAAATTAAAATTTTTTATAGCTCTCGCACATGCACCAATATTTTCTGATAATTGAGGTTTATGTAGAATAAAAGAGATATTATTTTTACTCATCTACTTACTTGCAGGAGCATTATCTTTAAACAATTTATAATCCAAACTATCAATTAATGCTTTAAATGAAGCATCGATAATGTTTGTGGACACACCAATAGTAAACCAATTTTTTCCTTCAGAGTCTGTACTTTCAATTGATACTCTAGTTACCGCCTCTGTTCCTGTATTTAAGATTCTAACTTTATAATCAACTAATTTTAAATCTTTCAAGTAGTTTGAATATTTTGCAAGTCTATCAACATTTTGTCTAATAGCATTATCTAAAGCATTTACTGGTCCATTACCTTCACCCTCACAAATAATTTTTTCACCATCAACTTCCAATTGAGCTTTTGCAGAGGAAACTATTTCACCTGATTTATTTTTTTTAACTGAAACGTCATATTCATTAATTGATATATATCTTGGTATTTCTCCGATAATTCTTCTAGCTAATAATTCAAATGAAGCATCTGCACCATCATAACTATAGCCAATGAATTCTCTATCTTTGACTTCATCTAATAATTTTTTTATCTTTGGATCATTTTCCTCAATATCAATTTTGATACTTTTTAATCTTGAGATTATATTTGATTTACCCGACTGATCAGAAACAACAATATTTCTTGTATTTCCAACATCTTCTGGATTTATATGTTCATAAGTTTTTGGATCTTTTTGAACTGCTGATACATGTAATCCTCCTTTATGAGAAAAAGCAGCAGCTCCCACATAAGGTAAATGTTGGTTAGGTTTTCTATTCAAAATTTCATCTAACAATCTTGAACATTCAGTTAAATTTTTAATATTGTCAGATTTTATTCCGATTTCATATTTAGACGAAAAATCATGTTTTAAAAAAAATGTTGGGATTAACGACATCAAATTTGCATTTCCACATCTTTCACCTAAACCATTTATAGTTCCTTGAATTTGACGGACACCAGACAATACTGCCGCTAAAGAATTAGCAACTGCATTACCTGTATCATTATGTGCATGTATGCCCAAATTTTTACCTGGTACTACTTTTGATACTTCAGATACTATTTTTGAAACCTCGTGTGGGAGTGTACCTCCATTAGTATCACATAATACAATCCATCTTGCACCTTGGTCGTAAGCAGCTTTAATACAAGAAAGTGCATATTTTGGATTTGCTTTATAACCATCAAAGAAATGTTCCGCATCAAACATAAATTCTTTTTTTGCTTTAACAAAGTGTTTGGCACTTTCACCGATATTTTCTAAATTTTCTTCATTAGTAATTCCTAAAGCAACATCAACATGAAAATCCCATGACTTTCCAACTAAACACACTGCGGGAGTATTTGAATTTATTAATGCAGATAATCCTGTATCATTTTCTGCACTTCGACCCGATCTTTTTGTCATTCCAAAGCATGTTAGTATTGAGTTTTTGAAATTATGCTTCTTTTGAAAGAACTCAGTATCAGTGGGGTTAGCTCCTGGCCATCCACCTTCAATGTAATCAACACCTAGATTATCTAAAGCTGAAGCAATTTTTTCTTTATCCTCAATAGAAAAATCTACTCCTTGAGTTTGAGCACCATCTCTTAATGTTGTATCAAATATATATAGTCTTTCTTTATTCATTTAAATTTCCAAAGTGTTTTACCATCTTTATCCTCTATTAAAACACCTTTGTCCAAAAGCTCATCTCTTATTCTGTCTGCTTCTATATAATCTTTATTGTCTCTAGCTTTATTTCTTAATTCAATTTTATTGTTTACCTCAGTTTCACTTATTGAAGCTTTATTTTTTTTATAACTTTCCCATTGCTGAGTATCTTCATTTAATAAACCTATAAATTTACATGCTGAAATAAAAAGCTCCTTATCTTTACCTTTATTGGTATTTTCATAAAGTTTATGAAGATTAGCAATATAGCCAGGAGTATTTAAATCTTCATATAAAGGTTTTAAAATCTCCTCTGTTACTTGAACAGATTTGATGTCTGTTGAATAAACACGATACCATTTATCTAAAGTATTTTGACAATCATTTATCAATTTATCATTCCAATCTAATGGTTGTTTATAATGCGCACTCATAAGAGCTAACCTCAAAACTTGTCCACTAATCTTGTTTCTGAAATCTTTTATTTTTAAAATATTTCCTTGTGACTTAGCCATTTTTTCATTGGACATTGTTATAAAAGCATTGTGAACCCAATATTTTGCAAAAATTTTTGAGTCATTTGCACATCTGGATTGAGCTATTTCATTTTCATGATGTGGAAATATTAAGTCAATTCCACCTCCATGGATATCAAACTCATTTCCTAAAAATTTTTTTGACATTGCTGAGCATTCTAAGTGCCAACCTGGTCGCCCTTTACCCCAAGGAGAATCCCAAGAAGGCTCATCTTTAACAGATGGTTTCCACAAAACAAAATCTTCTGAATTTTTTTTGTTTTCACTTACCTCTACTCTTGATCCAGCTATCAAATCCTCTAATTTTTTATTTGATAATTTTCCATAATCAGAAAACTTCTTAACTTCGAAATAAACATGATTATTATTTTCATAAGCAAAACCTTTTTTGATTAATTGATTTATCATTTCTATCATTAAATCAATATGTTCAGTGGCTTTAGGCTGATGAGTGGGATTTTCACAATTCAAAAACTTACAATCCTCAAAGAAACTTGATGTCACTTTATTAGTAAGTTCTTTTGTAGATATTTTTTGTTCTTGTGATGATTTAATTATTTTATCATCAATATCTGTAATATTTCTTACATATGTTACTTTTGAAAAAGTATTTTTTAGTAATTTAAAAAGAATATCAAAAATAACTAGTGGTCGTGCATTTCCAATATGAGGATCATCATATACAGTTGGTCCACAAACATACATTCCAATATTTTTTTTATCTTTTGGAATAAATTGTTCTTTTTTATTTGTTAAATTATTTGTTAAAAAAATATCCATTTTAATTGATTAAGAAATATACCTTATTTAATGATTTGTTAATCGAATTGATTAACCAGGGATCTTGCATACTGGAATAGGCTCCATTTTATGCAAGTTTTGTTTTCTAATTTTTTCGTATTCAGTTTTATGAGGTGAGTCGGGATTTTTCATAGCATCTTCTAAATCCTTATAACTAAAACCTAATTGCCCTTCATCAGTTCTACCATCGTCCCAAAGACCATCGGTTGGAGGTGCATCTATGATTTCTTTTAATATCCCTAACTCTTTTCCAAGTTCCCAAACTTCAGTTTTATTACAATCTGCTATTGGTGAAATATCCACTCCACCATCACCATATTTTGTATAAAAACCTACTCCAAAATCTTCTACTTTGTTTCCAGTACCAACAACTATTCCTTTATTTGCAGCAGCCACCTGATACAAAGTAGCCATTCTTAATCTAGCTCTAGAATTTGCAAATCCATGTTCATTATCAAATTTATTTAACGTTGAAGAAAAAGAATTAAACAACTGATCCAAATTTAATGTATGTGCTTCTACATTCTTAAATTTTTCAACTAACCAGTTTTGATGTTTTAAACTTAAATCATGTTGATTTTCTATTTGTTTTATTGGCATAGATAAAACAATAGTTTTTAAACCTGTCATTGCACTTAAAGTACTTGATACAGACGAGTCAATCCCTCCAGATATTCCTATCACTAATGCTTGTGCTTTAGATGGCATTTTATCAACATAGGATTTAATCCAATTAGATATATATTTTACTTTTTCTGAGGGATTCATAACATACATTTAACAACCTTATTCTCTAAAGCAATGGCTTAAGATGCCACTTGAATAGCATTTTTTGAATAGCTGCTATTCTTTTTTATCTCATCTGAAATTAAAAAGGCTAATTCAAGAGCCTGATTAGCATTTAATCTTGGATCACAATGAGTATGATATCTTGACGACAAGTCTTTTTCTGAAATTTTCTGGGCTCCACCTGTGCATTCTGTCACATTTTGTCCAGTTAATTCAATGTGCAAACCTCCAGCGTAACTTCCTTCACTTTGATGACAAGCAAAAACATTTTTAACTTCTTTTAAAACACTATTAAATGGTCTCGTTTTAAAGCCTGTTGAAGCTTGCATTGTATTTCCATGACATGGGTCGCAAGACCAAATTACGTTTAGCCCCTCTTTTTTAATTGCTCTTATTAGTTTAGGTAAATATTTAGATACATTATCATACCCAAATCTTGAAATTAATGTTATCTTTCCTTTTTCATTTTTTGGGTTTATTCGATTACATAAATTAATAAGATCATCAGATTTCAGTGTAGGTCCACATTTAATTCCAATCGGATTTTCTATTCCTCTACAAAACTCAACGTGTCCACCATCTAATTGTCTCGTTCTGTCTCCAATCCAAACAAAGTGAGCAGATGTATCATGATTTTCACCCGTGGTAGAATCAGTTCTTGTCATTGACTCTTCAAATGGTAATAGCAAAGCTTCATGTGAAGTCCAAAAATTAACAGTTTTTAATCTTCTATTAAAATCTGAATTAATTCCACATGCATCCATGAATGCTAGAGCATTTGCAATTTGATCCTCTAATTCTTTAAATCTTTTTGCTTCAGGACTTTTTTTTATAAAACCTAAATTCCAAGTATGAACTTTTTTAAGGTCTGCAAAACCACCATGTGAAAATGCTCTTATCAAATTTAGTGTGGCTGCAGATTGAGAATATGCTTTAAATAATCTCTTTGGATCAGGAACTCTTGCTTTCTCACTGAACTCTATTCCATTAATATTATCACCTAAGTAGCTTGGCAATTCAATACCATTTTTTACTTCGACTGGTGAGCTTCTTGGTTTTGAAAATTGTCCAGCAATTCTACCTAACTTAACAACTGGTAATGAAGCAGAATAAGTTAAAACTAATGACATTTGAAGCATTAGCTTGAATGTATCTCTTATATTATCTGGATGAAATTCAGCGAAACTTTCAGCACAATCACCACCTTGTAACAAAAAAGCTTTTCCATCAACAACTTCAGCAAGTTGTTGTTTTAAATGTCTAGTTTCACCAGCAAATACAAGTGGTGGAAAAGTTTTAATTTTATTCAAAACTTGATCCAATTCTTTTTTATCCGGATATTCCGGAATATGTTTTACTGGATATTTTCTCCAACTATTTATTTTCCAATTTTTCATGCTCAACCTAAGATTGTTGTATCAGAGTTTTCTTATTATTCAACGGTTACTGATTTAGCCAAATTTCTAGGCTTATCTATGTCAAAACCTTTTTTTAAAGCTGAATAATAAGCTAATTTTTGCAGAGGAATGGTCAAAAGAAAAGGTAAGAGATCTTCATTGGTGCTTTCTACCTCTATTGTTTCCCAAATATTTTCTGAAACAATCTCGTCTTTACTTTTGTTAGTAATAAGTAAAACTTTGGCCCCACGTGCTATTACTTCCTGCATATTTGAAATAGTTTTTTTATAATGATTGTCTCTTGGTGCTAAAACTACCACTGGCATACCCTCTTCTATCAAAGCTAATGGTCCATGCTTCATTTCTCCAGCAGGGTATCCCTCTGCATGAACATAGGATAATTCTTTTAATTTTAAAGCTCCCTCTAAAGCAATTGGATAAGAGAAACCTCTTCCTAAAAACATCGAACCTTTTGCCTCATTAAAAGTTTTAGTTATTGTTTGAATCTTATTGTCAGTTAATAATGTTTGTTTCACTAACTTAGGAAGTTCCTTTAAATCCTTTAACTTTTGAATAAATACGTCTTTTTTTAAGTCATTTCTTAATAAACCTAGTTTCAAAGAGAATATATAAAGTATTAATATTTGGCCTAAAAAAGCTTTAGTGGACGCTACACCAATCTCTGTTCCACAATGAATTGGCAAAACAAATTCGGATTCTCTAGCAATAGAACTCTCAACAACATTAACTACTGCACAAGTTTTCATTCCATTCTTTTTACATAGATCTAAAGCTGCGTATGTATCTGCTGTTTCACCAGACTGAGAAACAAAAATATATAAAGTTTCTTTTTTAAATCTATTTTTTCTGTACCTAAATTCAGAAGCAATATCTACATTTACATCCATTGTGGTTATCTCCTCAAACCAATACTTGGCCATTAAACAACTATGATAAGCTGTACCACACCCAACTAAAGTTATTGATGAAATGTCTTTGGTTTTCCAAGGAAAGTTATAAATATTAATGTTATTATTAGAATTATCCAAATACTCATTAATCCCATTCTTTAATGTTGTTGGTTGCTCCTCAATTTCTTTTGCCATGAAATGTTTATAATCACCCTTTTCATACTTTTTTTCTTCAGAGGATACCTCTAAAACTTTTTTATTTATTTTGATTCCTTCCTCATTAAAAAATTCTACTTGATCTTTTTTAATTACACAAAATTCACCATCATTTAAATAAGTAATTTTATTTGTCATTGATTTCAAAGCATATGAATCTGAGCCTAGATAATTTTCATTTGGACCATACCCAACAGCTAATGGTGATCCCCTCCTGGCTCCAACAATTAAGTCAGGTTGATCTTTAAATATTATGCCTAGAGCAAAACTACCATGTAAAGATTTAAGAGTTTTTTTTATTGAACTAACAATATTTTCAGTTTTTAAATTTTCAGTTATTAAATGAACAATTACCTCAGTATCAGTTTGTGATTTAAATTTATGTCCTTTACTAACAAGAAATTTTTTCAATAAAGTAGAATTTTCAATAATCCCATTATGAACTACTGATACGTTTTGTGATGAGTGAGGATGAGCATTAATACTATTTGGTGAGCCATGAGTTGCCCATCTAACATGACCAATGCCAATGGTTCCTTCCATATTTTGAACAAGAGAATTTTTTTCCAAATTATCTACTCTTCCCTCAGATTTTATCTCATTAATTAATCCACTTGAAAGCGTTGCAATTCCCGCTGAGTCATAACCTCGGTATTCTAATTTTTTTAAAGAATTAATAATTGTTGCTGATACAGGTTTGTTACTATTAATTCCAATAATTCCACACATAATTTATTTATTTTTCTTTTTATAATTTTTGATTTCTATTTGTGAACTTCTACTTAAAGCTAAAGAGTTTTTATTTACATTCTTTGTAATCACTGACCCCGCTCCAATTATACTGTCTTTTTCAATTTTTACTGGAGCTATTAAAGATGTATTAGAACCAATAAATACATTATCTTTAATTTTAGTTTTATTTTTTTTAACTCCATCATAATTACAAGTAATTGTGCCTGCGCCTACATTTACTGAATTACCGATTTTACTATCACCTATATATGTTAGATGACTAATTTTAGATCTTTTACCAATCGTACTTTTTTTAATTTCAACAAAATTTCCAACTT
>QCKW01000020.1 GCA_003215055.1 Pelagibacteraceae bacterium AG-410-N23 | reverse complement strand
TTTCATCGATCATGAATCATAAGAGAGTTGACAATAATACGGCTGTTCAAGTATTTACAACACGAGGCCCCCTAGCTTTTTTGCCGATATCTCATACCAAAACTTCAATAGTGTATTCTGTGAAAGGAAGTGAAAAGATAGATTTTGAGAAACTTGTTAAAAAATATAATATAAAATATGATTTATTGGATATTCAAAAACCTAGCTCTGTTGAATTAAAATCATTTGTATTAAGATCATACTATCACAAAAATATTTTAGCCTTTGGAGATTTGTTACATAAATTACACCCTTTAGCAGGGCAAGGATTTAATATGACTTTAAGAGACATAAAAGAAATTTTACGTTTGATTGATTTAAAAATTGAAAATGGATTAGATTTAGATACTTCGATTTTTTTTGATTTTGAAAAAAATATGAGGCATAAAAATTATTTATTTTTAAATGGTATAGATTTTATTTATGAGTTTTTTAATTTTGAAAATATAACTAAAAATAATCTTCTAAGTAAATCGGTAAAATTTCTTGGTAAAAATAAAATGATCAACCAAGTTTTTACAAAATTTGCAGATAATGGATTGGTAATTTAAATTATTGAAGAGTGTTATTGTTGTACTGATCGTAAGTATAAGTAGTTAATATATCGGCAATTTTTGATTTTCTTGTATCTAAATTTTTTGCTTCTAGTAAAATTTGTTTTTCTTCCAGAGTAAATGGGGAAGCCATTGCTAAAGCATTGATTGTTTCATCTAAGCTTTGTTTTTCTAGTGCATTCCAATTGATTATAAAACCCCTTTTTTCAAATAAATTTTTTAAATCTTTAAATATTAATTCTAAGTCTGAAAATTTTAAATCTTCACTTTTTTCATTCAAATCATCATTAAATTTTTCAAAATCAACCTCACATTCACGGTATTTTTTTTCTGATTTAATTTCTCTTAAAATTTGGAATCTTATCAATCCTTTTAATTCAATTAAAAAATGACCATTGTTAGTATCCTTAAAACTTGTTATTTTCCCCATGCATCCAATTTTATATAACTCAGGAACTAAACTATTTACGTTATTTTTATTTTTTGGTTGTACCATTCCAATGAACTTATTAGACTTCATACTGTCATTAATCATATCAACATATCTTGGTTCAAAAATATTTAGTGGCACAGTAGTTCTTGGAAAAATAATAAAGTTACTTAGAGGAAATACGGGTATTTTTTTTGGTAAATTTTTCATCTAGATTTAATAATTTACAATAACATAACTTTGAAGTTAAATTAAATTAAAAATAATAATTTTAATTATGGATTTTAAAAAAGTTGATGAACTTATAAATCAAAGAAAATTTAAAGAAGCAAAAGCTATTTTGATTGATCTTATTCAGAAAAACAAAAGATTAAATAAAAAATTAGAGTACAATGAAAAAAATTTTAAGAATATTTATTTCATTTTGTCGCAGATCTGTAATCAATTAAATGAACTCAAAGATTCAATAAAATATCTTGAAGAACATGTTAAAATAAATCCAAATGATTGTGAGGGATTATTAAGTTTAGCAAACATACAATTAAAAACACGTCAAACGGTGAATTCTGAAAAAAATTATAAGAAAATTCTTAATATTAATAAAAATTATTTACCAGCCTTAATAAATCTAGCTTTTTTTTATGAGGGAATAGGGAAGATTTCAGATGCAAAAAAATATTATGAAATTGCATATAAATTGAGTCCAGAAAATTTAAATTTTTTTTACAACCTTATAAGAATTGATCCTAATTACATAAATGATGAAAAAATTGATTATATAAAAAAAAATATTTACGAACATAAATTATTAAAAAAAGATAAATATCTAAAAAATTTTATTTTTAGTAAAAATTACGAAAAAAAAAAAGATTATGAAAATGAAATTAAGTTTCTAGAATTATCACATAAGAATTTTTTAAGATATAACATAAATAAAAAATCATATGATTATTGGTTAAAAATAATTCCAAAAATTTTCAATAAATTACTTATTAAAAATTCTAAAAATAGAAAACTTAAGAATATGTGTCCTATTTTTATTATTGGATTACCAAGATCAGGATCTACAATTACGGAGATGATACTATCTACTTCTATAACTCCAAAACATAATCTAGGTGAAACTAGTTTGATCAATCATGTGTTGATAAGCAATTATAGTCACAAATTATTTAATAATTTTGAAACAAATAACATCGAGATAGATATAAACCTTTTTGAAGATAAAATTATATCTAATTTAGAAAATTTTGATATTTCAACTTTAGAAAATAAAGTAATAATTGACAAATCCCTAGAAAATTTTTTTTATTTAGATTTGTTAGTAAAAATATTTCCTAAGGCAAAATTTATTTTAACTGAAAGAAACATTAAAGAAAACATATTGGGTATTTATAAAAAAATTTTATTGAATATTTCTTGGGCACATTCTTTACCAGACATAATAGAGTATATCGAAAATTATAAAAAGATAATAGGTTTTTTTAAAAAGAAATATAATAAAAAAATATATTCTATCAAATTAGATGATATTCAAAACTTAGATGAAAAAAAAATAAAAGATCTTTTCCAGTTTTGTAATTTAAAATTTAATAAAAAATATTTTGATTTTCAAAAAAACTATCAATTTGTTAATAACGCTAGTAATATACAAATACGAAGTAAATTAAAAAAAAATAACAATAATAAATACGAAAAATACTTTAGAATGTTAGATCAATTTAAAAATGAATATAACTGGCTCAAATAGTTTGACCATTTAATAGAGTATATTTTGTCTATTGCGTAATTTTTAAAAAGCTAATACCTTAAATAAATATAAACAAGCGGGCATAGCTCAGTGGTAGAGCGTCTCGTTGCCAACGAGAAGGTCGAGGGTTCGACCCCCTTTGCCCGCTCCATTAAATATGAAAATATGTCAGAATTAATAAATAAAAAATGTGTACCATGTGAAGGCGGAGTTATACCTTTCGATATATCTAAAATCCATGAATATCAAAAAAAAGTTGATGGTTGGGAAGTCATTAAAAACGATAAAAATATTTATTTTTTACAAAAAATATTTAAATTTAAAAATTTTATAGAAAGTCAGAACTTTAATAATGAAGTTGGTAAGATCGCCGAGCAAGAGGGTCACCACCCTGATATTAATTATGGTTGGGGTTATTCTAAAATTATCATAACCACCCATGCAATTGCAGGATTATCTGAAAATGATTTTATTCTTGCGGCTAAAATTGACAAAATTATTAGTGTCTAAAATGTCTAGTTTTTGAAAACACTAAGACAGTTCCAGTATCATTTGCATATTTTATAATTTCTTTATCTCTTAATGATCCACCGGGTTGAATTACAGCGGAAACTCCAGATTGAACAAGTTTTTCAATCCCATCAACAAAAGGAAAAAAGGCGTCTGAAGCAGCAACAATCTCATCATTAGGATTAACAAACTTCTTCATTTTATTAATTGCTATCTTACAACTGTCCAATCTACTAGGTTGTCCAGAGCCAATACCTACAGTAGCGTCTTCATGAGCTAAAACAATTGCGTTAGATTTTACATATCTACAAACATTAAAAGCAAAGATCAAATTTTTCCATTGTAAATTAGTAGGTCTTATTTTTGAAACTATTTTAAAATTTTTTGGTTTAAATTGAATGATGTCTTCATTTTGAGTTAAAAATGAACTGTCATACGAGTTAATTTTATAATTTTCGGATAAACTAAATTTATTTGCATTAATTAATCTTAAATTTTTCTTTTTTTTTAATATTCTAAGAGCATTTGTATCAAAATCATTTGCAATGATCACTTCAAGAAAAATTTTACTTAATTCGATTGCCAATTTCGAATTTATTTTAAAGTTGCAAGAAACAACTCCCCCAAACGCACTCACTGGATCACAAGCCAAAGCAGAAATATAACATTTAATTTTATCATTTTTAATTGAAACTCCACATGGATTTGCGTGCTTAATAATAACTACTCCTTTATTTTTTGGAAGAGATTTTGAAATGGTTAAAGCAGCAAAAATATCATTTAAATTATTATAACTTAGTTGTTTACCGTGTAGTTGTTGAAGATTTAAAGAGTTTTGAGATGAATAAATTGCACTATACTGATGAGGATTTTCTCCATAACGTAGTTTCTCTATCAAATTTATTCCGACAATTTTTCTTTTTGGGAAATTATCATTTGAAATTTTGTTAAAATAATTTGAGATAAGACTGTCGTAATAAGCGGTCTCAGCAAATGCTTCTTTTGACATTTTTTGTCTAAATTCTCTTGATGTTGATCCATTATTTTTGTTAAGTTGATTTATTAGTTCATTATACTGATCTACAGATGTTATAACTGTTACATCATTATAATTCTTTGCTGCAGCTCTAACCATTGTTGGTCCACCTATATCAATGTTTTCAATAATTTTTTCATGATTTTTTGAATTTTTAATTGTTTCTTCAAAAGGATAAAAATTAACAATTACTAAATCAATGTTTTCAAAATTATTTATTTTTAATTCTTTTTTGTGTTTAAAACTATTTCTTTTATTAAGAATTCCAGCATGAATTTTTGGATGTAAAGTTTTCACTCTTCCATTTAATATTTCAGGTGATTTAGTAAAATTTGAAACTTCAATACAATCAAATTTAAATTTTTTAATCGTTTTATAAGTCCCGCCAGAACTAATTATTTGAATCTTATTTTTTTTTAAGCACTTTAAAAGGGGTTTTAAATTGTCTTTATTAGAAACTGATATTAAGGCTTTTTTAATTTTAGGCATTAAATTTTTGTTAACTCCCATTTAATATCATTATTTTGTGAATCTATAATTCCTGAAATAAAAATATTTTGATTTTCTTTGTATGTATTTTTCTTACCGAAATACAATCCATTATCAATATCTATCTTGTGGTTTCCACAATTAAATTTCCAACCTTGATCTCCAATTTCAATCAATATTGATTTACTATCTTGAGTTTTCATTACTTTTGATAATGGATCGAGGTGGAAACGAATGTCAAATTTAAGATTTGGCAATTTTTTTTTTCCAATGATTTTATCAACACCAATTAGTTTAGAATTATCTGGATAAAATTCAATTTCTCTCTCATGAATAATGTTATATTTTTTTAAAAAGCCATCGTGTGCACAATTAATTTTCCAGTAATTTTTTTCAAAAATAATATTTTTTTTTATTATTTTTAGATCATGTTTTATTTCGAATTCATTATTATTTTTTTTGCTAAATTTACAAGATGAACTATCATCAATTACAAGAGTATTTTGGGCTGCTGACGATCTAGATAGTTCATTTAATTTGTAATTATTACCTTGATAAATACCCGAGTTAGTAAAAATTTTTTTACCAGAATATAAAAATTCAAAAGACAATGCTCCAGCTTGATATTCATTTGAGTATTTTCTTTGTGGTGATGGACCAACATCCATAAAAAGATTTATTTTTTTATTTAACAAAGAAATATATTCAGAATGTTCATAATTTTCATTTTTAAAAGAATATCCTAGTCTCTTTAAGTAATGATCAAACTCTTCATTATTTGAGTTATTATTTCCATTAAAGAGAGGATCAAATTTTATATTTTTCCAAAAAAAGGCATATGATTGGCCGAGGTAGTATATGTACTCGTCTATAAACTCTGGTATTAAAACTTGAGATTCTTTAAACCATTCTCGAATTAAAATTAGATATTTAAAGAAAAAAATTGATTGTTTGATATTTCGCGATTTAGGAAAATTATATTTATCTAAGGAATTCTGAATTACTTTTTTTAAATAGTATAAGCTTGTTGTTAAATATTTCTCTTGGTTACTATAACTTAATGAAAAAATTATTACTGCTGCAATACCAATTAATTTATCATTATAGTTATTCGAACTTTTAATTTCGTTAATTATATGGAGTATTTGTTTTTGTAATATTAAATTAAATTCTATTTTATATTTTTCTGAACCACTATCATATGTCAGCTTAGTGTTAGATAACCAAGAAATAATTCTTTTTGAAGTTGTATCAAATTCCCAACTTTTTGAATTATATTTATGGTTAACTTCGATCCAATTCTCTATTATTTTTTGAACAGAAGAACTAGATGATTTTAAGTCTAAACTGAAGATCCAAAAAAAATTGTTTAATTTTCTAAATTGTTTTAGGTTTAAATTATTGTCATTCCAAACACTTTCAAGAGAAAATTCGTCAATGTTTATTTTTTTGGTTTGTATTTTAACTATTGATGAAAGTAAATAGGTACTAGGTTTATATTTAAGCGAACCATTAAAAGTCTTTGATATTTTTTTGTCATATAAAAATGAGTTTAAGTAAAAATTTCTTAAAGCATTAATCATATTCAAAAAGATTTTTTAAGAAATACTAACTAGGTTGATCTCAATAAATCAATATTCTTTTTAATATCACCGTTATTGCTCTTAAAAATTGTTGTTCCAGAAACCAGTATATTTGCTCCTGCTTCTATTGCTTTCTTTGAATTTTCAAAATTAATTCCACCATCAATCTCAATATCATAACTAAATCCTCTAGTGTCACGTATTTCTTTAAGTCTTTTTACTTTTTCTAATACTTCGGGCATGAACTTTTGTCCTCCAAAACCAGGATTAACACTCATAATAAGTATCAAATCAATTTTTTCTAAAAATTTCTCAATAATTTCTATATTAGTTTCTGGGTTTAACGATAAACCAACTTGTTTGTTTAAATCTTTAATTTTTTTAATTGAGTCTTGTAGATTTTCAGTCGCTTCGGGATGTATAGTTATTATATCTGCACCTGCATTTGCATAAGAGTCTATAAAATTGTGTACAGGTGCTATCATTAAATGTACATCAAATTTTAAATGCGTATGTTTTCTTAACGACTTAATTACAGGCGGTCCTATGGTAAGATTTGGTACATAGTGTCCATCCATAACGTCTACGTGAATCATATCTGCACCTCCTTCCTCTAATTTTTTAATTTCTTCACCTAACCGACTAAAATCAGCAGAAAGAATTGAGGGGGATATTTGTATTTTTTTCATTGATAACTAGATTTACTAGTATCAATTTTTAAAATTTAATTGAATTAAAAAATTGGTAAATTTGTCTCGAAATTTCACTTTCCAATGGAAAAGATAACATTCCCATCACCGAATATCCTAAAATCCATGGCATTAGGTAAAATCTTATCATGAAAAAAAACCAAGCTACATACAAAGGTACTAAAGGACCAATAATAAAAGATGGAGTAATTGGTTTAAATAAAGTCATTAAGGGATTGGTAAATTTTACAAACACTCTCATAAAAAAGAACTGAGAGTCCTCCCTTTGAAATATATTCATTGCAACCCTTCCAATTAAAGTCCACATTATTACTCCAAGAATGTAATCAATTATATAAACTAAAGGATGAAAATTAGCCGACATTTAAAATTTATATTGGAAAAATTGAGAAATTAAAAGGGGCGAAATTAATCGCCCCTTAATTAAGATTTTTTATTGTTTACCAAGGATCGTTCTACCTGATGGTACACGAACCTCATCAACCATTTTTTGTGTTGCAGCATTAGGCTCTGAAGTAATTAAACTTACTACTACCATAGCTACTAAGCTGACAGCTGAACCAAAGATACCAAACGTTAACTGTGTAATACCTAAGAATCCACTTCCGCCGTTTCTTACCCAAATTAGGTAACCAGCACCAGAAATTAATCCTAAAGCCATACCAGCTATAGCACCTTCTCTGTTAGCTCTCTTCCACCATACACCAAGTACAAGTGGGAAGAATAAACCAGACATCGCAAAGTCAAAAGCCCAGATAACCGAACCTAAGATACCTTGGATCTCCATTGCCGCAATAGTTGCTCCAGCAAAACCAATTACTACAAGTAGTACCCTTGCAACAACTAGTCTTTTTGCAGTTTCTGCTTTTGGATCAATGATCTTGTAGTACAAGTCATGAGATAAAGCATTTGCAATCGCTAGAATCAAACCATCAGCTGTTGACATGGCAGCAGCCATACCACCAGCAGCAACTAGACCTGAGATTACATACGGTAATCCAGCTATCTCTGGAGTTGCTAATACAACGGCTTTACCACCCATGAAGAACTCGTTTAATTCAACAGTTCCATTTCCGTTAAAGTCGCTGATAAACATTAAGTTTGCTTGGTTCCAGTTTTGATACCAATCTATCGCTTGAACGTCAGCTATTGATTTACCGATAATACCAGTTGGTAAAGAAGGGTCCATCAATGACAACTTAGACAGTGTCGCTAACATTGGAGCAGAAGAATAAAGTAGGAAGATAAAGAATAATGACCAACCTACTGATTTTCTAGCTGCTTTTACACTTGGAGTAGTGAAATATCTCATCATCACGTGAGGCAATGAAGCTGTTCCCATCATCATCGCTAGTGCTAATGAAATAAATGCCCAAGGTGTAGCGTTAACCGCTGAGTGAGCTTTAGTTATTCCAGCTAAGCCTTTTGGTACCATAGCAAGATTCTCTTTCGAGTTTGCCACAAAACCATACTGCGCTTCTAATTCACCAATTCTAGCTACCTCATCAGCCAACATAAAGTGTGGGAAGAATCCCGCACCAATTTTGTTACTGATCCAGAATACTGGAAGTAAGTAAGCTATAATTAGCACGATATATTGTGCAACCTGTGTCCAAGTTACTCCTCTCATACCACCTAACATTGAACATAGTAAGATACTTACTAATCCAACATAAACTGCGTATTGGAATGGAATATCAAGAGCAACAGATGCAATAGTACCTGTAGCGTTAATTTGTGCAGTCACATAAGTAAATGAAGCAACAGTTAATACTATTACTGCAAGTAATCTTGCTAAATTACCACCGTATCTTGTACCAATAAAATCTGGAACTGTGTAACAGCCAAATTTTCTTAGGTATGGTGCTAATAAAGATGCAACTAATACATAACCACCAGTCCAACCAACAAGTAGTGCCATATAACCGTAACCTTTGAAGTAAATACCACCTGCCATTGCAACGAATGATGCACCAGACATCCAGTCTGCTGCTGTCGCCATTCCGTTGAACACGGTAGGTACTTGTCTTCCAGCTACGTAATACGCATCTGCTTGCGCTGTACGTGATAGCCAACCAATTATCGCATAAATGGCTACTGTAAAAGCAACGAAACAAATTCCGATTACTTTTGCAGACATACCCATTTGTTCTGCGATCGCCATAATGATTATGAAAGCTAAAAATCCACCTGTATAGATTCCATAAACTTTAGGCAAATTGTCTATAAAATTACCTTTTATCATTAGTCGTCTCCTCTCTCGCTGAAGCCGAACTCTTCATCAATTTTTTCTTGTCTATTCGCAAACCAGAAAATTAGGATTACGAAAATTCCAAGAGAACCTTGACAAGTGAACCAATAAGTTAGCGGATAACCAAATGGTCCCGTAACCTCGTTCATTTCTGCTCCGAAAAGGAAGATGCCAATTGAGAATACAAACCAAATTGCCAATGTAACCATTAACAATCCCCTGGTTTTTTCCCAGTGTTGTGCTTGTTTTGACATTATATACCTCTCTCTTTTTAGTTATAACTGGCGAAAATCATAACCATTATGAAACAGATTCAAAGGATTAAAATTCTTCAAAATTAGGGACTTTTTGGGTTATAAGTATGCAAAATACCGCATTTTATGGCAAAATATAAATTATCTTGGAAAGATTTATCTTGGAATGACTTTAAGATTTATTTGTTTGCCTTGTTTAAAGCATTCATTCCAAAAAAGAAAATTAAAGATTTGGATGATCTTGAAAACTTTATTCAAACAAAGTCAGCTTGGGTTACACAAGTAACTCTTTATGGGTATTTAAAAACTAGAATGGGAACAAGATATGTTCTTCATTTTGAAAATGATGAGTTTATGTCTTCAGTTAATTTAGCCAAATGGAATATTTATGCAGCTTCTCTTCAAGATCTCACGTTATATACATTCTCTTATTTAAAAACTAATTGTCACTATAATGAAATTGATAATGCCAAAGAAATTTTCTTGAAAATTTTGGATGATGAAATTTCTAACAAAATGCCTTTAGATATTATTGAAGAAACAAAAAAAAATTTTAATGAAAGATTAGAAAAAATAAATTGGGAGACTTATTTTAATGATTTGCCATTCAATCCAAGTGCTCTATCTTTATATAAGTGGGCACCAATTGCTGAAGAATTAAAAACATTAGATCGTAAAATAGTTCTTAACTCAGTTATTTTGAAATGGGATATAGTAAAAAAGGAATTTAAAGAAAGAATTAATTTTTAAGTATTTTTTCTATTTTCAACTAAACTGTTAACAACATTTGGATCAGCCAAAGTTGTGGTATCACCGAGTTGATCATGTTCATTGGCAGCAATTTTTCTCAAAATTCTTCTCATAATTTTGCCTGATCTTGTTTTTGGTAATCCAGAGGTGAAGTGAATTAAATCGGGTGTCGCCAGAGGTCCAATTTGTTTTCTAACCCACAGTTTTAATTCTCTTTCTAAGTCTCCAGACTCCGTCTCACCTGCATTAAGTGTAACATAGCAGTATAAACCATTACCTTTTATATCATGTGGATATCCCACAACTGCTGCCTCTGCTACTTTTGGATGAGCTACGAATGCACTTTCAATTTCGGCAGTGCCAAGATTATGTCCTGATACTATAATTACATCATCAACTCTACCCGTTATCCAATAGTAACCATCTTTATCTCTTCTACATCCATCTCCAGTAAAATATTTTCCATCAAACTGAGAAAAATAAGTATCAATGAATCTTTGATGGTCGCCATACACAGTTCTCATCTGTCCTGGCCAAGATTGTGAAATACATAGTCTTCCCTCCCCAGCACCTTTTATTTCTTTGCCATCTTTGTCTACAAGACTAGGTTTAATACCGTAAAAAGGTTTAGTTGCGGAACCTGGTTTTAATGGAATTGCTCCTGTCTGAGGTGCTATCAATATTCCACCAGTTTCAGTTTGCCACCAAGTATCAACAATTGGACATTTTGAATTACCAACAGTTTTATAATACCACATCCATGCCTCCGGATTGATTGGTTCTCCAACTGTACCCAATAACTTTAATGATTTTCTTGAGGTTTTGTTCACTGGTTCGTCACCTTCTCGCATTAATGCTCTTATAGCAGTTGGGGCAGTATAAAAAGTGTTTACTTTATATCGATCTATAATTTGCCACCATCTTGAACTATCAGGATAATTTGGAACGCCCTCAAACATTATTGTTGTTGCACCATTTGAAAGTGGTCCATAGATGATATAACTATGACCTGTAACCCAACCAATATCAGCTGTGCACCAGTAAATATCTTTTGGTTTATAATTGAAAATATATTGGTGAGTCATAGACGCATAAACCATATACCCACCAGTTGTATGTAGTACTCCTTTTGGTTTACCAGTGGACCCTGAGGTGTAAAGAATAAACAGAGGATCTTCAGCACCCATCTCCTCTGGTTCGCAATGATTAGATACATCTTTGATTAAGTCATGATACCAAACATCTCTGTCGGCGTCCCAA
This sequence comes from Pelagibacteraceae bacterium AG-410-N23, assembly GCA_003215055.1. GTDB lineage: Bacteria > Pseudomonadota > Alphaproteobacteria > Pelagibacterales > Pelagibacteraceae > Pelagibacter. Next base: position 876 of record QCKW01000020.1, on the reverse strand, counting down.
AAAACATAATTTCCAGTTCTTTTTACAACAATACATTTTTTAACATTGGGACAATTAGCTAGTGCCTCGTCTGTCGTAGCTTTTAGCGGAATTGTTTTTCCTCCTCTTATGCCTTCATCAGCAGTAATTATATATTCTGACTCACAATCATTTACTCTTCCAGAAATAGATTCTGCCGAAAAGCCACCAAAGATAATGGAATGAATCGCTCCGATTCTTGCACAAGCAAGCATAAGAATTGCAAGCTCAGGTATCATTGTTAGATAAATAGTTACTCTATCACCCTTTTTAATTCCAAGTTTTTTTAATCCATTAGCTGCCTTTGAAACTTTTTGATGTAATTGTTTATAGGAGATTTTTTGATTATCTTTTGGATCATCACCTACCCAAATAATTGCAGTTTTATCTTTTTTATCTTTAAGATGTCTATCAATACAGTTGGCTGATGCATTTAATGTTCCATCTTCAAACCACTTTATTCTTACTTCATCTTTACTATACTTTATATCTTTAATCTTTTTATATGGTTTTATCCAAGTAATTCTTTTTCCTTCTTTTTTCCAGAAAGAATTATTATTTTTAATCGATTCGTTATATTTTTTTTGGTACTGGGCTTTATTAACAAGACTAGTTCTTATCCATTCTGATCTATTTTTAAATATTACTTCAGATTGTTGAGAGTTTTCAGTTTTTTTTGAAATTTTTTTTCTCGACCTTTTTTTTTGTGTTAAATTTTTTTTATTTTTTGGAGATTTTTTTCTACTTTTTCCTCCTCTTTTTTTTGAGGATTTTTTTTTAGATTTATATTTTTTCTTTTTCTTTGGCATAAGTAGATTTTATACTAAATTTTACCCATGTTGTTTAAAATTTTCCAGC
>QCKW01000019.1 GCA_003215055.1 Pelagibacteraceae bacterium AG-410-N23 | reverse complement strand
GTGGCAAAACTTTAGATGGAATTGACTGTTCTGCTTTAATTCAAATTTATTTTTACTATAATAGAATTTTTTTTCCAAGAGACTCAAAAGATCAAATTAAATATTGTAAAATGAAAAGAAGTAAAAAATTTAACAAAGGTGATATAATTTTTTGGAAAGGTCATGTTGGTATATGTTTAAATAAATCTAAATTTATTCACGCGTATGGACCAAGAAAAAAAGTACTAATAATGCCTACAAATAGAACAATAGAATTAATAGAAAAAACAGCTAACTTAAAAGTTAAAAAAGTAAGTAATATAAAAAAATATTAATTTCTTCCAAAATCAGGTTTGTTTATATCCTGTTTTAATTTCAAGATTTTAGATCTCACTTTTTTTGTCTGTATCAATTTCTTAATAATTGACTTGCTATTTTTTGAATTAATATCTTTTTTAAATGAATTTAAATTTTTAACAAACACATCAATAGCTCTTGAAACATTAAATTTATTATCGAAAAAAATATCTCGCCACATTATTTCATTCGACGCTGCTATACGTGAAAAGTCTCTTAAACCACCCGCACTGAATTTAATTAAATCATATTTTTGTTTTTTTTCAAAATCTTGAGCAGATTTTACTAAATTGTAGGCAACCAAGTGAGGTAAATGACTTGTAATCGAAAAAATTTTATCATGTTTTTCTATATTCATCATGACAGTTTTAGAACCAACCTTTTTCCAAAAAGAATTCAGAAATTTTAAATTTTTTGAGTTGGTTTTTTTATCTTTAATTAATATGCACCACTTATCTTTGAACATATTTTCATTACCATGCTCTGGTCCACTTACCTCTGATCCTGCTATAGGATGGCTTTGTATCCAATGAACACCTCTTTTTAAAAATTTTTTAATAATCTTTGATGATTCAAATTTTGAAGAACCAATATCTGTAATAATTGTCTTTGTTGAAATAAATCTGTTAATTTTGATAATAAGTTTTTTATACTCACTCATAGGTGTGCAAAAAATAACTAGATCTGAATTAACTACACCATCTTCTAATGATTTCACTATTGTTCCAGGTAACTTAAGTTTTCTAATCTTTAAAATATTTGATTTTGACTTTTCATAAATAAATATTTTTTTTGCTATTTTTTTTTTGGAAATTCTTCTTACTAAAGATGATCCTAATAACCCGCATCCAATAATAAGAACTTTTTTCATTTATTAAAAATACTTTCTACTTCCCTCATAAACTTTAAATTTTCTTTTTTAGATCCAATTGTTAAACGCAACATATTTTTCATTTTATAACCATATTCAGTAGACCTTAAAATAATACCTTTTAATTTTAATTTTTCATAAAAATACCTAGCTCTTAATTTACATTTCGTAAAGTTTAATAATAAAAAATTAGCAGAAACTTCATTTGAACTAATATCATACTTAATTAAAAAATTTTTCAATTTTGTTGCATAGAAAGTATTGTGCTTTATAGATCTAGTAATAAATTTACTATCTTTTAAAGACTCCACTGCTGCTTTTTGTGCAACCTCATTTACATTAAATGGTGGTTTGATAATATTAAGCGCATCAATAATTTTCTTTGAACCATAACCCCATCCGATTCGTAGTGATGATAAGCCATAAATTTTTGAGAATGTTCTCAATATAAAAACGTTATGTTTGTTTTTAAATAAATCTAAACCAGATTTGTAGTCAGGGTTTTTCATATATTCTGTATAAGCATCATCAACAACTAATAAAATATTTTTTCTTAATTTTTTTCTTAATTCAATTAACTCAGGTTTGGTAAGATAAGTCCCTGTTGGATTGTTTGGATTTGCTAAAAAAACAATCTTAGTTTTTTTAGTAACCTTTTTAATTATTTCTGAAACAGATACTTTGAATTTTACTTCTTTAGCAAAAATAACATTTGCACCAACTATTTTGGCATAAATTCTGTACATCAAAAAACTAAATTGTGGTACAATCACATCATCTTTAGGTTTTAAAAATAATTGACACAACATTTGAATGACCTCATCTGAACCTGCTCCGCAAATAATTCTGTCCTTATTACATTTAAATTTTTTTGCAATTTGTTTTCTTAGTTCTTTTGATTTTCCATCTGGGTATCTAAAAAAATTAAACCCCTTATTGGACATAACTTTCTTAACTCTTGAACTCATACCTAGAGCAGATTCATTTGCAGAAAGTTTAATAATTTTTCTAAATTTCTTTACACTAGATTTCCCTGGTTTATAGGCTTCGATATTCAGTTTTTTAAATCTAATCATGCTGATTTTTTTAATATTTATGCTCTTTATAATTAAAATAAGAATTTTTTATATAGTTTTAAGTGTAAATATTTTTAAAATTGACATACTAAATAACTTCTTGTACAAAATTTATGCGCTGATTTACCTGAATTGCGAGCGCTCTAAAAAAACCGCTAAAAAAGTTTTTTTCGCACAATTCCCTAATCAGCACTGTTATGAATATTAAAAAAGATATTAAAACATTGATTATTGAAAAACCACTAAAATTAGATTGTGGTCAAACTATTAGTAATTTTCCATTAGCTTACGAAACCTATGGAACTCTTAATGAAAAAAAAGACAATGCAATTTTGGTTTGTCATGCTTTAACGGGAGATCAATTTGTTACTGGTATTAATCCAATAACTAAAAAAGATGGATGGTGGACATATGCTGTAGGTCCAAATAAGTCTATTGATACAAATAAATATTTTGTTATTTGTGCAAATGTAATTGGTGGATGTATGGGATCTTTTGGACCAAGCCATGAAAATCCTAAAACAAAAAAAATTTATGGAACAGACTTTCCAGTCATTACAATTAATGACATGGTTAACGCACAAATAAATTTATTAGATTTTTTTGGTATTGAAAAACTTTTTTCAGTCGTGGGGGGTTCAATGGGTGGTATGCAAGTTTTACAATTTATAAGCAATTTTCCCGACAAAGCTAGAACAGTAGTACCAATCGCCTGTACATCAAGTCACTCAGCCCAGAATATTGCTTTTAATGAACTAGGTAGACAAGCAATTACAGCTGATCACAATTGGCTAGATGGAAATTATACATCTAAAACTACTGTCCCTGACAAAGGATTAGCTGTTGCTCGAATGGCTGCACATATAACTTATTTGTCAAAAAAAGGACTTCAAGAAAAATTTGGAAGGAAGTTACAGGAAAGAGATGATTTAAAATTTGGTTTTGATGCTGATTTTCAAATAGAAAGTTACTTGAGATATCAAGGTTCAGTATTTGTAGATAGATTTGATGCAAATAGCTATCTTTATATAACCAGAGCGATGGATTATTTTGATCTAGTAAAACAATTTAATGGTAACTTATCTAATGCTTTCAAAAATACTAAAGCCAAATTTTTTGTTATATCATTTACATCTGATTGGCTTTACCCAACGCAAGAAAATAAAGAGATTGTTATAGCTCTAAATGCAATTAGTGCTAATGTAGGATTTGTAGAAATCAAATCAGATAAAGGACATGATTCCTTTTTACTTGATGTACCAGATTTTCTTAATGCACTTAAAAACTTTTTAGATAAATCGTACATAGAAAAAAAAATATGAAACCAGAGTTTAAAATTATATCTAACTTAATTAATAAGAATGCTCATGTACTAGATGTTGGCTGTGGTGATGGGGTACTAATGGAATTTTTACTTAAAGAAAAAAAAGTAAACATAAGAGGGATAGAAATTTCAAAAGCAAAAGTTCAAAATTGTATTGCGAAAGGATTGACTATAATCGAAGGGAATGCTGAGAAAGATTTAAAACAATTTCCAGATAATTCTTTTGATTATGTTGTTTTAAGTCAAACTCTTCAAGCTTTTCTCAATCCAGAGAAAGTTATAAATGAACTCTTGAGAGTTGGTAAACAAGCTATTGTAACAATACCAAATTTTGGTTATTGGAAAATTAGATTACATCTTTTATTCAAAGGTACAATGCCTGTAACAAGAACTTTGCCTGATGAATGGTACAACACTCCAAATATTCATCTTTGCACCATTAAAGACTTCGTTTATTTTAGTAAAACAAAAAATTTCAAGCTATCAAAATCTATTGCTTTAAAAAATGATAAACCCACATATATTAAAAAATCTAATTTGAATTTTAAAAATTTAAGTTCAAATCTTGGAATTTTTTTAATAGAAAGATAAAATGGAGATAAAAATAATCCCATGCTTAAATGATAATTATTCATATTTAATATTTGATAAGAATAAAAAAATTGCATGTGTTATTGATCCAAGTGAAGCAAAACCAGTAATTGAGATAATTGAGAAAAATAAAGTTAATTTAAGATATATTTTAAATACTCATCACCACTACGATCATGTAGGTGGAAATATAGAATTAAAAAAAAAATATAATTCAAAAATAATTGGCTTTAAGGATGATAAAGATAGAATCCCTGAAATTGATATAATGGTGGAAAATAACCAAATTTGGAAAGAAGAGAATTTCGAGGCAAAAATTTATCACATACCAGGCCATACAACAGGTCATATAGCTTTTCATTTTTTCAAAGAAAAAAAAATTTTTACTGGTGATACATTATTTTCTTTAGGATGTGGTAGAATTTTTGAGGGCACATACAAACAAATGTTCAACTCATTAAATAAAATTAAAAGACTTCCAGTAGATACAGAGATTTATTGTGGGCATGAATATACTCTACAAAATGCAAATTTTTGTTTAGCAAATGATTCAGCAAATCCAAAATTAATAGAAAAAATTTCAAAAGTTAAAAAAAAACTAGAAAATAATTTGCCAACTATTCCAAGTACATTAGCAGAAGAAATTGAATGTAATATATTTCTTAAGGCCAAAGATTTAGAAAGTTTTTCAAAACTAAGAGATTTAAAGGATAATTTTTAATTTATATAGCTTGACTATAACTTTGCTAAGTTTATATTGCGCTTAAAAAAATATAGCAATATGTCTTATGCAGTAATACAAACAGGTGGAAAACAGTATAAAGTTAAATCAGGTGAAATTTTAAAAGTAGAAAAATTACCTAATTCTAAACCTGATAGTAAAATCGAATTCAAAAATATTTTAGCTTATGGGGACAGTAAAGTAATTGAAATTGGAGCCCCGATTGTTCAGGGAGCGAAAGTAGAGGCAAATTTAATTAAAAATAGTAAAAATAGAACTGTTTTAATATTTAAAAAAAGAAGAAGACAAAATTCAAGAAGAAAAAATGGACATAGGCAAGAATATTCTATGATAAGAATTAATAAAATTTTTTCAAAAGATGGTAAAATTTTATCAGAAGCTGAAAAAATTTCGACACCTTCAAAAAAAGAAACACAAAAGAGGGAAACAAAGAAATAATTAGGTAACAATTATGGCAACAAAAAAAGCTGGTGGATCATCTAGAAACGGAAGAGATAGTGCTGGAAGAAGACTTGGTGTTAAAAAATATAGTGGAGAAAATGTAATTCCAGGTAATATAATAGTAAGACAAAGAGGAACTAAAATATTTCCCGGTGAAAATGTTGGAATGGGCAAAGACCACTCAATTTTTTCAATTATAAAAGGTAAGGTGGTTTTTAAAAAGTCTAAAGCAGATAGAACTTTTGTTTCAGTAAAACCCAATTAATAGTACAACAAAAAAATAGTGTTGTATTATGAAATTTCTAGATCAAGTAAAAATTTATATTAAAGCAGGAAACGGTGGAGATGGTTCTCCAAGTTTTAGAAGGGAAAAATTTATTGAATTTGGTGGACCTGATGGTGGCGATGGTGGAAAAGGAGGTTCAATAATTTTAAGGGCTGAACAAAACTTAAACACTTTAATTGATTTCAGATATCAGCAACATCATAAAGCACAACGTGGAGAAAATGGTGCGGGCCAAAATCGAACAGGAAAAGGTGGGTTGAATTTAGTTCTTAAAGTACCATTAGGAACTCAAGTATTTGAGGAAGATAACAAAACGCTTATTTATGATTTTACAAAGATTGGTGAAGAGTTTGTTGCAGCCAATGGTGGCAAGGGTGGCTTAGGCAATACAAGGTTTAAAAGTTCAACTAATAGGGCTCCAAGAAAATATACAAAAGGTTTAATTGGTGAAGAATTTACAATTTGGCTTCAATTAAAAACTATCGCTGATATTGGAATAATTGGATTACCAAACGCTGGTAAATCAAGTTTATTGGCTGCAATAACTAATGCGAACCCAAAAATTGCAAATTACGAATTTACTACTTTGAATCCAAATTTAGGAGTCGCTAGTTATGATAACAAAGAAATTACAATAGCTGATATTCCAGGCCTTATAGAAGGAGCAAATGAAGGTACAGGACTTGGTACACAATTTTTAAAACACATAGAAAGATGTAAATCTCTTCTACATTTAATAGATATTACAAATGTGAATTTAATAAAAGCGTATAATCAAGTGAAAAATGAATTACAAAATTATAGTGAAGAACTTATAAAAAAAAAAGAGTTAATTGTTTTAAATAAAATAGATCTTGTTGATAGGGATTTAGTAGAAAAAATAGTACAAGACTTTTCAAAAGATAAAAAGTGTGAAGTGCTTACTTTATCAATTTTGGAAAAAAATTCAGTTTCTAAAATAAAGGCTAAACTAATTTCTTATGCTTCTTAAAAATTCTAAAATAATTGTCATCAAAATTGGATCATCTTTATTAGTAGATAAGAATAGAGAAATTAGGAATAGATGGTTATCAAGTTTCGCACAGGATATTAAGAAATTAAAATCAAATAACAAAAAAGTCATAATAGTTAGTTCTGGAGCTATTGCTCTAGGATGTAAGAAAATGAATTATGATAAAGCAAATCTTAAACTAGATAAAAGCCAGGCTATAGCATCTATAGGTCAAATTGAATTAATGAATTTATTTTCACAAACTTTTTCTAAGTATAAAATTAACATATCACAAATCCTTTTGACTTTGGAAGATACAGAAGAAAGAAGAAGATCCATTAATGCAAAGAGAACTTTTGAAAATTTATTTCAACTTGATTATATTCCTGTAGTTAATGAAAATGATACAATTGCTACGACTGAAATTAAATATGGTGACAATGATAGACTTGCATCTCGTGTAGCTCAAATCACTAATGCAGATTTGTTAATTTTGTTATCTGATGTTGATGGTCTTTTTACAAAAAATCCAAAAATATTTAAAGATGCAAAATTAATAAAAAAAATAACTAATTTTAATAGAGATATTAAAAATATTTATATCAAAGGTAAAACAGAATTTGGAAGTGGTGGTATGGATACAAAAATTGAGGCAGCAAAAATTTGTAATTTAGCCGGTAGTAATATGGTAATAGCTAATGGATTACATTTAAATCCTATTGATCAAATAGATAAAAAAAATAATTGTACTTGGTTTGTATCAAAAGTAACAAAATTAGATGCTAGAAAGAAATGGATAATAAGTTCTATTTCTCCTAAGGGAAAACTAATTATCGATGATGGTGCAAAAAAAGCTCTTAAAAATGGTAAAAGCTTATTAGCTGCTGGTATTAAAAAGGTATTAGGTAATTTTAAAAAAGGTGACCATGTTAAAGTTCTAGATAAAAAAGGTAAAGAATTTGCGAGAGGTTTAAGCTCTTTTTCATCAGATGAAATTAATAAAATCTTAGGATGTCACTCTAATGAAATTAAAAAAATACTTGGTTATATTTCAAAATCAGAAGTCGTTCATAAAGATGATATGGTAAAGATATAATGAATAGAGAATTAATTAATATTGGAAAAAATTCAAAAAAAGCTTTTTCTATAAATTTAGACTCAAAGAAGAAAAATAAAGTTTTGAAAGATTATTGCTATCTTATTAATAAAAATAAAAAACTAATAATCAATCAAAATAAAAAAGACGTTTACCTTTCTCAAAAAAAAGGGTTAAACACAAATCTAATTAATCGTCTTGCTCTTGACGAAAAAAAAATTAAAAATATTGTAAATACTATTAAATCAATAATAAAACTTAAAGATCCAACAAATGTTATTTTAGAGAAAATTAAAAGACCAAATGGTTTAAATATTTCCAAAGTTTCAATTCCTATAGGAATTATAGGTGTAATATATGAAAGTAGACCTAATGTTACATCAGATGTTGCTGCACTATGTTTTAAATCAGGGAATGCAGTAATTTTAAAAGGTGGAAAAGAAGCATTCAATTCTAATAAAATTTTATCGGAATTATTTCGGAGATCCCTAAAAAAAAATAAAATAGATGAAAATTTTGTTCAATTTATAAAAATTAAAAATAGAAAAGTTGTTGATTTTTTATTAAAGAAAATGACTAATTATATTGATATAATCATCCCAAGAGGAGGGAAAAATTTAGTTAAAAAAGTTCATACTACTTCTAATTTACCAATTATTGGGCATCTCGAAGGAATTTGCCATACGTTTATCGATGAAGACGCAAATATAGGTATTGCAAGAAAAATTATTCTTAATGCTAAATTAAGAAATACTGCAATATGTGGTGCAACTGAAACAATTTTAATTCATGAAAAAATTTTAAAAAATTCATGTAATCAAATTTTAAAAATTTTGGAAGATAATGGATGTAAAATAATTGGAGATAAAAAAATTAGAAAATTTTATAATGGAAAAATATTTAAAGCTACAATTGAAGATTGGTCTACAGAATATTTAGCGCCTACAGTTTCTGTTAAATCAGTAAAAAATTTGAAAGAAGCTGTTAATCATATTAATAAATACGGAACTATGCATACTGATTCGATTATTACAAAAAACAAAATAACTGCAAAAAAATTTTTAAATAACGTTAATAGTTCTATTGTAATGCATAATACATCAACTCAATTTGCTGATGGTGGAGAATTTGGTTTTGGCGGAGAAGTTGGTATCTCAACTAATACCTTGCCTCCACGAGGACCAGTAGGGTTAAACCAATTAGTCTCATATAAATATAAAATAACAAGTAATGGTAAAACTAGAAAATAAATTAAACTCAAAAACTAAAATAGGAATACTTGGCGGGTCTTTTGACCCAGCTCATAAAGGTCATTTAGCTATATCTAAAGAGGCTATAAAAAAACTTAAATTAAAAACAATAATATGGGCAATTACTAAGAAAAATCCTTTGAAAAAAAAAAGTAAAACAAGTATTTCTGATAGAATTAAAGGATGTAAAAAAATCATAAAATCAAACAACGCAATTAAAATAAAATTTTATGAAAAAATTATTAAATCAAATAAATCTGTAGATTTGATAAATTACCTAAAAAAGAAAAAACATTACCAAATATATTTTTTAATGGGTGCTGACAATCTGATAGAATTCCATAAATGGTACAAATGGAAAATAATTATAAAAAATTGTAACATTGTAGTTTTTGACCGGCATGGATATAAAAAAAAATCACTAAGTTCAGTATCATTTAAAAAGTTAAAGGGTAAAAATTTAGAGTTTATTGAATTTAATAAGGTCAATATTTCATCTTCTCAATTAAGAAAAATTTGATAGAGTTTAAGTAATTAATGGATAAAATTTCAGATTTAAAACAAATCGTCATTAACACTCTAGATGCTAATAAAGCTGAAAATATTGTAAGCATATCCTTAAAAGATAAGAGTTCAATCGCTGACTACATGATTGTCGCTAGTGGTACATCCTCAAGGCATATACAAGCACTGTCTGAGCAAGTATTAGAAAAATTAAAGAATAATGGTGTTAATGAATGTAAAATTGAGGGTAAAGAAAGTAATGAATGGAAATTAGTTGATGGCATTGATTTGATTGTACATATTTTCCATCCAGAAAAAAGAAAATTTTATGAGTTAGAAAAAATGTGGTCTGAATTAATTCCAAAAGAAAAATTGATTATATAATGATTAAAAAAATTCTTTATTTAATAGTTTTTATTAATATTTTTTTTTTAAAAACTTCTTATTCCTCAGAGAAAGATATTTACAAAAAAATAGATCTTTTTGGAGAAGTTTTAGAAAAAATTAACGAAGAATATGTTGATGAAATAAATCAATCAGAAAGTATGGATGCAGCAATAAATGGTTTGCTTCAATCTTTGGATCCATATTCAGGTTACATGTCACCAAAAACTTTTGATGAAATGCAAACGGATACCAGTGGAGAATTTGGAGGGCTCGGAATTGAAGTAACTATGGAAGCGGGTGTTGTAAAAGTCATATCTCCTATAGACGATACACCAGCTTCAAGAGCTGGTATTAAAGCTGGTGACTACATTGTTAAGATTGAAAATACCCAGGTGCAGGGAAAATCCTTGAGTGAAGCTGTTGATTTAATGAGAGGCCCAGTTGGATCAAGCATTGAGTTAACTGTAAGAAGAAGTGGTGAGAAGAAAGCTCTAATTTTTAATGTAACAAGAGAAATTATCGAAATTAAATCTGTAAAGGTTGATCTTCTAAAGAAAAATATTGGTTACTTAAGATTAACCTCTTTTAATGAAAATAGTGCAGAGCAAATAGAAAAGGAAATTAAAAAATTAGAAAATAAAAATGAATTGAAAGCTTATATTTTAGACCTCAGAAATAACCCAGGTGGTCTTTTATCCCAAGCAATAAAAATATCAGATTTTTTTTTAGAAGATGGTGAAATAGTATCTACAAAAGGCAGAAGATCCTCTGAGAATAGAAAATGGTTTGCAAAAAAAGGAGATATTACCGATGGTAAAACTTTAATTGTACTTATCAATTATGGCTCTGCATCAGCTTCAGAGATAGTAGCCGGAGCTTTAAAAGATCATAAGAGAGCAATTTTATTAGGTGCAAATAGTTATGGTAAAGGTTCAGTCCAATCAATCATTCCTCTTAAAAATAAAGGTGCAATTAGATTAACTGTTGCAAAATATTATTTGCCATCTGGTAAATCGATTTCTGAAGTTGGAGTATCTCCTGATATAGAAATTGAGGAAGATTTAGATGATTTTAAAATCAAAACTGAAACTGATAATCAATTAAACTACGCTTTAAAATTACTTAGTAGCTAAAAATGAAAGATAAGTTTAGAAATTTGCCATTAAGAGATGGTGTAGGAATTATTGTTTTAAATAAAGATAATAAAGTTTTTGTTGCAAAAAGAATTGATAATCCCAAAAATTTTTGGCAAATGCCACAAGGAGGTGTGGATAAAGGAGAAGACGTTTTGACAGCTGCCTATAGGGAATTAGAGGAAGAAACAAGTATTAAAAATGTAAAATTAATAAAAGAGATAAATAAGATTACTACTTATATCTTACCTGAACATTTATTGGGCATTATATGGAAAGGAAAATATAAAGGTCAAAAACAAAAGTGGTTTTTGATGCGTTTTTTAGGAAATGATACTGAGATAAACATTAAGACTGATAAACCTGAATTTCTAGAGTGGAAATGGATTAATTTAGAAAGTATAACTGATGTAGTTGTTGATTTTAAACTCGAAGTTTACAAAACTTTAAAAAATGAAATAAAAAAAATTATTAATTAATTGATCTCAAAACATCTATTTTTTGATCAATTAAGTATTTAGTTTGATCATTCATTTCATTTTTAGATGTCTGCTCTTCTGCTGATTTTAATAATTCTTGAATCTTGTTTTTTTCAAGATCTTTTAAATTAAAAATAGAACTTGTAAGAATTGATAGATTATTATTCTTAAACTCTATAATCCCATCTTCAACATAAAATTTTTCTTCTTCAGATTTTGAATAAATCTTAATTATCCCTGGTTTTAAAAAAGAAATTATAGAGATATGATCCTTGAGAATTCCAATTTCTCCCTCAAAAGCCGGAACTACTACTTCAGTCACATCTTCTTTTGATAAGAAAGATTTATCAGGATTAACAATTTCTATTTTAAACTCTTCGTTCATTAAGCAGCATCTTTTTTCATTTTTTCAGCTTTTTCGATTGCTTCCTCAATTGTACCGACCATATAAAAAGCAGCTTCTGGCAGATGATCATATTCACCTTTGCAGATTGCATCAAAACCTTTTATTGTTGACTCTAAATCTACAAGTTTACCCGGTGATCCAGTAAATACTTCAGCAACAAAAAATGGTTGTGATAGAAATCTTTGAATTTTTCTTGCTCTTGCAACTGTTAATTTATCTTCCTCTGATAATTCATCCATACCTAGAATTGCAATAATGTCTTGTAAAGATTTATATGTTTGCAGAACTTTTTGAACTTCTCTTGCAACTCTATAATGTTCATCACCAACTATTCTTGGATCAAGTATTCTAGATGTAGAGTCTAATGGATCAACAGCTGGATAAATACCGATTTCAGCAATTTGTCTTGAAAGCACTGTAGTTGCATCTAAGTGAGCAAATGAAGTGGCCGGTGCTGGATCAGTTAAATCATCTGCTGGTACATAAATAGCTTGAACAGATGTAATTGATCCTTTGTTTGTTGTTGTAATTCTCTCTTGCAAGTTACCCATATCAGTTGCCAATGTAGGTTGATAACCAACCGCTGATGGTATCCTTCCTAAAAGTGCTGATACTTCAGAACCAGCTTGAGTGAATCTAAAAATATTATCAACAAAGAAAAGAACATCCTGACCCTCTTGATCTCTAAAATATTCAGCTACAGTCAAACCTGT
>QCKW01000018.1 GCA_003215055.1 Pelagibacteraceae bacterium AG-410-N23 | reverse complement strand
AAACGATTGGTAAAAGTGATTATCTAGAATTTATGAAATCATTCAAATATCCTTTAGCAGGCGAGTTTTCCTTTAGGAGAAATGTTTTACCTGAATTAAGAATTTCTTCTGATTGGGGAATTGAAGTTGGAATTTTATCTGAAATGCAAAGAAGTTTTTCTCCTCAAAATATTTGCCAAGTGGATTTAGCAGATACATATGACCACAAACACCAAGTGTTATCAATCGATGATGAAACAAAAGGATTGTCAAGAATGTCTATTGATATCATCAAAACATTTATCAAAAAGTTAGCAACGCAAGGTAATACTTTTAGTAGAGAAAAGTTTAGATCATTAAAGGCGACCTATTATAGATCTGCCTTAGATTTAATAGATATATATAGAAATGATGCTGTGATGAATGGCTTAAAATTTGATTCTCACACTGAGGAGAAAGCGGTCGAATTATTTGCAATAAACATAATGAAAGCTGGAGAGGCTTTTATTCTTAATCCAATGGATACCCCATTTATACCTACATGGAGCAGAGTAAAAAGTGCTATACCAGACTTTCTTGGAAGACTTGAAAAAGTAGTTAATGATGATAATAAAAAATATTATTAATGTTAACTCAAAAAGATCAGAAAGCAATTAGATCTAAATTAGATAATATTTACAAAATATCGATATCAAAAAAAGATATCGATTATTTTGAAAATGAGATAATTCAATTAATTAAATATTTTAATAAAAAAAACCCAAAAAAGAAAAAAATAATTTCTGAGAAAACTACATTAGTTATATGTTATGGTGATAGTGTATATTTGGAAAAAAAGAAATCGTTAAAAGTCTTTCAGAACTTTTTCCAAAAAAAATTAAAGAATTGTTTTAATACTATACATTTTTTACCCTTTTACCCCTCAAGTAGTGATAGTGGCTTTGCTGTAAAAGATCATTATAAAGTTGAAAATAAACTGGGTAACTGGTCAGACATCAAGAATATTTCAAAGTCGAATTCTGTTATGGCAGATATAGTCATTAACCATTCATCCGCAAGAGGATTATGGTTTAAAAATTTTCTTAAGAAAAAAGAACCTGGAAAAGATTATTTTTTAACTGTAGACTCAAAATTTAACACATCCAATGTAGTAAGACCAAGAGATCATAAATTACTTAAAAAAATTAAAATTTTTAAAAAGTCTGATTATCTTTGGCGAACTTTTAGCCCAGATCAAATTGATTTAAATTTTAAAAATCCATCTGTATTAATTCAATTTATAAAAATAATGTTACATTTAATAAATAATGGTGTAACTATTTTTAGACTAGATGCTATTGCATATCTTTGGAAAGAAAATGGAACTAAGTGCATTAATTTAAAACAAACTCATGAAATTATTAAACTTTTAAGAAATGTAATTAATCTAATAAATATAAAAACCAAAATAATTACAGAAACAAATTTACCTGAAAAAGAAAATTTAAGTTATTTGGGAAAAAATGATGAGGCTAATTGGATTTATAACTTTTCTTTACCACCATTATTAATTCATGCTTTTCTATTCGAAAATAGTTCTTACTTAAATAAATGGAGTAAAAATCTTCCAAATACAAAAAATGGAAACTGTTATTTAAATTTCATTGCTTCTCACGATGGGATAGGAATTAGACCCACTGAGGGATTATTAAATAAAAAAACATTAAATGACTTTTTAAAAAGATTAAGAAAAAATGGATCCAAATTTTCTTATAGAAAAATTCATAATAAAATTAAAAAAATATATGAAGCTAACATCACTGTTTTTGATGCTTTAAAAAAATCAGATTATGACCAAAAAGGTGTATTTTATCTAGAGAGATATGTATCCGCTCACGCAATAATGATTTCTTTTGAGGGAATTCCGGCTATATATTTGAATTCTATGTTTGGAACATCTAATGATGAAGCAAAGTATATAATAACTGGAAATAATAGAGATTTAAATAGATATAAATGGAATTATAAAAATATTTCAAAAAAACTTGATAATAAAAATTCCAAACAAAGTTTATTTTATAAGAAAATTTCAAATTTACTTAAAGTCAGAAGAAAACAAAAAGCGTTTCATCCAAACGCCTCAAGACACAATATAAATTTTGGCTCTAATTTTTTTTCATTCAAAAGAGTGAGTATTGATAAAGACCAAACCATAATTTGTATTACAAATTTATCTTCAAAAATCCAAAAAACACAACTAAAAAAAATTTACCATGGTTGGAATAACCTTATTGGACCTAAAATTGAAACTAAAAATAAGCTTTTAATATTGAAACCCTTTGAAACAATTTGGCTAAGCAATAGATAGATTTTTTAAAATACGTATTCATTGTCTGAAAAAAATCAATGTTTCTTTAGCTATGTAAATTGTAACTAATGACATGAAGCAAATAATAAATAAATTAATATATTGCCATGTTTTCTTATTTTGAGCGTATCTTGATAGATAATTGGATAAATAACCAATAATAAAAAAGAAAATAAAAGATGCAGCTGAAGCACCAATTCCAAAAAAAATCTTTTCTTTAATTAAAAAATTTTTAGAAAAATTACCCAAAAAAAAGACTGTATCTGAATATACATGAGGATTGAGATAAGTAAAACCAAGAGTTTTGAAAAATATTTCTAAGCTAGAAATTTCACTTCTATCACTTTCGAATGAAACATTAACTCTGAAAGATTTTATTTTTGAGTAAATAAAATAAATCAAAAATAAAATTAATAGAATATTTAATGTTAATTCAAAAAAAATATTGAAGTATTGTTGAAAAAAATAAAATAAAAATATTCCTAAAAATATTAAAATAAAATCAGATATAGCACAAATTAAACAAACCAAAAATACATGTTGTTTTTTTAAACCTTGTTCTATGACAAAAATATTTTGAGCACCGATTGCTAATATTAAACTTAATCCTGTCAAAAAACCTAATAAAGCAAATTCCATAAATTATATATTTGAATTTTTTGAACTTACTTTAAATCTTTAGAAAATAAAAATAATTATCAAGTTTCAGGGATAAACAATAAACACAGGCCATTATTACAAAATCTTTTACCAGTTGAGCTTGGACCATCATCAAAAACGTGTCCATGATGAACTCCGCATTTTGCGCAGTGATATTCTATTCTTTTCATACCAAATGAATAATCTACTTTTGTTTTAAAAGCCCCTGGTAAAGCTTCACTAAATGATGGCCAGCCAGTGCCACTATCAAATTTAGCCTCTGATGAAAATAATTTGTTTCCACAATTTGCACAATGATAAAAACCTTTTCTTTTCTCTTGCAGTAATTCGCTAGTAAATGGTCTTTCAGTCCCCTCATTAAACATAATTTCTTTTTGTTTACTGGTAAGGTTCTGATTAATAATTTTTTTGGTTTCTGAAAGTACAAACTTATATGGATATAAAATCCATGATAAACAAGATACACCAATAACTTTTAATAGATTTCTTCTATCGATCATTCAAACGCACTTGGAAATAATTCAGTAAAAATTATTCAGGATTTGCCGTTAATGTTTTAATTTCTAAAATATTTTCGTTTGGATCTTTAACAAAGAATGTTTCTTGCTCATACTTTGTACCTTTAAATCTTAAGTAAGGCTCATCATAGTATTTTGCACCTTTATCTTTTAGTCTTTGTTTTAAAGTATCAAAATCTTTTCTAGATAAATGAACACCGAAGTGAGGCACTGAAACATTACCCATGTCGACATCGTGTCTTTCATTATCTAGTTTATGTTCACTTGCATGAAGTGTTAATTCATTTCCCCAAAAATCAACATCAGCCCATTCTTGAGCAGAATTGTCTAATCTGCAGCCTAATGTTTCGCTATAAAATTTTTTTGCTATTTCTAAATCACCGCATGGTATTGCTAAATGAAAGCAGTTAGTGTTTTTGTACATAATTTCTCCTTTAAATACTTAACAAAATAACTATATAAGCATTAATTTTTTAAATCAAGTTGGCAAATAATAATGAATGATTTTTTACAATCTATAATAGACAGAGATCCTGCGGCAAAATCTAAGTTAAGTCTTATCTTAACTTACCCAGGGGTTAAGGCTATTTTTTTTCATAAAATTGCAAATTTTTTTGCAATAGCTAAATTTGATTTAGTTGCAAGAATCATTTCTCAATTTTCAAGATTTTTAACAGGAATAGAGATTCATCCAAAGGCAAAGATTGGAAAAAATTTATTTATTGATCATGGTATGGGAGTTGTAATCGGTGAGACATCTGAGATTGGTAATAATGTTACTATTTATCATAATGTTACATTAGGTGGAATTGCTCCAAGTATAAACGCTAATGATCAAAGAAATATTAAAAGACACCCAACTTTAGAAGATAATGTTGTTATTGGATCTGGTGCTCAAATTTTAGGGCCAATAACGATTGGTAAAAATTCCTTAATCGGTGCAAACGCGGTAGTTACTAAAAATGTTCCTGAGAAATCAATAATGGTAGGAATTCCAGCAGCAAGAGTTGGTGATGCTACAAAAGGATTTCAACCTTATGCTGTTACTGATAAAGATAAAGATTAATGTCACAAATTAAAAATAATTTTATCGAGTCGGTTGGCAATACACCTTTAATAAAATTAAAAGCAGCCTCAGAGATCACTGGATGTAATATTTATGGAAAAGCGGAATACTTAAATCCAGGTGGATCCGTTAAAGATAGAGCTGCTCTTGCACTAATAAAAGATGCACAAGAAAAGAAACTAATTTCGGAAGGTGGAATTGTTGTTGAAGGTACTGCGGGTAATACTGGGATTGGTTTATGTCTTTTAGGAAATTCCTTAGGTTATAAAACAATTATTGTAATGAATGATAACCAAACCCAAGAAAAAAAAGACACTTTAAAAAATATTGGTGCAGATCTTAGACTGGTGCCACCCAAGCCTTATAAGGATGATGGTAACTATGTAAAAGTTGCAGGCCGTCTTGCTGAAGAATTAAAAAGTACAAATAACAATGGTGTAGTTTGGGCAAACCAATTTGATAACACTGCTAATTCAAAAGGTCATTACGAAACGACTGGACCAGAAATTTGGGAACAAACCGAAGGTAAAGTAGATGGCTTTGTCTGCGCATCAGGAACAGGTGGCACCATCGGTGGTGTAAGTAAATTTCTCAAAGAAAAAAATAAAAATATAAAGATTTATTTATCAGATCCAACAGGCTCTGCACTTTATAATCACATTATGAATGGTGAACTTAAAGCTGAGGGCGGATCAATAACTGAAGGTATTGGTTCAAGCAGAATAACTAAAAACTTTGCTGAAGCTAAAATTGATGGTGCTTTTTCAATCAGTGATCAAGAGTCTTTACCCGTGCTTTATGATTTAATACAGCATGAGGGGTTAAGTTTAGGAACTAGCTGCGGAGTAAATATTGCTGGTGCAATTAGATTAGGAAAAGAGCTAGGTCCAGGAAAAACAATTGTAACAATTCTCTGTGATAGATCAGATAAATACAACTCAAAGATGTTTAATAAATCTTTTTTAAAGGAAAAAAACCTCCCCATTCCTAGCTGGTTATAATAACGCATACCAGGCATGTAACAAAAAAGTTACATTTATATACTAATATTAATTAATGTTGAGGGTATATGAAAAAAATTATTATAGTTTTATCTTTTTTCATCTTTACATCTGCTAATGCAGGAATGAGTGACAAAGATAAATCAAAAGCATGGGATTGTATTGGTATTTATATGGCTAACTACTTTCTTCCATCAGGGGAAAAATTTGAGTATGGAATGAAAGAAAAATCTATTTCAACTGTGAAAGTCTTAAAAACATATGCTCTTGAAATTGGCATTCCAGAAAAAGATTGGGATGCTGGAGTAAACAAAGCAGTAGATAAACATTACGGTTCGAAATATGACAAAGCTAAAACTGATAAATGTCATACATTTGTTGAAGCTTTAGTTCCTAATGGAGCTGAAAGAGTAAAAAAAGTAATTCAAACTTTATATTAACTTAAAGAAAGGAAATAAAATGAAAAAAATGATATTATCACTTTGTCTAGTCTTATTTGTCAGTTCTGCATATGCAGGTTCTTGTCCAATGATGGCTAAAAATATTGATGACAAAATAAAAAAAGCTCAAGAGCTTAGAGACCAAGGTATGGATGCACATAAATCTGGTGATCATGCTAAATCTGAAAAACTTTTAAATGAAGCTCTTGATCTTTTTAAAAGTTAAATAAAAATAAAAGGAGAACACAATGAAAAAAGCATATTTAGTGGCAGTTCCAACCGTTACAAACCCAGATATGTTTGCAAAAGAATATGCAAGTAAAGTTGCAGATACATTAAAGCCTTTTGATGGAAAATTTTTGGTAAGAACTCCAGAGAAATTAGTCAAAGAAGGAGAAGAAACTACCCTTACAGTGGTAATTGAATTTCCAAATAAAGATAAAGCTTTAGGCTGGTATAATTCAGATGAACATCAAAAAATTGTCGTTCAAAGAAGAAAGGCTACTGACCCAAAAAGCACAATTGTAATATGTGAAGAGTCAGACTCTTATTAAAAAAAAGGAGACAAAATGTTAGAAAAATTTAATGGGATATTTTATTTAATAATTTACTTAATTCATTTTATTGGAGTTGGTGTTTACGCATTTCAAACCATTTTTGGAACTAAAAGCTTTATGGAAAGATTTGGTATAGATCCAAGTGGAGCAATAATGATTAGAATGGCAGGAGCATTTATGCTTGCTGTATTTTTAATGTCAATCTATGTAGGTTTTATAAGACCTGGAGGTTTAGAAAATACATGGGGATTCTTAAATTTAGTTTTTATAAATAATCTATGTATTTTTTTATGTAATTTTTATTCTATTAAAATAAATAAAACTGGAGTCAACGAGAAAACCACAAATGAAGGTATTATCGCGCCATTTGTATTTACAGTTATGAGTGCAATTTTATGCTACGGTTTAGCTGATAAGATCTACACATAATGAGTTTAAAATGTCGATATTAAAAAGATATACTGATGCAATAGATAAAAAAGACGAAGCAACTATGAATGAACTTTTGCATGATGATTTTAAATTTACAATGCATAAATCTGGAAATTCACTGGGAAAAGCTGATGTTATTAAATGGGCAATGAGTGGAGATATAAATCAAGATAAAGTACGAGTTGTTTATGAAAACGATGAAATTGGTATACATCATTCAATCGTAACTTTTCATGATGGAAATGTAGAAGCTGTAATGGCAGTTTACAGATATAAGGATGGAAAAATTGTTAGTTTAGAAACTGGCGCTACTCCAATGTCTAAATAATGTTTCCAAAAAAATATTTTGATTTCATATTCATTTTAATTATGGGTTTTGGCATGAGTTTGCTCATGACACTTATAATCACTTATATAAATACAGGAATGGACAACGAATATATCAATAGATTTTTAAAGGCATGGTCAGTAAGTTTGCCTATAGCAATAATAGCTGCACTTGTCCTTGGTCCACCAATAAAAAGATTGGTAGATATAATTACCAAATAATAATATTCTTTTAATTATGAGTAATATAGTTGCATACATTGTTCTTATATTTGCTGTTATTTTGGGTACAGCTGCAAATGGTTTTGCCAAAGGTGCAAATGGTTTTACATTATTGATGCCAAGCTTGTTAACAGCAATAACAATTGTCGGCTGTATGTTTACATTGTCTATCGTTATGAAAACTATTCCAGTTGGTATTACGTATGCATCATTTGCAGGTTTGTGCATAATAGCTACAACAATTGTTGGAATATATAAGTATAATCAAATGCCAAATCTTTACACTCTAATTGGGTTAGCTTTAATTATTTCTGGAGTATTAATCGTAAACTTACTTGGAAAAACTACTTAGTAACAGGTTTTAAAATTTTAAGCATTTTGTTATGAAGACTTTTGTTAGCTGAACAAATTATATTTCCTGCTTTTTTAGCATCATCATTTTTCCAAGTTGAAACTATACCTCCTGCAGCTCTAATAATTGGAATTAAGGCATGTATATCCCAAATTTTATTTCCACATTGAATAACAATATCAAGTTTACCTTCTGCAAAATGAGAATAGCTTAAGGCATCTGAGCACGGAAACTGCATCCGTTTTAATATTTGAGGAATTTTTTTTTGTTTATTTAAGGGTAAAATTCCATGAAAAGCTGCTGACAATTTTACATTTGAAAAATTTGCTTTATGATTTACTTTTACTTTTCTTTTTTTTCCATTCTCTGAAACATAAGCTGAATTTAATGAGGTATTAAAATAATATTTTTTTAATACAGGAAAATTAGCAAGACCAACAATGGGATTTCCCTTAAAATTTAAAGAAACTAGATTACTCCAAGTTGGATTGCCAATAACAAATGATCTTGTTCCATCAATAGGATCAATAACCCATGAAAAATCACTTTTAGTTTTTTTATGTCCAGACTCCTCACCTATGATTTGGTGACTAGGAAATTTTTTTTTTATCTGTTTTATAATAAAATTTTCAAAAGCTTTATCGGCACTTGTCACAGGATCATATCCTCTACCTTTTAATTTGTTTGAAACTTTAAAGGGTTTATTTAATTTAGAATAATAAAATTTTGTTAATTTGCTTGCTAAATTAACTAAAAATTTAGAGAAATTTTTATAATCTGAAGATTTTAATTTAATCACAGGGAAATTAATACAATTTAATTTGTATTGATTAAAGTAAAATTTTAAATAATCATCAGATATAATTATGAAAATTGAATTATCAAATAATAAAGTTTTTTTTGAAAAAGAAGGTTTAAAAAAAGAAATACACCCTTTCTGGTTAAGGGAGAGAGTAAATGAAGAGACTTTTGTTGATAAAGTTACTCAGCAAAGATTATTTGATCCAACTGAATTAAAAAAGAACATAGAAATCAAAAAATTAAATTTATCAGAAAAGTTTTTAGAAATTTGTTTTAATGATGGTGTGGAAACTAAGTTGGCAATCCAGAGTATTCTTAAAGAATTTTCAAATATAAATGACATTAAATTTATCGAAAAAATCAAGTGGGACTCATCTTTGAAAAATTTAAATTATTTTGATTTTAAAGAAAATATTTTTGAAAAAAAAATAATGTATGATGCGCTAATAAATTTTTATAAATATGGTTTCATTATATTTAAAAATGTTCCTGTTCAGAATAACTTTATAGTAAACTTTGCAAATTCAATTGGCAGCGTTAGAAGAACTAATTTTGGTGAATTTTTTAATGTTAAATCAAAACCAAATCCAAATGATTTAGCTTATACATCTTTGGCATTAGCACCACACACTGATAACCCATATAGAAACCCAGTTCCTTGTATACAGTTACTTCATTGTATTGAAAATAAAGTAAGTGGAGGTCTGTCAACTTTAGTTGATGGTTACACTGTTACAGAAAAACTTAAAAAAAACTTTTCTGATTATTATAAAATTTTGACAGAAATTAAAGTGCGATACCAATTTATAGATAAAAATATAATTCTAGAAGATTGGGCTGAAATGATACAATTAGATGAAAATAAAAAATTTAAACAAGTAAGGTTTAGTCCAAGATTAGACTTTGTACCTTTAATGGAAAAAGAAAAATTAGAATTATATTATTCTGCAAGAAATAAAATCTCTGAATTATACAACTCTGATGATTATAGAATTGAATTTAAATTAACACCTGGTGATTTATTAATGATGGATAATTATCGACTTTTACACGGCAGAACATCATATGATGCTAATGAGGGAGAAAGGTTTCTTCAGGGTTGTTATATTGATTATGATAGCACTGAAGGTAAACTAAAACATCTTCAAAGAAAATTTAATTTATAAATATCCAAAATCATTCATTAATCCTTTAAAATTATTTTCAATCTTTTTTATCAAATCATTTGAAAGATTTTGTTTCCATTCATCAATTTGGCCTTTTCTAAAAAAATTTTCATTTCCCCATCTTTCAATAAATCCATTTTCTTTTTCTTCAATTTTTAATTTTTGAAAATTACATTTTTCTATGGTTTGTTTTATTTTATCATCATTTATCTCAATTTCTTTATATTGACTTATAAACTTCAAAATTTTTTTAAAATTTTCAAATTCGTTTTTCTTTAAATCTTCATATTTTAAAATTAACCTTGGATAAGGTGACTTTGTCCATGAGTAATAATTCATTTTCCATGAAGATCTATATGTTATTAATTTATCTTCATCTATTGCTACGCTATTATCATTTGTAATTGCCTCAACCGAGTCATCAAAAGATTGATTGCTATGATAAGCATAAGAAATTGCAACAGATCTTGGATCTCTAATTATATAAATAAATGCTAAAGTATTTTTTTCATCAGTAAATTTATTGTTACCAATTGTTCCGCAACAACTATGTGTTTTAAGAAAATTTAATTTATTATTAAGATTTAATCTTTCTTGTGATTTGATGAAATATTTATAAAGATTTATTTTTTCTTGATTGAAATCAATTTCATTTTTAAAGTTTTCGAAAAATGTTTTTTTTGGAAATTCTTTTATTAAATTTAAATTATCAAATACTTTCTCATCAGGGTAAAAATAATTAGATATTAATAATCTTAACCATGTATTTCCACTTTTTGGAAAACTTGCTAACCATAATATCATATTAACTAATTCTTTTTATTTGTTCTTCGGCTTCTTTTATTGATTTCTCATAATCTAAAGCCATTTGATCAGCGCAAATTATATCAATTTTTTCAATTCCAAAAAAATTTAAAATGAACTTTAGCCATGGTGTAAGAAAATCCTCATTACTATTAAGTTTTGTTCCCCCTGAAGTAATTACCAAATAAGCTCTTTTATTTTTTAATAAACCCTCTCTCCTTCCATTAGGTTTAAATCTAAAAGTTTCGCCTACCCTTGCTGCAAGATCTGCCCAAGCTTTGAGTGTGGCTGGTGGTCCATAATTATATATTGGTGCTGATATTATGATTATGTCGCTCTCCTTAAGTTCTTTGACTAATGTATCTGAAAGTTCAAACATCTTTTTATGGTGTTCTGTTTGATTTTTTTTTTCAATTTTCATTCCAGACTCCGTAAGTCCAGATACAAAAACCATTTCATCATCCAGATCTCGATATATAACTTTATCTTTAGGTTTTTTAATTTTATCTAACAATTTTTTTGCTAAAGCTCTTGAGGTTGAACCCTCTTTTCTTGCACTTGAATCTATTTGATAAATTTTCATAATTTATTTATCCGAAATTTTGTAAGAATGGGAAAATATTTAGCAAATAGTAACCCAAAGCTTGTAATTGGTTAGTTAATATTAAAACGCCGGTAATTAATAGAATAAATCCACCTATTTTAGTTACCAAATTAATGTTCTTTTTGAAATTTTTAGAAAATATAAGAAATTTTTGTATTAAATAACCTGACAAAATAAATGGTAGAGCTAGTCCCAAAGAGTAAAAAATTAAAAGCAAAATTCCTTTATTAATACTTTCTTCTGTAGCAGCTAAAACCAAAATTGAGCCTAAGATAGGACCAATACACGGCGTCCATCCAAAAGCGAAAGCCATACCTATCAATATAGGACTATAAAAGTTGGTATTTGTATTCGTTTGAATTCTTTTTTCATAATTCAAAAATTTAATATTTATTATTCCTAAAATGTGGAGTGAAAGAACAACAATTAATAACCCAGCAACTATTCTCAGTTCGTATGAGTTTTGAAGAAGTACTTGGCCTAAAAAAGTTGAAGCTGCACCAAAAATTATAAATACAATTGAAAAACCCACAGTAAATAAAATTATCGGAGTCAAGTTTACTTTCTTTTTTTCTATTAACTCACTTAAAGAATTTCCAGTAATATAAGAAATATATCCTGGTATTAGCGGTAGCACACAAGGAGACAAAAAGCTTATTAAGCCCGCTCCAAAAGCAACTATTAATTCAAACATTATAATTAAAATTAACCTTTGATTCCCAAATGAGTGTATTTAACATTTAGATAATCTTTGATTGCGTTAGACCCACCTTCTCTACCATAACCACTTTGTTTGATGCCTCCAAAAGGAGCTTCGGCAATTGCGATCATGCCTGTATTGACACCTACTGTTCCAGTTTCTAGTTGTTCTGAGGCTAAATGAGCTTTCTCCATTGAGTTAGTACAAACATAGCTACATAAGCCAAGCTCATGATTGTTGGCTCTTTCAATAACCTCATCAAATGATTTGAAAGATAGCATGGGAACTAAAGGCCCAAAAGGCTCTTGTTTCATGATAGTATAATCATCTTTGACATTATCAAATATTGTTGGCTCATAGAAAAAACCTTTGTTGAAACCAGCTGGTCTTTTTCCCCCTAATAAAACTTTTGCTCCCTCTTGTCTCGTTTTTTCAACCAATTCTTCAATTTCGTTCAATCTTTTTTCTGTTGTGAGAGGACCTAATTGAGTATCAGCATCCATACCATTGCCAATTTTTAATTTTTTGGTTTTATCTACAAACAAATTAACAAACTCATCTTTTTTACTTTCATGAATATAAAATCTATTTGGTGAAATACATACTTGTCCATTATTTCTAAATTTTGCAGCAATAGCCATATCTGCTGCTTTTTTTATATCTGCATCATCAAATACAATAAAAGGTGAATGTCCTGAAAGCTCCATTGTTACTCTTTGAACTTTATCTGCTGCTTGTTTTAAAATTAACTTTCCTACTCTTGATGAGCCAGTGATAGAAATTTTTTTCACTATATCAGAAGCAATTAATTGTTGAGCAATACTAGGTGGATCACCCGATAAAAGATTAACTACTCCTGGAGGTACTCCACTTTCTCTACAGATATCTACCATCTCCATTACGACACCTGGAGTAATCACATCTGGTTTTATAATAACTGAACAACCTGCTGCTAAAGCTGTTGAAATTTTTCTGGCTGACAATACTGCAGGAAAATTCCAAGGAGATAATGCAGCAACTACTCCTACTGGCTGATAGTAAACATGAACTCTCGTATCTTCAAATCTACTTTCAACAGTCTGACCATAAATTCTTTTTGTCTCTTCAGCATTCCATTCAAAAATATCTGCCGCTCCACCTATTTCCCCTTTTGCTTCAGCCAAAGGTTTACCAACCTCGAGAGTCATCCATTTTGCAAGCACATCTTGTTTTTCTCTTATTTTATCTGCAATTTTTCTAATGATGTAAGATCTTTGCCACGGTGCAGTTTTTTTCCAAACTTGTAATCCTTTTTCAGCTGACTTTAATGCTCTATCTACATCTTCTGGTGATGCTTTAGATGCTTTGCCCAAAACTTCCTCTGTAGCTGGATTAATAACTTCATAAGTTTCACCATTTGATGATGGTGACCATTTTCCATCAATGAATTGCCCAAATTTTTCGTACATTTCACAATCTAGCATTACAATAAGTTGTGTCTACTATGTAATTTTTACACATCAAGTTTTTTTATAAAAGTGATAACATTAATTTAAAAAAAGGAGTTTAATATGAAAGCATATATAATGGGTAATTATACTGCAAAAGCTTTTCAAGGATTTCTTAAAGATCCATCAAGCGATAGAAAAGCTGTTGTAAAACAACTTACTGAAGCAATGGGTGGCACTATGCACAGCATGGACATTGTAAGAGGTTCTTATGATTTTATAGTTGTTACAGATGTACCAAGTTTTGATGA
>QCKW01000017.1 GCA_003215055.1 Pelagibacteraceae bacterium AG-410-N23 | reverse complement strand
AGCTTGGCCATATTTAAAAGAAAATAAAATTCCATTTATACTCTTTGTTTCCACTGAACCTGTTGGAAAAAATGGTTATATGAATTGGAAACAAATTAAAGAAATAGAAAGTTCAAATTTAGGAATTATTGGTCATCACTCTCATTCTCATGATTATTTAATAGACACAAGTGAAGGAAATTTTGTAAATGATATTGAGACAGCATCAAAAATTTTTAAAGAAAAAATTGGCTACGTACCATCAATTTTTTCATATCCTTTTGGTGAATATTCACTTTATATGAAAAATTATATATCAAAAAATTTTAAGATCGCATTTGGACAACATTCTGGAATAATAGATGTCAATAAAGATAAATTTGAATTACCTAGATTTCCAATTAATGAGAAATATGGTGAATTAAAAAGATTTAAATCTATAATTAGTTATCATCCACTTGAATATAAAATATTAAAACCAGAGGAAAAAAAAATTAACAAAAATTCTAATCCACCTCAATTAATCGTTGAATTTTTTAATGAACAAGAAAATATCAAAAATATTAATTGTTATTCAAATGATGGTGGGAATTGGAAAAAACCAGATCTAATCTTTGAAAATAATAGTTTAATAATTAATTTCAAAGAGAAATTTTTACCTAGAAGAGGGAGAGTCAATTGTTCTTTAAACGATAAGGGTAAATGGCGTTGGTTTGGTACTCAATTCACTGTAAAAAATTAAATTAAACTTTCTAGTTCAATGCTTGATGGCAAAAGTTTTGCATCATCAAAATCTTTTAAATTATTTTGTTTAATAATTTTTTGTAGAACCTCAACATATTGATCACCTGTTTGAGCATATTCATCTAAATATTTTGCTAATATTAAACTATCTAAGGGTTTACCTTTATCTCTCAACTCTGCTCTTGCCGATCTAAAAGCTCTGTAAGATGAATGTGTATTCAAATTTCTTTGGTATGCTCTGACTGACGCTTGTAAAACATTAAATCTCATTACTTTATGGCCCTCATTTTTATCTGAGTCTTTAGGCTTTAAACCCTCACCAGACCATGTCCATTGTCCAAACAACGCATTACCTTCTTGTGCAAATCTAGATGTTCCCCAACCTGTTTCTTTCGCTGCTTGGGCGATTGCTAGTGAAACAGGTATTTCATCCATTCTAATTTTTAAAATAGTTAAATCTTTTGATGGAACACCATATTGTTTATATTTTTTATCTAACCATTTTTTCTCTAAAGCTGAATTATTACTTTTATTAATAATACTAAAAAGTCTTATTCTATCTAATTTAATATTATTATTTTCTTTTAAAATTAATGGTAAAATAATTTGTATAAAAAATTCTTTCCTTTTTTGAGTGTTCTCAATCATTTTTATTTCATTTGGCAGTAGAGTTAGAGCAACTGGCTTGACAAGTTTTTTTTGTCTGACATCATCTAATTTATAATTAGTATCCTCAAACAATTGCTTAATCGTTGAAGCATTTAACCTAACAGAATCATCCTTTAAGTCGTTTAAACTAAAAATATCAATTAATAAATCATTCTCATCTAAATTAGTTACACCATCTTCAATACCCGCCTTTTTTTTATTTAATGTATATGCTAAAACTTCTTTTGAGTTATTTTTGTATTCATTATCATTTTTAGCATAATTAATTATTGCAGGGGCTGAATAGAAAAAGAAAATCAGCATTATTGAACTAATAAATATTCTTGGTATGGAACCAATTTTTTTTTGATCAAAGAATCTTAAAAATTTAATTTTGGGAAGATTAATTTTTTTTTTCATTAATTAATTGCCTCCACTTTTTTTACATCAGGAATATAGTGACATAAAAGATTTTGCACACCTTGCTTGAGTGTCATTGTTGAGCTTGGACAACCAGAACAACTTCCTTGTAATTGAACTTTAACAACTCCATCTTTAAATTCTTTAAATCTTATGTCTCCACCATCTTTGGCTACGGCTGGTCTTATTTTCTCATCTAGTATTTTTATAATTTTTTTCTCAATATCCTGTAAATTTTCCAGACTTTCATTCAAATCTTTTTCAATTACACATTCTTTTCCTGTTGAATAAAAATCATTTATAAAAGAAATAATTATATGTTTTATTTCTTCCCACTCAATGTCATCATACTTGTTAACAGAAATAAAATTTTTTCCCAAAAATATTCCTTCAACACCATTTACTGATAGAAGATTTCTAATTAATTCATTATTTGTTTCATCTTTTTTAGTTACTTCAAAAGAACCATAATTAGAAACAACTTTTCCAGGTAAAAATTTCAAAGAATTTGGATTTGGTGTAATTTCTGTTTGTACAAACATAATTTTATATATAATCAATAATTTTGAAATTAAAACTTGTAATTATTAATAACTTAAAAACCCATTATTTCATGAATTTTTTTTATCTTATTAGTTGCAATTTTATCTGCTTTTTCTGCTCCTTCTAAGAGAATTTGATCTAAAAAACTTTCCTCCGATAATAATTTTTTAATTTCTGTTGATATGGGTTGTAATTTATCAACAGTAACCTGTGCTAAATTTTCTTTAAATTCTGAAAAATTTTTTCCCGAAAACTCATTGATTATTTTTTCAATCTTTATGTCTGTTAAACTCGAATAAATTCCAATTAAATTTTTTGCCTCTGGTCTTTGATCTAATTCTTCTTTATTGGTTGGCATAGGTAATGGATCAGTTTTAGCTTTTTTAATCTTATTTATTATTTGATCTGTATCATCTGTTAAATTTATTCTACTTAAATCTGACAACTCTGATTTACTCATTTTTTTTAAACCATCTTTAAGGCTCATTATTCTTGAAAATTCTTTTTGTATTAATGGTTCTGGCACTTTAAAAAAGTCTTCTACCCCAAAATCATTATTAAATTTTTGAGCAATATCTCTACAAAGTTCTAAATGCTGTTTTTGATCATCTCCGACAGGAACGTGAGTTGAGTCATACAATAAAATATCTGCTGCCATTAAAACTGGATAAGAATACAAACCTACGCTTGCTTTTTCTTTATCCTTTCCTGCTTTTTCTTTAAATTGTGTCATTCTACTTAACCAACCAGTCCTAGCAGTACAACTTAATATCCAGGCTGCTTCGGAGTGAGCGGTTACTTTTGATTGATTAAATATAATACTTTTTGCTGGATCTATTCCACTTGCTACAAAGGTTGCTACAGTTTCACGAATATTGTTCTTTAGCTCCTTAGGATTTTGTTTTACTGTTATTGCGTGAAGATCAACTACACAAAATATACAATCATTTTCCTTATCATTATTTAATTCTACAAAATTTTTTATTGCTCCTAAATAATTACCTAAATGAAGATTGCCTGTGGGCTGAACACCTGAAAATATTTTTTTGCTCATATTAATACTTTAATTTAAGATCTTTAGAATTAAAAGCTTTGATAAAAAAAGATAACAACAAATATAAAATTAAAGCGGATATAACCACTAAAATTAAGTAAAATAATTTGAATTCATAATCATAAACTAATTGTTTACCAAAAAAATTAATAAGATATTTAAATATGATACCCATTACAGTTGATGCAAAGAGAATTTTTAAAAAATTCTTTATAAAAATTTGATTGAATGAAAATAATTTCTTATTTCTTAAATACATAAACAAAATTATAGAGTTAAACCAAGATGAAATAGATGTTGCAATTGGAATTATTATAAATCCGATATCCCTAAAATAATAAAGACTAATAATTATGTTCAAAATTACAGAAATTAAAGAGATGTAAAAAGGTGTTTTTGTATCATGATTGGCAAAGAAAAAACTTGAAAAAACTTTTATTAACGCAAATGCAGGTAATCCAAAAGAGAAAAAGTAAAGTGCTTTGGCTGAATTTTTTACTGAAAGTTCATCAAAAGATCCATAACCAAATAAAGCAGAAATAATTTCGATTGAACCAATCATTAAAGCTATAGTGGCGGGTATGCTTAAAAACATACTTAATTCCAAAGCTTTATTTTGTATTAAATTAATTTTATTCTTATTATTGGTTTGAACATATTTTGATAATTGAGGCAATACAACAACTCCAATTGCGATCCCTGCTATAGCTAAGTTAATTTGATAAATTCTATCTGCGTAGTAAAGATAAGAGACCGCGCTAGCTTGAAATGACGCAATTATCGTTCCAACTAGTATATTTATTTGTGTTACTCCTGATGAAAAAATACTCGGTAAAAGTTTTTTAAAAAAAATTTTAACAGGCTTTGTTATTTCAAAATTAAAATTAAGGTTTAGAGAATAAAACTTATTTACAAATTTGTATAAAAAAACTATTTGAAGAAATCCTGCTATAGAAACTCCATATGAAAGATAGAAAACAACTTGGTCATCTAAATATTTTCCAAAAAATAATATTCCTATCAATATTAAATTCAAAATAATTGGCGCTGCTGAAGCTGCTGCAAATTTATTATACGAATTTAAAATTGCTGCAAAAAAAGATGCTATACACACAAACATTAAAAATGGAAAAGTTATTCTAGTTAAAGATATGGCAAGTTTTAATTTCTCTGTATCTCCAATAAAACCAGGAGCAATTAAACCTACAAAAATTGGCATGAAAATTTCTATTATCAATACTAAAAAAAATAATCCTAAAAATAAAAGATTGAAGATTTGATCTGCAAATTTTTTTGATTTTGTTTTTCCTCGAGCAAGCTCTGATGTATAGCTAGGAACAAAAGCAGCATTAAAAGTTCCTTCTGCAAATAATCTTCTAAAAGTATTTGGGATTCTAAATGCAACAAAAAATGCGTCAGCAATAAAACTTGTACCAAGGAATATTGCAATTAAAATATCTCTTAAATAACCAAGTATTCTGCTGATTATAGTATAAAAACCAAAAGTCCCTGTTGACTTAATTAAGTTCATAAATCATATTAGTCTTAATTTTACCCCATTTGTACACCTAATTAACGTAAATGAAAAAAACTAAAATTGATCACTATACTGACAAAGAAGCTCTAGAATTCCATAGTCACAAAAAACCAGGTAAGATTGAAATATCATCCTCTAAGAATATGACTACGAAAAGAGATCTTGCTCTTGCTTATTCACCAGGTGTTGCAGCTCCAGTTCGTGCTATTAGTAATAATCCTGAAGCAGCTTATGATTACACAAGCAAAGGTAATTTGGTTGCAGTCATAAGCAACGGTTCAGCGATTTTAGGTATGGGTAATCTTGGAGCTCTTGCTTCAAAACCAGTGATGGAGGGTAAAGCCGTATTATTTAAAAGGTTTGCAGATATTGACTCTATTGATCTTGAGATTGACTCATCTGATCCAAACGAAATTATTAGAAGTGTAAAAAATTTTTCACCTAGTTTTGGGGGTATAAATTTAGAAGATATTGCAGCTCCAGATTGTTTTATTATAGAAGAAAAACTTAAACAAATATTGGATATTCCAGTTTTTCATGATGATCAACATGGTACTGCTATTATTACCACTGCTGCACTAATTAATGCATTGGACATAAATAAAAAAAAAATAGACAAAATTAAAATAGTAGTCAATGGCGCTGGAGCCTCGGCTATGGCTTGTGCTAATTTATTTCGAAAGAGTGGTGTCCCTCAAAAAAATATTACTATGGTTGATAGAACAGGCGTTATTTTTAGAGGTAGAGAGAATTTAAACCAATGGAAATCAGCACATGCAATTGAAACGAAAAATCGTACTTTGGATGACGCTATTACAAATGCAGATGTTTTTTTAGGTTTGTCAGCTAAAGGTGCTCTTTCTAAAAATATGGTTAAAAAGATGGCTAAAAATCCAATCATATTTGCTTGTGCTAATCCAGATCCAGAAATTACACCTGAGGAAGTTGAGGAAGTTAGAAGTGATGCAATTATTGCAACTGGTAGATCAGATTATCCCAACCAAGTAAATAATTTAATTGGCTTTCCTTATATTTTCAGAGGTGCTCTAGATGTGAGATCAAAAACAATAAATGAGGAAATGAAGATTGCTGCTGCGCATGCTATTGCAAATTTAGCCAAAGAAGATGTTCCAGATGAAGTTGTTGCAGCAATGGGAGGTGAAAGACCACATTATGGAAGGAATTATATAATACCATCAACATTTGATCCTAGATTAATTAGTGTAATTCCGGCAGCTGTAGCTAAAGCAGCGATGGACACTAATGTAGCAAGAATTAAAATTGATAACTTTGATATTTATAAAGATCAACTTAAACAAAGGTTAGATCCTACAGTAACGATAATGCAAGGTGTAAATAGTTATATAAAGAAAAAGCAAAAAAAAGTTGTTTTTGCTGATGGTGAGGATGAAAATATGCTTAAAGCTGCAATTGCTTTTAAAAATGCTAAGTTGGGAGTTCCCATTTTAGTTGGTAAAGAAGAATTGATAAAAGATCAAATTAAGAAAATTGGTTACAATGAAAACTTTGATATTGAAATTATCAACTCAAAGAATACTTCAAAAAGAGATAGATATACAAAATACCTATTTAAAAAACTTCAAAGAGAACAGGGTATGCTTGAACGGGATTGTGACAGATTAATTAGAAATGATAGAGTTATTTGGGCTTCTTGTATGGTTGCTTGCAAAGATGCAGATGCAATGGTTACAGGAAATACCAGAAGATATTCTTCATCACTTGAAAAAATCATTAAAGTTGTTGATCCAAGACAAGGTGAGATTATGTTTGGTTTAAACTTAATTGTAAATAGGGGAAAAACAATTTTTTTATGCGATACATCAGTAATAGAATACCCTGATGCAAAACAATTAGCTGATATGGCTATATCTGCGGCTAGAGTTGTAAGACTTTTTGGTCTTGACCCTAAAGTTGCATTTCTATCACATTCAACTTTTGGGGAACCAGCAACAGATAGGACTAAAAGAATTAGTGATGCTGTTAAAATTTTGAGAGAAAGAAATGTAAATTTTAAGTTTGATGGTGAAATGCAACCTGATGTGGCTTTAGAAGAGATGTATAAAGAACTTTATCCATTTTCTGAAATTGTTGGTAATTCAAATGTATTAATTATGCCTAGTCAACATAGTGCAGCTATTTCATATAAAATGATAAAATCAATGAGTAGGGCGAAAGTTATAGGGCCGTTACTTATTGGATTAGGATTACCAATTGAAATAGCCCCTCTTAGGTCTTCTACATCTGAAATTATAAATCTAGCTTCAATAGCTGCTTATTCTGCAGATGTCATAGATTACGATAAAAATTAATTTTTTTGGATTCTCAAATCCTCTACTAATAAAATACTAGCAATTACGTCTTTTACATCTAAAATTTCCTTTGCTTCATTTACTACCAGTTCCCTCTCCTCTTTATTCATTGCAATTCCATAAATATAAATTTTTTTTTTATATGTATCTATTTGGTAATTGGTAGCCTTAATTTGATTATTTAATATCAGTGCTGTTCGTAATTGAGATGTGATTAGTATATCTTTTGCTGATTGCTTAAAATTAAAATTTTCTTTTACCTTTATATCATTTCTTACTGATCTTACTCCTTGGGTTTCCCATGCAACTTTTGTTATTTTTAATTTTTCTTCTGGATCATCAACTTTACCTTTCAAAAAAATTCTTCCATCTAAAACTTTTGATTTAATACTTAAAAAGTATTTTTTATCAATTAATAGAATTCTGGTAGTAAGGTTTTTTTGCATAATTGAATCATCGATTTGAGTTCCTAATGATCTGGGGTCAGTAGCTATACTTACACCTGTTCCAAATATTCCTGAGGACGAAACTCCAACACAACTTGATAAAAACACAACAGTTAGTAATAATATTAATTTATTTTTCATTTTTTTTTAGAGAAAGACAGTAATTATAAACATCTTTTTTTGGGATTTTATTATCTTTGCACATTAATTTAACTATTTCTTTAATACTTAATTTGTTTATTACTCCTTTGATATTATCTTTATCTGATTCACTTAGCATTTGTGAAGCGTTTTTATTATTGCTTTTCTCTGATATTACAATTGTTATTTCTCCTTTTATATCATTTCTAAATTCTTTAATCGTTTCTATATCTGTTCTGATAAATTCTTCATACATTTTTGATATTTCTCTACA
Organism: Pelagibacteraceae bacterium AG-410-N23; assembly: GCA_003215055.1. Lineage (GTDB taxonomy): Bacteria > Pseudomonadota > Alphaproteobacteria > Pelagibacterales > Pelagibacteraceae > Pelagibacter. The sequence continues at coordinate 6,368 of QCKW01000017.1, read as the reverse complement.
TATAATTATTTTTCTTCCAGTAAATTTTTTTTTTATTTGAGGAATTGCTTTATTTATTTTTTTTGCTGAAATAAAAAAAACAATTGAAGTATCCAGCTGGGATAGAAATTCTAGATCTTTTTTTATATTTTTTTCTTTTTCTGGAAAAAAACCATAAAAAAAAAATTTACTTGAAAAGCCACTTATAGAAACAGCAGATATTACAGCTGAGGGGCCTGGTAATGGGATAATATCTATATTATTTTTATTACATTCATTAATTAAAATATTTCCAGGATCTGAAATAGTAGGTGTACCTGCATCCGATATTAAAGATACTATTGATCCCTTATTTAAAATTCCTATAATTTTGCTAAGCATTCTTCTCTCATTAAATTTATGATATGCAACTAACTTTGAATGGATTGAATAATTCTTCAGTAATTTTTTTGAATTTCTAGTATCTTCACAAAGAATATAATCAGAGTTTTTTAATATTTGAATGGCTCTTAATGTTATATCTTGTAAATTTCCTATTGGTGTAGGTACTAAATATAAGCCTTTTTTTAATTTTTTATTACTCTCTATATCTAAATTTAACATCATATTTATTATTAAAATAATTAATATAATATCATCAAATGTTAAAATTTTTTAAAATATTTGTCTTAACTTTATTTTTAATATTTTTTAAAAACCCGTTAGCATATTCAACCGATCAAAAAATAATAGTTGGATTATTAGTGCCTCTATCAGGGGATAATAAAAATCTAGGTGAGTTGATTGTCAAATCTACTAGAATGGCCTTAAAAGAAATAGATAGTAATAATTTAGAAATTTATCCCAAAGATACCGCATCTGATCCTAATAAAACTTTGAGATCAGCCTTGGAATTAAAAAAGTTAGGAGCCAAAGTTATTATTGGTCCAGTATTCTTTGATAATTTAATTTATTTAAATGAAGTTGATGATGTAATTTTTTTATCTTTAACTAATAAAACTTCTAATTTACCAAAGAACATAATTAGTAGTGGAGTGAATTCAGTATCTCAACTTAATACTATAAAAAAATTTGTTGAAAATAATGAAATAAAAAAAACAATCTTTTTAACACCTGATCTCGACTATAAAGAAGAAATAAAAAAAGCAATTAATAAATCAAAAATTAAAGTTTACAAACATTATGTTTATAACACTGAGCCAACAAAATTAACCAAACAAATAGAAGAAATTACCAACTATAAAATCAGAAAACAAAATTTAGCAGATGAAATTAAAAGAATTGAAAAATCAGATCTTGAAGATAAGGAAAAAAGAATAGAAAGATTAAAAAAAAAATACACAATAGGTAATGTCAATTTTGACTCCGTTGTAATTTCTGATTTTGATGAAAGTCTTAAAAGTGTAATTACATCACTGCTTTATACTGATGTATCACCTAAAAAAAAATACTTTATAACACTTAATCAATGGTTTGATGAAAGTTTATTATCTGAAAAGATAATCCAACCAATTTATTTTCCATCTATTAATAGGAAAAACTTAGATGATTTTAATAATAAATTTAATAAAACTTATAATAAAATGCCAAATCATTTGTCTTTATTGGCCTATGATCTTTTAGGACTTATATATTTTCTTTCCTTAAAGAAAAGTGACCTAACAAATATTAATGATTTGTTTAAGAAAAAAAATTCATTTAAAGGAAAAATAGGAATTTTTGATATACAAAATAATCAAATATATCATAGATTAAATTTTTATAAAATCGAAAATAATAATTTTAAAAAAATCTTTTGATTTTTTTAAAAGCTTTGTATCTATGATCAATTTTATATTTTTTAGAAGGCAATAATTCACCAAAAGTTTTTTTTTTATTTTTTGGAATAAATATTGGATCATACCCAAAACCATTTCTGCCTTTTGGGATTGGTGAAATCGTTCCTTCAATTTTTCCAGAGACACTCGCAATTTTTTTCTCATAATAAGAAATTGTAAGGGCACAAATGAATCTTGCTTTAATTTTTTTTTTTCTCCAATTTTTATTTTTTTTATCAAGTTCTTTGTAAACTTTTTTAATAGCTTTTTTAAAATTACTTGTTTTACCGCCCCATCTTGCAGAGAAAATTCCTGGCCTCTTTTCTAAAAAATCAATTTCTAGTCCTGAATCATCTGCTAAGCAAATCAAGCCGGTTTTTTTTGAAAAATATCTTGATTTTATAAATGAATTTTCTAAAAAAGTTTTACCATTTTCTCTAGGGCTTTTTAAATTAAAATCTGATGTAGAAAATGTTTTAATTTTATCCGGCAGCAACGCTTTTATTTCTCTGAATTTTCCTTTATTATTTGTTCCTATTAACAATTTATTTATTTTTTTTCGCATCTAGACATTTTAAAATTTCTTACCATATATGATACATGGATAAACAAGAAAACCAAAAAATTAATGAAAAAACTTTAGATGAAAAAGAGAAAACAGATGTTTCATCTAAACAAGATGAAGAGAATCTTGATTTAAAGGAAAATGAGTCAAATCAATCAAATGATCTAACACCAGAGGAAAAGATTTCAGAACTTGAGGACAAATTAGCTAGAACCTTTGCTGAAATGGAAAACCAAAGACGAAGATTTGAAAAAGAAAAAGATGATGCATTCGAGTATGGTGGATTTGCTTTTGCTAAGGAAGCTTTAAATCTCTTAGATAATCTTGAAAGATCAAAACAAACTTTAGAAAATGACGAGTCATTAAAAAATACTGATGCATTAAAAAAAATAATTGATCATTTTAATATTATATATAATGATCTCATTTCAATCTTTTCAAAGAATAACATCAAGCCTATTGAAAGTTTGAACAAAAAACTTGATCCTAATTTCCATCAGGCAATGATCGAAATCGAAGATGATCAAAAAGAAGCCGGAACTATTGTCCAAGAGATTCAAAAAGGTTTTACAATTAAAGATAGATTATTGAGGCCATCATTAGTTGGTGTATCTAAAAAAACTAATAAAGATGAGAAAAACGATGAAAAATAATAGGGAAATAGTCATTCCTGGAACTTGTAGAATTAAATTTAGCCCCTATATGACTTTTAAAAGTGAGAACAAAATATGAGTAAAATAATTGGTATAGATTTAGGAACAACAAATTCATGCGTGGCAATAATGGAAGGGAGTCAAGCTAAAGTTTTAGAGAACGCAGAGGGCACTAGAACCACTCCATCAGTTGTTGCTTTCACAAATGATAAAGAAAAATTAATCGGACAGCCAGCAAAAAGACAGGCAGTAACAAATCCTGAAAATACTATCTTTGCTGTAAAAAGATTAATTGGAAGAAACTTTGATGATCCATCAGTAAAAAAAGATATAGATGCAGCACCTTTTAAAATAATTAACTCTGAAAAAGGAGATGCTTGGATTGAAGCTAAAGGTGAAAAATATTCACCCTCACAAATATCTGCCTTTATTTTACAGAAAATGAAAGAGACTGCTGAAAAATACTTAGGACAGGAAGTTTCTAAGGCAGTTATAACTGTTCCAGCTTATTTTAATGATGCACAAAGACAAGCAACAAAAGATGCTGGTAAAATTGCGGGATTAGAAGTGCTTAGAATTATAAATGAGCCAACTGCGGCGTCACTTGCATATGGGCTTGATAAAAAACAAAATAAAAAAATAGCTGTTTATGATTTAGGTGGAGGTACATTCGATGTATCTATACTTGAATTAGGTGACGGTGTATTTGAAGTTAAATCCACTAATGGTGATACTTTTTTAGGTGGAGAAGATTTTGATAATGCCATTGTTGAATATTTAGTCTCTGAATTTAAAAAAGATAATGGTATCGATTTAAAATCAGATAAACTTGCATTGCAAAGATTAAAAGAGTCTGCTGAAAAAGCTAAAATTGAATTATCCTCAGCTGAACAGACTGATATTAATTTACCTTTTATTACTGCAGATAAAACAGGTCCAAAACATATAAATCTAAAAATGACCAGAGCTAAATTGGAAGCTCTTGTAGAAGATTTAATTTCTAAAACAATGCCTCCATGCAAAACTGCTTTAAAAGATGCAGGTATAAGCGCTAATGAAATTGATGAAGTGGTAATGGTTGGTGGTATGACTAGGATGCCAAAAGTAATTGAAGAAGTTAAAAATTTCTTTGGTAAAGATCCAAATAAAAGTGTAAATCCAGATGAAGTTGTAGCAATGGGTGCTGCTATACAAGCAGGAGTTCTACAAGGTGATGTAAAAGATGTTTTATTGTTAGATGTAACTCCTTTATCTTTAGGTATTGAGACTTTAGGTGGTGTTTCAACTAAACTTATTGAAAAAAATACAACTATTCCAACTAAGAAAAGTCAGGTTTTTTCAACAGCTGAAGATAACCAGCCAGCAGTTTCAATAAGAGTTCTACAAGGTGAGAGAGAAATGGCAACTGACAATAAATTGCTTGGAAATTTTGAGTTAGTGGGTATAGCCCCTGCTCCAAGAGGAGTGCCTCAAATAGAAGTGACTTTTGATATTGATGCTAATGGTATCGTTAACGTTTCAGCTAAGGATAAAGGCACAGGTAAAGAACAAAAAATTCAAATTCAGGCATCAGGTGGTTTAAGCGATGAAGAAATTGACAAAATGGTTAAAGATGCAGAAGCCAATAAAGAGGCTGACAAAAAGAAAAGGGAGTCTGTGGATGCGAGAAATCAAGCTGACACTTTAATACATTCAACTGATAAAAATCTAAAGGAACATGGATCAAAAATTTCTGATGCTGATAAAAAGGCTATTGAAGATGCTTCATCATCACTTAAAGAAGCTTTAAAGGGTGATAATCTAGATGATATTAAAAAGAAAACTGAAACTTTAGTACAAGCTTCAATGAAACTTGGAGAAGCAATATATAAATCCCAACAAAATACAAAACCAGAGTCTGGAAAAGATGATGGTGATAATAATAAAGGAAAAAAAGACGATAATGTTGTTGATGCGGATTTTGAAGAAGTAAAAGACGAAAATAAAGAAAAAAGCGCTTAACTGACATCTATTTGTCCAGGTTATTAAATGGCTAAAAGAGATTATTATGATGTCCTTGGCGTAAATAAAAATGCATCTCCCGAAGATTTAAAATCAGCTTATAGAAAATTAGCTGTTAAATATCATCCTGATAAAAACCCTGGTGATAAAGCTGCTGAAGACAAATTTAAAGAAGCAAGTGAAGCTTATGGCGTTCTATCCGACAAATCAAAAAAAGAAAATTATGATAATTTTGGACATGCAGCATTTGAAAATGGTGGCGGTGGTCAAGGTGGTTTTGGAGGTTTTGGAGGTTTTAGTGGATCAGATTTTTCAGATATTTTTGAGGATTTCTTTGGAGATTTTGGAGGTGGAAGAAGAAGTTCAAGAAGAAGTTCAAATAACAGAGGCTCTGATCTGAGATATGATCTGTCAATTACACTTGAAGAAGCTTTCAGTGGCAAAAAACAAAATATACAATTTTCAACTTCTGAAAAATGTAATACATGTAAAGGAAATGGATCAAAACCAGGATTCAATCCAGATAGATGTTCTTACTGTGGTGGAAATGGGAAAGTTAGATCAAATCAGGGATTTTTTACTGTCCAACAAACTTGTCCTCAATGTACTGGAAGTGGAGAGGAAATAACTCATCCGTGCAATGATTGTAATGGTCAAGGAAATAAACAAACATCAAAAAAAATATCTGTAACTATTCCAAAAGGAGTCGATGACGGAACTAGAATTCGACTTGCAGGAAAAGGTGAGGCTGGCACAAGAGGTGGAGGTTCTGGTGATTTATATTTATTCATAAATGTAAAATCACACGATCTATTTAAAAGATCGGATGTAAATTTGTTTTTTGAATTTCCTATCTCTATGGCTGATGCGGCTTTAGGAACAACAATTGAAATTCCCACTATAGATGGAAAAAAGGCTAAGATTAAAATACCTGACGGCACCCAAAATGGTAAACAATTTAGATTAAAAGGTAAAGGGATGCCATTTATGAGAAGAGGAGATTGTGGTGATCTTTATGTACAAATAAAAACAGAGGTCCCAATAGCTCTAAACAAAGAACAAAAAGATCTTTTAGAAAAGTTTAGAAAAATAGAAAACGAAAGATCAAATCCAAGTATTAAAAAATTTTTTCAAAAAGCAAAAAATTTTTGGAAAAATTAAAATATGGGTCTTGAAGAAATCATACCCGCAATAGCTTTAATAGCGGTTTTATTATTAGTCCTTCCTAATTTTATCCAAACAAACATAAAAAAAAAAACCTTTTTTAAAAACTTAGGTATTTGGGGTATTATTGTTTTAATACTTGTGATAATTTTATATTTTATTTTCTAATGAAAAAAATTAATCTTTCAA
>QCKW01000016.1 GCA_003215055.1 Pelagibacteraceae bacterium AG-410-N23 | reverse complement strand
ATAATGTTACAACCGGTTAGAACAAAGTGGAGAAAAGCTCATAAAGGAAGAATCCATGGAAATGCCTCACGAGCTAATTTTATTAATTATGGATCCTATGCATTAAAAGCATTATCTCCTGACAGAGTTACTGGAAAACAAATTGAGGCTGCTAGGGTTGCACTTACTAGACATATGAAGAGGCAAGGTAGAGTATGGACAAGAATATTCCCTAATATACCTGTTTCAAAAAAACCTATTGAAGTAAGAATGGGTAAAGGAAAAGGTTCTCCTGAATATTATGCTTGTAGAGTTAAACCTGGTCGAATTTTATTTGAAGTAGACGGAGTTTCAGAAGTTGTGGCAAAAGAGGCTCTATATAAAGCTTCAGCTAAGCTTCCAATTAAAACCAAAACAATTAAAAGATTTGCGTAAATGAAAAAACAAGAAATAAAAAAAATGACTAAAGACCAAATTTTGAAGAATATCGATAAATTTAAAAAAGATCTTTTCAATTTTAGATTTCAAAAAATAAATTCACAAGTAAATAATCCAGCAAAGATTAGCGAAACTAAAAAAACAATTGCAAGATTAAAGACATTTTATAAAGGAAAAATTGATGCCTAAAAAAATTTTAAAAGGAATAGTTGTCAGTGATAAACCTAATAAAACAATAACGGTTATGGTTGAGAGGAAATATTCACATCCTTTACTTAAAAAAGTAATCAAAGTAAGAAAAAAATATAATGCTCATGATGAAAATAATAAATATAAAACTGGAGATCAAGTTTCAATTATAGAGAGTAAACCTTTCTCAAAAAATAAAAAATTTGAAGTAATGGAGTCAAACAAATAATGATACAGGTACAAACAGAACTACTAGTTGCAGATAATACTGGAGCAAAAAAAATTGAATGTATTAAGGTTCTTGGCGGTTCAAAAAGAAGATATGCAAGTATTGGTGATACTATTGTAATTGCTGTTAAAGAAGCTATTCCGAAAGGTAAAGTAAAAAAAGGTTCAGTTCATAAGGCTGTCGTGGTGAGAGTTAAAAAAGGAATTCATAGAGATGATGGTTCTAAAGTAAAATTTGATAATAATGCTGCTGTTTTAGTTGATGATAAAGGTGAACCAGTTGGTACAAGAATTTTTGGACCGGTAACGAGAGAATTGAGAAATAGAGGGCAAATGAAAATAATTTCATTAGCACCAGAGGTTTTATAATGATTAAGAAAGGATTAAAAGTTAAGGTTTTATCAGGTAAAGATAAAAATAAAGAAGGTGAAGTAATTGAGATTGACAGAAGAACATTTAGAGCAAAAGTAAAAGAGATCAATATGGTAAAAAAACACGTAAAAACAACTAAAGAAAAAAAAGGTGGAATCTTTTCAAGGGAAAGTTTTATTCATTTGTCAAATTTAAAACTAATTCAGGAAAAAGTTAAAAAAAAAGAGATTAAAAAATAATGATACCCAGACTAAAAGAACTATATATTAAAGAAATTCAACCATCTTTGAAAACACAATTTGGTTACAAAAATACGTATATGGGTCCTAAAATTGAAAAAGTTATTTTAAATATGGGGCTTGGATTAGATGGAAATGACTCTAAAATATTAAAATCTTGCGAGGAAGATATGGCAAAAATAACAGGGCAAAAACCTGTTATTACAAAATTTAAAAAATCTATTGCAAATTTTAAAAGCAGAAAAGGAACAAATGCTGGGTTAAAGGTAACTTTGAGAAAAAATAAAATGTATGAATTTTTAGATAGACTAGTTAATATAGCTTTACCTAGAGTTAAGGACTTTAGGGGATTATCACCTAAAGGATTTGATAAGTTTGGTAATTATACTTTTGGTATCAAAGAACATATAATTTTTCCAGAAGTAAGTTTTGATAGAGCTGATAAAGTGAGAGGTTTAGATATTATAATTGTAATTGCATCTAAAGGTAAAAATCACAGTTTTGCTTTATTAGAAAAATTAAATTTTCCATTTATAAAAAAAGGAGAAAATTAAGATGGCAAAGTTAAGTGCAGTAAATAAGAATAATAGAAGAATAAAACTTTCTGATAGATTTTACAAAAAAAGAGAAAAATTAAAAAAGATTATAATGGATAAAAAAATTCCACTTGAGGAGAGATTTAAAGCTCAGCAGAAATTATCAAAAATGCCTAGAAATTCTGCAAAAAATAGAGTGATGAACAGATGCCAAATTACTGGAAGACCTCATGGTGTATACAGAAAATTAAAGATATCAAGAATTGCATTAAGACAGCTAGGACTTCAAGGAAAAATCCCGGGACTAGTAAAATCAAGTTGGTAGAAAGGAATATATGAGTTTAAGTGACCCAATTGGAGATATGATAGCTAGAGTTAAAAATGCTCAAGCTAGAAATCATAAAAATGTTGAATTACCTGCCTCAAATTTTAAAACAAAAATAGCAGGAATATTAAAAAATGAGGGATTTATAAAGGATTATAAAGTTAACTCATTAGATGGTAAATCTATACTCTCGCTAGAGCTGAAATATCATTCTGGTAACCCAGTTATAAGTGCATTCGAAAGAGTGTCAAAGCCCGGCAGAAGAATATTCTCAAGTGCGGACAGTCTTCCAAAAATTAATAATGGATTAGGTATAGCAATTATCTCGACACCAAAAGGTGTAATGACTGATGTAGATGCAAGGAAACAAAGAGTCGGTGGAGAAATTATTTGTAAGGTATTTTAATGTCAAAAATAGGTAAAATAAATATATCGATCCCTGAAAAAGTAAAAGTTGCTTTAGCTGGAAATATTTTAAATATTGAGGGTCCATTAGGAAAAAAATCAATTAATTTAGATTTGGATACTTTTAGTCTTGATATTAAGGATGGAAAAGAAATTTCAATTAAACCAAAAAAAATTGATCAAAATACAAAAAGATTGTGGGGCATGAATCGTAGTTTAATTAATAATGCTGTTATTGGATCAAGTAAAGGTTATGAAAAAATTTTAGAGTTAGTAGGTGTTGGTTATAGAGCTGCTCTAAAGGGAAAGATTTTAAACCTACAACTTGGATATAGTCATGACATAAATTATGAAATCCCTGATGGGATTAAAATTGTTGTTGAAAAACAAACAACAATTAAAATTTCTGGTGTTGATAAACAACAAGTGGGTCTTGTAGTTTCAAAAATTAAAACTTTTAGAAAAATTGAACCCTATAAAGGAAAAGGTGTTAGAGAAAAAGGTCAATATGTACTTAAAAAAGAGGGAAAAAAGAAATAATGAAGATTAATACAAACATTAGAAAAAGATATAGAGTAAGTAATAAAGTTAAAAAAGTTGCTTCGATTGATAGATATAGATTATCGATATCTCGAACATCTAAAAACATTTCTGCTCAAATAATTGATGATAGAAAAAGTATTACACTTTTATCTGCATCTTCAGTTGAAAAAGATTTTAAATCTCAAAATAAAATTAATAAAACAGAATTATCAAAAATAGTAGCAGAAAAATTAGCTAAAAAAGCTCAAGAAAAAAAAATTAAAAAGATTTTTTTTGATAGAGGAGAATATAAATACCATGGTAGAGTTAAAATTTTTGCTGATACTTTAAGAAAAAACGGAATGGAATTTTAAAAATGAATAATGTTAAAGAAAAAAAAGTAGATGATATCTTAGAAAAGTTAGTTCATATAAATAGAATAACAAAGGTTGTAAAAGGTGGAAGAAGATTTGGTTTTTCAGCGTTAGTAGTTGTGGGAAATCAGGCTGGGAAAATAGGTATAGCTCATGCTAAAGCTAAACAAGTCCCTGATGCTATTAAGAAAGCAAATGAAATGGCTAGAAGAAAATTAATTCAAATACCTCTTCGAGAGGGAAGAACAATTCATCATGATGTCAAAGCCAAAGACGGATCTGGTAAAATAGTACTTAGAGCTGCTTCAAAAGGTACTGGCATAATTGCTGGAGGACCAGTTAGAGCAGTTTGTGAAGTATTAGGTGTAAAAGATATAGTTGCAAAATCAATGGGAACTTCTAATGCACACAATGTTATTAGAGCAACCATGAAAGCGTTAATGAAACAGAATTCACCGAAACAAATATCAACAATTAGGAATAAAAAAATTTCTGAAATTATAGAAAAAAGAGGATAATGATTAAATTAAATAATAGAAAAAAAATTCTAAAAGTCAAAATTAGAGTCGGAAGAGGCATTGGCTCTGGAAAAGGCAAAACATCAGGCAGAGGTGTTAAAGGACAAAAATCTAGATCAGGTGTAGCAATAAAAAGTTTTGAGGGAGGTCAAATGCCATTGTATAGAAGATTACCTAAAAGAGGCTTTAATTCTTTAAATAAAGACAATATAGCGATTTTAAATCTAGAAAATATTCAAAGTCATATTGATAAAAAAATCCTTGCTACTACAAGCGTTATTAATGCAGACTCACTTAAAAAGTTAAATTTAATTAATAAAAATTCAAGAAAACTTAAAATTTTAGGTAAAGGCTTAATAAAATCTAAAGTAAATATAGAGGCTGATCTAGCTTCAAAATCAGCTGTAGAAAAATTAGAAAAAATTGGTGGATCAATTCAATTAAAAAAAAATTAGTGTTTTATGAGCTCCTCAACTTCAACTAATGATCTTAGAAATCGAATTATATTCACAATAGCAATATTATCAGTTTATAGATTTGGAACATTCGTACCTTTACCAGGAATTGATCCTGAGCAATTAAAAATTTTAATGGAAGGTAATCAAAAAGGTCTTCTTGGAATGTTTAATGTTTTTGCTGGAGGTGCAGTGAGTAGAATGGCTATATTTGCATTAGGTATCATGCCTTACATATCATCTTCAATTATTGTTCAATTATTAACAGGTGTTTCTGATTTTTTTAAAAATTTAAAATCTCAGGGAGAAACTGGAAGAGCAAAAATTACTCAAATCACAAGATATGGAACAGTTTTACTTGCAACAGTGCAAGGTTACGGTTTAGCAGTTGGATTAGAGTCATCCGCAAATTTGGTAATTAATCCTGGAATGTTTTTTAAAGTTTCAACAGTAACAACAATAGTAGCAGGAACAATCTTTTTGATGTGGTTAGGAGAACAAATAACTCAAAGGGGAATAGGAAATGGTATATCATTAATAATATTTGCAGGTATTGTGGCCGAAATTCCTAGAGCACTAGTAACAACTTTTGAATTAGGAAGAACAGGTGCGGTCTCAACAATCATGATTTTGGCAATTTTTATTTTATTAATACTTACAATTTTATTTATTGTTTTCATGGAGAGAGCACTTAGAAAAATATTAATTAATTATCCTAAAAGACAAATGGGAAATAAAATGTATGGCGGAGAGTCATCTCACCTTCCTTTAAAAATAAATCAAGCAGGGGTGATACCTGCAATTTTTGCATCAGCTTTATTACTTCTACCAGTCACATTTTCAAATTTTAACTTTTCTGAAAATGAAACTTTTTTAAATTTAAGTTCTTACTTCACACAAGGACAGCCTTTATATATGCTACTTTATGCGTCAGGAATAATATTTTTTACTTTTTTTTATACCTCAATAACATTCAATCCAAATGAAACTGCTGATAATTTGAGAAAATATGGCGGTTTTATCCCAGGAATAAGACCTGGCGAAAGTACAGCTTTATATATTGAAAATATTTTAACTAAGTTAACCACTATTGGTGCTTTATATTTAACGTTAGTTTGTTTAATGCCAGAATTTTTAATAGCAAATTACCCAATACCTTTTTATTTAGGAGGTACATCGATTTTAATTGTTGTGGTCGTTGCTATAGATACTGTAACACAAATACAAACAAGATTAATGAGTTCTCAGTATGAACAATTAATTAAAAAGACAAAATTTGGTAGAACTTAAGTGAACGTAATTCTATTTGGTCCTCCGGGTGCAGGAAAAGGCACACAAGCTAAATACTTAGTAAAAAAATTAGATGGATTTCAAATTTCTACTGGAGATATACTTAGAGATGAAATTAAAAAAAATTCAGAAATAGGAAAAAAAATTGTTGACAAAATGAATGAGGGAAAATTCGTAGACGATGAAATAGTAAATGAACTTATTAAAAAAGTAATTTTTGATCCAAAAAAAAAGAACAAACTAATTTTTGATGGTTATCCCAGATCTGTAAATCAGGCTAGAAATTTAGATTTGTTGCTAAATAAATCAAAGCAAAAAATAAATTTCATTTTTTTTCTTAACGTAAATAAAGAAACAATAATTAAAAGAATTGAAAAAAGAAAAATTTTAGAAAACAGAACTGATGATGATTTAAATACTATCTTAAAAAGATATGATAAATACATGGAAACAACTAGGCCTGTCTTAGATTTCTATAATAAAAATTCAAATTTTTGTGAAATAGATGGGGCTTTAAAAATCGAGGAAATAACCTCTAAAATTAACGATTTTATAACAGTTTAAGACATTGACTTTAGAAGATCTTCTTATATAAAAGGCTGAATTTATCTCAAAATTTATGGCTCGTATTGCAGGAATTAATATCCCACAAAATAAATTAGTCCATATTGGATTAACATATATTTATGGCATTGGGGATAAATTTTCTAAGCAAATTTGCTCATCTTTAGAAATTCCCAAAAAAAAAAGAGTTAATGAACTAACAGATGATGAAATTTTAAAGATTAGAGAATATATAGATCAAAATTTTAAAGTAGAAGGTGACCTAAGAAGAGATTACTCTTTAAGTATAAAAAGATTGATTGATCTTGCTTGCTATAGAGGTAGTAGGCATAGAAAAAAACTACCAGTGCGTGGTCAAAGAACCAGATGTAATGCAAGAACAAGAAAAGGCAAGGCTATAGCAATCGCTGGAAAAAAATTAACACCACTTAAAAAATAATTATGGCTAAAACGGAAAAAGTTGAAAGTAAAGAAATAAAAAATGAAAAAACTTCAAAAAAAGTTAATAAAAGTTCATATTCTAAAAAGAAAAAGATTAAAAAAAATATTTTAAATGGAATTGCTTATGTTCAGTCTACATTTAATAACACAATTATTTCAATAGCAGACACTAATGGAAATGTAGTTTCATGGGCATCTGCTGGACAAAAAGGATTTAAAGGCTCAAGAAAGTCTACTCCTTATGCTGCTCAAATAGCAGCTGACTCAGCTGCGTCTAAAGCTTTAGAGTATGGTATGAAAACTTTGTCAGTAGAAGTAAAGGGCCCTGGTTCAGGAAGAGAAACTGCTTTAAGAGCATTACAAGCAAGAGGATTTAAGATATTGTCAATTAAAGACACAACACCGATGCCACATAATGGGACAAGGCCACCAAAAAAAAGGAGAGTTTAATGGAGACAGAAAATATAAATGTTAAAAATTGGAAATCACTAATTAAACCGACCAAACTAGATGTAAAAATAAGTGATGATCAAACCCATGCAACAATTATTGCTGAACCTTTAGAAAAAGGATATGGATTAACTCTTGGAAATTCATTAAGAAGAATTTTACTTTCATCAATAAGAGGTGCGGCTGTAACTTCTATTCAAATAGATGGAGTTTTACATGAATTTACCTCAATAAAAGGTGTAAGAGAAGATGTTACCGATATTGTTTTAAATGTAAAATCTTTGGCACTAAAATGTTCATCTGAAGGAACAAAAAAATTAGTTTTAGATGCAAAAGGACCTGGCGAAGTTAAAGCATCTAATATTACTGCTGTTGCTGATGTTGAAATTTTGAATCCAGATTTAGTAATTTGTAATTTAGATGAAAATACGAATTTTCATATGGAAATGAACGTTAATACTGGAAAAGGATATATACCTGCAGATCTAAATAAACCTGAAGAACCACCTTTAGGATTAATTGCGATTGACTCACTTTATAGTCCAGTAAAGAAAGTTTCTTATTCTGTCAGTACTGCAAGAGAAGGTAAAGCGCTAGATTATGACAAATTAACAATGGAAGTAGAAACAAATGGTTCAATATCGGCAGAAGATGCTGTTGCTTACTCAGCTAGAATTTTTCAAGATCAATTAAAGATGTTCATAAATTTTGATGAACCAGTTGAAGTACCTGTAAAAGAAGTTTCATCTGAACCAGAATTTAATAAGAATTTATTAAGAAAAGTTGATGAACTAGAATTATCTGTCAGATCAATGAATTGTTTGAAAAATGACAACATAATATATATTGGTGATTTAGTTCAAAAATCAGAGGGTGAAATGTTAAGAACACCTAATTTTGGAAGAAAATCATTAAATGAAATAAAAGAAGTTTTAACTGGAATGTCTTTATATTTAGGGATGGAAATACCAAATTGGCCACCTGACAATATAGCAGAAATGTCTAAGAAATTAGAGGAATCAATTTAATGAGACATGGTTTTGCAAATAAAAAATTAAATAGAACTTCTGAACACAGAAAAGCTTTGTTAAAGAATATGCTCAATTCATTAGTAAAGTATGAACAAATTAAAACTACTTTACCAAAGGCAAAATTTTTAAAACCACAAGCTGATAAATTAATTACTCTAGGAAAGAATGATACTTTACATAATACTAAAATGCTGGTTTCTCAACTACAGGATATAAAGTCAGCTAACAAAGTAAAAAAAACTTTATCTAAAAGATATGAAAAAAGATCAGGTGGTTATACTAGAATAATAAAAGCTGGTTTTAGATATGGTGACAATGCACCAATGGCAATTATAGAATTTGTAGATCGAGATGTAGAAGCAAAAAGAGTTGATAAAAAGAAAAAAGATCCTGCAAAAGAAGTAAATAAAAAAGAAGAAAAAAAAACACTTACAGCTTAAAATTGTAGCTTGAAGATTAATCATGGTTAAAAGTTATATCGTTGATTCAACGTATAATAGTATGCGTTTGGATAGATGGTTAAGAAATAAAATAGGCAAAATACCACAAAGTTTAATAGAAAAATTTTTAAGATCTGGAAAAATCAAAATTAATAAAAAGAAAGTTAAAAGTTCATTTAAAGTTAAAACCAATGATAAAATAGATATATTTAATTTAAATTTTAAAGAAAACTATATTCAAAAAAAAAAAACATACTATCCCTCAAACAAAATAATTAAGTCAAACGAAGATTTAATTATAGATAATAATGAAAATTTTATAGTTTTAAATAAGAGTGCAGGAATTTCAGTACAAGGAGGTACTAAATCAAAAAAAAATTTAATTGATATATTTGCAAAAAGTAAAATTTTTGATGGGATAAAGCCTTTTTCAGTTCATAGATTGGATAAAGATACCTCAGGAGTTTTTATAATGGCTAAAAATAGAAAAACCGCACAATTATTAACTTCTTTATTTAGGCTTAGAAAAGTTCATAAAACTTATCTTGCTATATGTAATGGTGAATTAGAAAAAAATTCAGGTGAATGGACAGATGAATTAATAAGATATGACAATGGCAAAAAAAATTGTTGAAAAAGCTAAAACAATTTTTAAAGTTTTGGACAAGAATTTAAATTCTAGTTTAGTAGAGATGAAACCTATTACAGGAAGAAAGCATCAATTGCGAAAACAATTATTTAATATTGGTCATTCAATTTATGGAGATAAAAAATACAGATCATTTTCATCAACAACAGGTTTGAATAAGGAACTAATGCTTCATTCTTATCAAATAAGGTTTATGATAGATAATAAAAAATATACTTACAGAGCTCTACTTCCAGATTATTTTAAAAAATTTATGAAGATTAAAAGACTTAATTTTTCAAATTTGAAATAAAATTATCAATTAACTTATCTTCAATACCTTTATAATCTTGATTTTTAATATTTTTTAAGTTGGTAATTCCTTTATCATTAATTCCACAAGGTATTATTGCATCATATTTTTTTAAATTGTTATTTATATTTATTGAAAATCCGTGATAGGCTATCCATTTACTTACTCTCACACCTATTGCAGCTATTTTTTTAATATTAGAGTTATCATTATACCATACACCTATATTATTTTTATCTGGAAATGAATCTATTTTATAAAATTTAAGAGTTTTTATAATTGTCTTTTCAATAATAGATATAAATTTTCTTATATCTTTTTTTCTTTTTTTTAAATCAATCACAAAATAACAAATTAATTGCCCAGGTCCGTGATATGTAATTTTTCCTCCTCTATTTGTTTTAAAGATCTGAATTGATTTATCGATAATTTCACTTTCATTATAACTTGTTCCAGCTGTATAGATATCTTTGTGCTCTAAAATCCAAATTAACTCATTAGATTTATTTTGGTCTATTTCCAATAGTCGTTTCTCCATAAATTTTAAGGCATCTTCATAATTTACTGGTTTTTGTGACTTTTTAATTTCTATGGTCATTTATAAATTGTAATCTTTTTATTATGTATTAAAAGTTCCGTCAGAATAATAGGTAAATTTATGACTTTAATAAAAAAAATCAAAGATAAAAAAGTCAATTTTGAATTTAATAAAGAATATATAAAAGTTGTTACTGATAAAATCTCTAATAACGACGCTCAATTTATTACAAATTCTTTTAAGGAAATGCATCCGGCTGATGCTGCTGATATAATTGAGCATTTAAGTCTTAATGATCGAGAAAATTTAATTAAACTTAATAATTTTAGAATTGATCCAGAAGTTTTTGTTGAACTTAATGAGTCAGTTCAAACTGAAATAATCAAATATCTATCATCAGATGCAATCGTAAGAATATTAAAAAACTTGGAGTCAGATGATGCAATAGCTATTTTAGAAAATGTTGAGGAAAAAGATAAAAATTCTATTTTAAGTCTATTACCCCCAAAAGATCGTTTTGCTCTTTTGGAAGGTCTTAGTTATCCTGAAGAAAGTGCTGCCAGAATTATGCAAAGGGAATTTACAGCTATTCCCAGTAATTGGTCGGTAGGACAAACAATTGACTACCTTAGAGAAAATAAAGATCTACCTGAACAGTTTTTAGAAATTTATATTGTTGATGAAAATTTTAAACCAATTGGTTTAGTTCCTTCCTCAAAAGTTCTTAGAACTTCAAGAGATACTAAAATGTCTTCAATTATGGACGACTCGATTTTTTTAATTCCAGTAGACATGGATAGGGAAGAGGTAGGACATTCTTTTGAGAACTATAATTTAAATTCAGCTTGTGTTGTTGACAAAAATAATAAATTAGTTGGCATGATTACATCTGATGATGTCCTTACAGTTTTGAAAGAAGAAGCTGAAGAAGACGCTTTAAGACTAGCTGGCGTTGGTGATGAGGAAATTACAGATGGCGTGATTACAAAAACTAAAAGAAGATTTAATTGGTTATTGTTAAATTTATTTACAGCTTTTCTTGCAACATATTGTATTAGCTTATTTGGCGCAACAATTGAACAGATGGTTGTTTTAGCTTTCTTAATGCCAATTGTTGCATCAATGGGTGGTAATGCTGGAATGCAAACTTTAGCTGTAACTGTAAGAACACTTGCAACAAATGATTTAACAAAAAATAATTTTAATCAAAATATACTCAAAGAATTTAATATTGGAATTTTAAATGGAATTATTTTTGCTGTAATAAGTTCACTGATAGTTCAAGTTTGGTTTCAAGACTATCAACTTTCACTTATAATTTCTATTTCGATGATTTTAACAATGGTAGTTGCTGGATTATTTGGAATATTAGTGCCTGTTACATTAAAAAAGATGAATATTGATCCTGCTATAGCATCAAGTGTTTTTGTAACTACAATTACTGATGTGATTGGTTTTGTTTCCTTTTTAGGTGTTGGTGCTTATTTTTTATAGAAATTAAAAGTTATCTATTAATCTAATATCATTTAAATAATATGCTAGAAAAATTCTAGAATTTTTAATTTTTTTTGAGAGTTTTAAATTTTTTTCATTTCTTACTTCAAGATATTCAATATTAATACCATAAAATTTCTCTAATTCATTTTTCTTTAATCTAATAATTTTGTTAGTAAAATTTTTTTTAGATAATTTCTTTTTGAAAGAAATTAACTCTTTAGATATTTTACCAGCTTTGATCAGATCTTTTTTATTTAGAAGTAAATTTCTTGAGGATAAAGCTAATTTATTTTTATCTCTAATTGTTTTACACGGTATTATTTTAGACTTAAAATTAGATTCAATAAATTTTTTTACTAAGAACAATTGTTGAAAGTCTTTTTCTCCCATAAATATTCTTGTTGGTTTGAGTATTTTTGTCAGACGAATCATTACATCAATAACACCTTCAAAATGTCCTTTTCTATATTTTGCACATAATATTTTATCTTTTTTTGTAAGTTGTATTTTAATTTTGTTTCTTGAGTTATAAATTTGTTTTTTATTTGGCGTATATACAAAATTTACATTTAATTTTTTTAAGATCTTTAAATCTTTTTTTAAATTTCTTGGATATCTCTTATAATCACTTTTGTTATTAAATTGTTTTGGATTAACAAATATACTTACAATAGTTTTATTACAGTAATTTAAAGATCTTTTAATTAGGGAAATATGACCCTTGTGAAGACTACCCATTGTAGGCACAAAACCTACATTAGAGCTAAAAGATAATGCCTCATTTAAATCATTATTTCTCAATAAAATTTTCATTTGTATAAAATATTTTAATAAGTAAAACATTTAAATGATTAAACAAGCAATTATTCCATTAGCTGGATTAGGTACTCGTTTATTACCATTGACCAGTGTTTTTGCTAAAGAGCTTCTACCAATTAATGGCAAACCTGGAATTGAATATATTTTAGATGAGTGTATTGAAGCCGGTATTAAAGAAGTAGTCTTTATCATTTCAAAAAAAAAACAAATGATCAAAAAATACTTCTATAACGATAGTTTCTACAAAAAAATTATTAAAAAAAAGAAAGATCCAAGAATTGTCAAAGAATATAGAAAAATTTTAAGATATAAAAAGATGATTA
The DNA here is from genome assembly GCA_003215055.1 of Pelagibacteraceae bacterium AG-410-N23. Lineage (GTDB taxonomy): Bacteria > Pseudomonadota > Alphaproteobacteria > Pelagibacterales > Pelagibacteraceae > Pelagibacter. The sequence continues at coordinate 5,700 of QCKW01000016.1, read as the reverse complement.
AATTTGTATACCAAAATAAACCACTTGGTACTGGCGATGCAGTTTTGAAGACAAAGAAATTAATTAAAGATGAATTTTTCTTAATGTTGTTACCAGATGATTTGATTATAAAAAAAAAACTGTTCTAAATCTATGATCAATATTCATAAGAGATATAAATCGTCTGTAATCGCAAGTATGAATGTCAATAAAAAAACAGTTTCAAGATGGGGAATTTTTAAATTAAGTAAGAAATATGATAAAAGAAATTATTTAATCAAAGATGTAATTGAAAAACCATCTATTGCTAATGCACCTTCAAATAAAGCAGTTATAGGAAGGTACATTTTACCTAAGAAAATATTTACCAAATTATCTAAACAAAAAGTTGGTAAGGGTGGCGAAATTCATATTACTGATGCTATTCAATCATTGATTTATGAAAATAATAAGTTTATAGCTCACACTTTTTCAGGAAAATATTTAGATTGTGGAAGCATGAATGGTTATATTAAATCGACTTTGGAGATAGCTAAATCATGAAATTATGTATGATAGGTACTGGCTATGTAGGACTAGTCAGCGGTGTATGTTTCGCTGATTTGGGAAATGAGGTAATTTGTGTAGATAATAATATTAATAAAATAAATTTATTAAAAAAAGGGAAAATTCCAATTTATGAACCTGGTCTTTCAGAATTAGTAATAAAAAATTTCAAGAATAAAAGATTAAATTTTTCTTCAGATTTAAAAAAGTCAGTAAAAGAATCGGATATTATTTTTATTTGTGTCGGTACGCCTACAAAAAAAAAGGGAGGTTCTGCAGATTTAAGTCAAATCTATAATGTTTCTAAAGAAATAAGCTCTTCAATCAATAAGTTTAAAATTATTATTACAAAATCAACTGTTCCAGTGACAACAGGTGATGAAATTGAAAAAATTTTATCTAAAAAAAATAACAAAAAAAAGTTTTCTGTTGTCTCAAACCCTGAATTTTTAAGAGAAGGAGAAGCAATAAGAGATTTCATATATCCTGACAGAGTTGTAATTGGAACTAATCATAAAAAAACTGGTAGAATTTTAAAAAATCTATACAGCCCACTTATTTCTAAAGGAGCTTCATATTTACAAACCTCTAGAAGAGCAGCAGAATTAATCAAATATGCCTCAAATGCCTTTTTAGCAACTAAGATTACTTTTATTAATGAAATAGCTAATTTATGCGAAAAAACTGGTATTAATATAGAAGATATATCAATAGGCATGGGACTTGATAAAAGGATAGGAAGTCGATTTCTTAGAGCAGGCCCTGCTTATGGTGGCTCCTGTTTTCCAAAAGATACTAAAGCTATCATTTCAACAGCTGATAGATTTAAAACAAATTTATCAGTTATAAAATCTGTAATTAAATCAAATGATAATAGATCTAAAATCTTACTTGAAAGAGTTAATCAAATTTTAAATAGAAAAATAAGAAACAAAAAGATAGCTTTTTTAGGAGTTACATTTAAAGCAAATACGGATGACATGAGAGACTCGTCAAGTCTTAAAATGATACCTTGGTTATCAAAAAAAGGAGCAATAATTAAATATTTTGATCCAACCGGATATAAGAATGAATTTTTGAAATTAAAAAATGTTACTAACAAAACAACGATTAAAGAAGCTGTTCTAGGGTCAGATCTTGTGATTATTCATACTGAATGGAATGATTTTAAATCAATTAATTTTAAAAATTTAGTAAAAGGTAAAAAATTTATTATTTTTGATATGAGGAATATATATTCTTCAACAAAAATTAAAGATCAAGGATTTAAATACTATAGCGTCGGAAAATAAAATCTAATTCAACTCAAAAATTGCATCAACCTCTACTGATACACCTAATGGCAAGCTATTAGTGCTTACAGCAGCTCTAGTATGCATACCAATATCTCCAAACACTGCAGCTATTACGTCTGACGCACCGTTGATTACTTTTGGTTGATCAATAAAATCATCAGTGGAATTAACAAATCCAGTTAATTTAATACAAGATTTAACTTTTGATAAATCATTATCACAAGCTTTTTTAACTTGAGCAATAATACTTAATGCACATCGCTTAGCAGCATTGTAACCGGAATCAGTATCCAAATCTTTTCCAACTTTCCCTTTTATTAATTGACCATTCTCATCAATAGAAATTTGTCCAGACACAAACAACATCTTTCCAGAAATTTTAGTTGCAACATAATTTCCAACTGGTGGTTTTGCTTCAGGAAGTTTTATTTTAAGTTCTTTTATTTTTTCATCATAATTCATTTAGATTTCCTTTTTTTAGATTTTTTAGTTTTATCGTATTCTTTTCTTTTCTCAATCAATATTAAAGCTTCTTCCATTGTTAATTCGGTAGGATCTTTTTCCTCAGGTATAGTTGCATTGAGTGATTTGTACTTAATATAAGGACCGTATTGACCTTTCATTACTCTTACTGGCTTTTTATCCTCAGGGTGTTCTCCTAAATCTTTAATCATCGATGAAGACATTCGACCAGGTTTAGCTTCAGCTATAAGTGTAATTGCTCTATTTAAACCTATTGAAAAAATTTCTTCTATATTTTCAATTCTTGCTGACTTATTTTCACATTTTAAATAAGGGCCGAATCTTCCAGTGTTTAATGTAATCTCTTTTTGGTTGTCAGGATTTATTCCAAGTGACTTAGGTAGTGAGCATAAGAATTGAGCTTTTTCTAAATCAATACTTTCTAGATCTAAACCCTTAGGTATTGAAACATTTTTTAAAAGTTCATTAACATCTGATTTAGATTTTTTAGTTTTTTTCTTTTTCCTCGTAGCTTTTTCAACCTCAATATCAGTAGGAATTTTTTCGTACTGAAGATAAGGCCCAAACCTCCCATTTTTTAGATAAATTTCATTTCCATTTTCGTGTTTTCCAATTAATTTTGGTTCTGCTAATTGTGCTTGAGCTGCAGCTTTTGCTTTAGATAATGGTCGTGTAAACTTACATTCAGGGTAATTTGAGCATCCTATAAAAGCACCACCTCTGAAGCTATTTTTTAAACTTAATGTTCCAGAATTGCATAATTGACACTTTCTAACAACATTTCCCTCATTATCTTTATCAAATATCAATTCACCCAAACTATCATTCAGTAAATCCAAGACCTCTCTAGTTCTTTTTTCTTTTACCTCTGATACATTATTATTAAAGTCTTTCCAGAAAAGCTCCAAAACTTTAATCCAACTTTCTTTTCCGGTTGTGATTTCATCAAGTTGATCTTCTAATCCTGCTGTAAAGTTATAATCCACATATTTTGAGAACAATTTTTCTAAAAAGGCAGAAATTAATTTTCCTCTGTCAGTAGGAAAAAATCTTTTATTTAATATTTCTGCATAACCTCTGTTAGCAATAGTAGAAATGATGCTTGCATAAGTAGATGGTCTTCCAATACCAAGTTCCTCAAGTTTTTTAACTAAGCTAGCTTCAGAGTATCTTGGGGGTGGTTGTGTATAGTGTTGTTCATCTAGTAATGCCTCGATATTTATAGGTCCTTTTGACATAGATGGTAAAATATTTTCATCATCATCTTTACTTTGATTGTTATAAATCTTTAAAAATCCATCAAATTTCAGTACTGATCCACTAGCTTTACAAATAGTGTCATTATTTTCTGAAGCTACAGTAATAGTGTTTCTATCAAATTTGGCAGACTCCATTTGAGAAGATAAAGCTCTACTCCAAATAAGATCATATAGTTTATTTTGATCTGTACTTAAATATTTCTTAACACTTTGGGGTGTTCTGATTATATCTGTAGGTCTGATTGCTTCATGAGCTTCCTGGGCATTTTTAGCTTTTTTACCAGAATAATTTAGAGCGTCTTTAGGCAAGTATTCGTTACCAATTTCTTTTTGAATATAATCTCTAAAAGCTGACACTGCATCTTTGGATAAATTAGTTCCATCTGTTCTCATATAAGTAATCAAGCCAATTGTTTCACCCTCTATTTCTACTCCTTGATAAAGCTTTTGTGCTATTTGCATTGTTCTAGATGCACCAAAACCCAATCTACTTGATGCGGTTTGTTGAAGAGTAGATGTAGTGAATGGTCCGGAAGGATTTCGATTAACAACTTTGCTTGAAATATCTGTAATACTAAATTTTTTTTTATTTATACTCTCTATTGCTTTGTTTATTTCTTCTTTATTTCTAAATGAAAATTTTTCAATTTTATTATTATCTAATTGACTAATACTTGCGGTAATTTTTTGATTATTTTGATCTTTAAAGTTTATACTTAAAGTCCAAAATTCATCTGGTTTAAATGACTCAATTTCATGTTCTCTCTCAGTAATTAATTTTAAAGCAACAGACTGAACTCTTCCTGCAGATTTTGAACCGGGTAGTTTCGTCCAAAGTATTGGTGAAATATTAAAACCAACTAGGTAGTCTAAAGCTCTTCTAGCCATATAAGCATCAACCAGATGAGGTTCAATTTGTCTTGGATTTTCAATTCCCTGTATTACAGCTTTTTTGGTTATCTCATTAAATACAACTCTTTCAATTTCTTTATCTTTTAAAAGTTTTTTTTCATTTAAATATTCTTTTACATGCCAGGCAATAGCTTCACCTTCACGGTCAGGATCGGTAGCTAATATAATTTTAGATGAGTCTTTTGCTGCATCAGTAATTTCTTTAAGATATTTTTTTGAAAAGCTGTCAACTTCCCATTCCATTTTAAAATCTTGTTCTGGATCAACTGAACCATTTTTAGAAGGTAAGTCTCTTATATGACCATAACTTGCTAGAACTTTATAATCATCACCCAAATACTTATTTATTGTTTTAGCTTTAGCAGGACTTTCTACAATGACCAAATTCATAGACTACAAACTACTCAAATCACTTAGATAGTCAATTTAATAAATTTTTGTCTTTGTTTCTTCTTTATTTTTCAATCTTTTAATATTTTCTCTATGAGTAAAAAAAATCAAGACAAACATAATTGTAAAAAAAATTCCCTGATCAAATTGACTTAAAATCAATAAATATATTGGTATAGAAGCTGCACCCACTAAAGATGATAATGAGGAATACTTAGAAATGAAAAAAGTTATAAACCAAGAAATAACAAAGATAATTCCAAAATAGATATTTATAGCAAATAAAATTCCAACATAAGTTGCAACACCTTTTCCACCTTTAAACTTTAACCAAATTGGAAAAACATGACCTAAAAAAGCACACAGAGAGGCAATATATAAAAAATCTTGATAAAAAATTTTTACATAAATGATAGGAGCTACAGCTTTTAAAATATCAAGCAATAATGTTGAGTAGCCTATTGTTTTATTTCCAGTTCTAAGAGCATTAGTAGCTCCGATGTTACCTGAACCAATTTCTCTAATATCTTTTTTTAAAAAGATTTTTGTAAGTATAAAGCCAAATGGTATGGAACCCATAAGGTAAGAAATTATACCTATTAAAAAAATATCCATTCTATAGCTTAAATAATTCTTTGCCTTTTACAAATGTATTTATAACTTTGCCTTGAAGTTTTTTATCTTCTATTGACGTATTTTTGGATTTTGAAATTAACTTTTCTTTCTTTACAATCCAAGGTTTATCAATATCAACTATGCAAAGATCTGCATCATTACCGACTGAGAGATTTCCCTTATTTATTTTTAATATTTTTGCTGGATTTGAAGTCAAGGCT
>QCKW01000015.1 GCA_003215055.1 Pelagibacteraceae bacterium AG-410-N23 | reverse complement strand
AAAAAAGAACTTTCGGAACATTTGATGCTTTTAGACTTAGGTAGAAATGATGCGGGCAAAGTTTCAAAAATAAATTCTGTTAAAGTTACTGAAAGCTTTATAATAGAGAAATATTCTCATGTAATGCACATTGTTTCTAATGTAGTAGGAAAATATAATAAAAAATTTTCAAAACTTAAAACTCTTTTAGCTGGTTTTCCAGCAGGAACAGTATCAGGAGCACCTAAAATAAGAGCTATGGAAATAATTGATGAATTAGAAAAAACTAAAAGAAAAGTTTATGCAGGAGGTATAGGATATTTTTCTGCTAATGGAGAATTTGATACATGTATAGCCTTGAGAACAGCAATTGCTAGAAATAACAAATTCTATGTACAGGCTGGTGCTGGAATAGTTGCCGATAGTAAACCTTTGAAAGAATATGAAGAAACAGTGAACAAGGCAAAAGCTTTAATTAATGCATTAAAATGAAAAAAATAATTTTAATTGATAACTACGATAGTTTTACTTTTAATCTTTATCATTATCTATCTTCGTTAAAAGTTCATGTTGATGTGATAAGAAATGATCAAATTACCTCTAATGAAATTTTAAAAAAAAAATATAATAAAATTGTAATCTCACCTGGACCGGGTAATCCTAATCAGTCTGGTAATTGTCTTAAAATTGTAAAATCTTTATATAAAAAAATACCTATATTTGGTGTTTGTTTAGGCCATCAAATAATAGGACAAGTATTTGGCTCTAAGATTGTTCAGGCAAGAAAGCTTATGCACGGAAAAACAAGTAAAATAATATCAAAAAAAATTGGAATATTGAGAAATTTACCAAAAAATTTTGAAGCAACTAGATATCATAGTTTAATAATTGACAAAAAAACTCTCTCAAAAGACCTTGAAATTACCGCTGAAACTAAAGATGGTATAATAATGGGGGTTAAACATAAAAGATATAATGTCTATGGAGTGCAATTTCACCCAGAGAGTATTAAAACAAAAGTTGGAATTAAAATTTTTAAAAACTTTATTAAAAGTTAAAAATTATGAAACAATTCATAGAAAAAATTAAGAAAAAAGAAAATTTATCTTTTGAAGAAAGTAAAGCTGCTTTTGAATTGTTAATGGAAGGTAAAGTAGAGGATCAAGAAATATTTGATTTTTTGACACTTTTATCAACTAAAGGTGAGGCTTCAGATGAAATTGCGGGTGGTGTTTTTGTGCTTAGAAATAAGGCCAAAAGAGTAAATGTGGAAAATTGTGTTGATACATGTGGTACTGGCGGAGATGGTATGAACACGCTTAATATATCAACAGCATCTGCTTTATTACTTGCAAGTATGGGTGTTAAGGTGGCTAAGCACGGAAATAAAGCTGTATCTTCTAAGTGTGGATCGGGTGACGTTTTAGAAGCATTAAATATAAAAATTAATTTAGAACCGAACGATATAGAGAAACAAATAAATAGAAATAATTTTGGATTTATGTTTGCACCTAATTATCATAGTGCGATGAGATTTGTTGGTCCAATTAGAAAAAAAATTGGAAAAAGAACTATATTTAATATGATAGGACCTTTAAGCAGTCCAGCTTTAGTAAATAAACAAGTAGTTGGTGTTTTTGATAAAAAACTTCTAAAAATATTTGCAAATGCTTTAAACAGTTTAAAAATTAAATTTGCATGGATTGTAAATAGTGAAGATGGATTAGATGAAATTTCACCTTATGCTAAAACGAATGTTATTCAATTAAAAGATAATAAAATTTCTGAAATTATTATTAATCCTAAAGATTTAAATATTAATGCAGATAAATTTGAAAATCTTGTTGGTGATGATGCTAAATTCAATGCAGAAAAAATGATTAACATATTTAAAGGCGAGGATAATGATTTTTCTAAAGCTGTATGCTTAAATGCAGCAGCAGGGTTAATAGTAAATGAAACTCATCAAAATTTTACTGATGCATATAATAATGCAAGAGAGCATATTTTATCCAAAAAAGTTATTAAACATATAGAAAAAATTCAAAATGGCTGAAAATGTTCTTAAGAAAATAATTAAAAAGAAAATTGAAAAAATAGTAAATTTAAAAAAAACTATTACACAAGACTCATTAGATAAATTAATTAATACTAATAAATCATTTATTAATTTTAAAGAAAAAATTGAAAATAATATAAAAGAAAAAAAATTTTCAATTATTGCTGAAATTAAAAAAGCTAGTCCTTCAGCAGGAATTATCATCAAAGATTACGATCCTGTTAAAATAGCCAATATATATAACGATAAAAAAGCTTCATGTTTATCGGTTTTAACTGAAGAAGATTTTTTTTTAGGAAACTTGGAACATATTAGCAAGATAAAACAAAAAGTTAATTTACCAACGCTATGTAAAGACTTTTTTATAGATAAATTTCAAATACCTTTGGCAAAAAGTTACGGATCTGATGCAGTATTAATTATCTTAGCTGGTGTAAGTGATAAACTTGCTGATGATTTATATAACGAAGCATTTAGATTAAACATGTCTGTAATTGTTGAAGTTCATACTGTTGAAGAAGCAAGGCGTGCTTTAAGATTTAAAGATGCTTTGATAGGAATAAATAATAGAAATCTTAAAACTTTAAAAACTGATATAAATACAACTTTTGATATTCATGATATTTTAGTTAATCACCCTGGTCCATTAATTTCTGAAAGTGGAATTAAAACAAAGGATGAGCTTTTAGAACTCTCTAATAAAACTTCTATTAAAACTTTTTTAATTGGTGAATCACTTTTGAAAGATTTGGATAATAATTCTATTTTTTCTGTTCTTTAGTCAAATAAGCCCCTATTTTATTTACTTTTTTTACTATTGAGAATTGTAGAGAACTTTTGTAGAACAGATTCTGTACGATATTTGTTCTTATGCTAACAAAAAAACAAAAAAATCTGCTTTTATTTATCAACAAGAAGTTGAGAAGCTCTGGCGTGTCTCCTTCTTACGAGGAGATGAAAGATTCTTTAAATCTGAAATCTAAGTCAGGGATTCATAGATTAATAAGTGCATTAGAGGAAAGAGGATTTATTAAAAGACTTGCTCACAAAGCTAGAGCGTTAGAAGTTATAAAATTACCAGAAACTGCTTCAGCAAATGATATTTATAATAGTTTTTCACCAAGCATTATTAAAGGTGGATTAGATGAAGAAAGTATATCATCTGATGAAAATGAGGTGCCAGTTTTAGGTAAGATTGCAGCTGGAACACCTGTTGAAGCCATTCAAAATGAAGTCTCAAGAATTCCATTACCAAGTAATTTAGAAAAAAATGGTGATTATTTTGGTCTTAAAGTTCAAGGAGATTCAATGATAGAGGCTGGTATAAATGAGGGTGATACTGTAATAATAAAAAGAACAGATACAGCTGATAATGGAAAAATAGTTGTTGCTTTAATTGATGAGCAAGAAGCAATGTTAAAAAGAATAAGAAAAAAAGGGAAAGTTGTAGCACTTGAAAGTGCGAATAAAAACTACGAAACTAAAATTTTTGGCCCAGATAGAGTTAAAGTTCAGGGTGTATTAGTATCTTTATATAGAAACTTCTAATAAAATAGTCTAAACATTTTTAATGAAAAAAGTAGCAACAAGATTTGCTCCATCTCCTACTGGGCCTTTACATATTGGTGGTGTAAGAACAGCTTTATTTAATTGGTTGTATTCTAAAAACCAAAAAGGTAATTTTTATCTAAGAGTTGAAGATACTGATAAAGAAAGATCAAAAGAAGAATACAGAAATCAAATTATAAAATCTCTTAATTGGATTGGTATTAGTTATGATGGAGAAGAATATATACAATCAAAAAAAATAGATGATCACATTAAAGTTGCAAATGAATTACTTAAAAAAGGTCAAGCATATAAATGTTATTGTTCAACTGAAGAAATAGAAGAGCAAAAAAAAAGAGCAAAACAAAAAAAAATTCCTTATATCTACGATAGAAAATGGAGAGATAAAAAAGAAGCTGATGCTCCAAAAGATATTAAACCTGTTATAAGATTTAAAAGTAAAATAGATGGAACATCTCTATTAAAAGATCTAGTTCAAGGAGATATTGAAATAGATAATAATACTATTGAAGATTTTGTTATTTTAAGAAATGATGGAACTCCAACATATAACTTATCTGCATCAGTAGATGATCATCAAATGAATATGACACATATAATTAGAGGTGATGACCACAAAATAAATACTTTTAAACAAATACAAATCTATCAAGCTATGAAATGGGAATTGCCTTCTTTTGCACATATACCTTTAATTCACACAATTGAAGGAAAGAAATTATCAAAAAGGGACAAAGCTTCTACATTAGATGATTACTCCAAAATTGGTATAATGCCAGATGCTCTAAGAAATTATCTTTTAAGATTAGGATGGTCTTATAAGGATAAAGAAATATTCACTTTAGATGAAAGTATTAAACATTTTAATCTTGAAGGAATTGGTAAATCCCCATCTAAATTAGATATGAGTAGAATTTTATCAATGAATGAACACTATATCAAAAATATTGATGAAAATGATTTATTTAATCAACTAGAAAATTACTGCAAATTATATAAAAATGAAATAAAATCAGATAAAAAAGATAAAATTAAAAAATCTCTAACATTCCTTAAAAATAAAGCTAAAACTTTAGAAGATATTTTTAATAATAGTCAATATATAATGTTAGATGAGGTTAATTTTAATCAAGAAGATATTAAGTTAATTGATGATAAATCTAAAAAAGTCATTTCAGACTTCAATGCTCAATTTGAAAAGATTGATAAACTAAACAAAGAAAAATTAGAGCCAATAGTAAATGAACTGATTAAATCAAATGATACAAATTTTAAAGGAGTTGGCCAGCCTTTAAGAATAGCTTTAACAGGTTCAAAATTTGGACCTGGTATTTATGATATAATTGTTTCTCTTGGTAAAGAAGAAGTGAGTAAAAGACTAAGTAATAAGATATTCAACTAGTATTTTAGCAGCCTCCTCGCTTGATGATGTTTTGGATCTAATTTGTTCTAAGGTTCGTGAACAATCATCAACTTGTTTTTTTGCAAAATTTGGATTTTTAAGAAAATAATTAACAGATTTAAATATTTCTTTTGAGTTACATTCACTTTGAAGAAGTTCAGGAATAATTTCTTTATTATTTATAATATTAATTATATTTGCAAAATTCACTTTAACTAAGAATTTCATAATCATGAAGTTAATAAAATTAATCTTATATATTATGATTGATGGAACTTTTGCATTACAAATTTCAAGTGATACTGTGCCTGATTTTGCAACAGCAAAAATTGAATTTAATAAAATTGCAGATTTAATATCTTTATCAAAAACAACTTCGGTATTTTCTAGATGAAAATCATGTAACATTTTTTGTATTAAATCTTTATTTTCATCTGTTGAATGAAAGACAAAAGTATATTCATTAAATTTTTTATTCATTAACTTTACAAAATTAATCAAAATTGGAAAAAGAGTTTTTAATTCTGAAAATCTACTTCCAGGAAAAAGAGAGATTATCTTTTTTCCTTTTGAAATATATGATATATCAATTTTTGAGTCATATTTTTCTAATAAAGGATGGCCAACAAAGGTATTTTTAATATTTTCTTTGTCAAAAAATTTTTTTTCAAAATCGAATAACAATAAAAAGTGATCAACAAATTTTTTAAATTTTTTGACTCTGTTTTCTCTCCAAATCCAAACTTGAGGTGCTACGTAATGGATAATTTTTATATTAGATTTTATCTTTTTAACTTTCTCAGAAACTCTTAACGTGAAATCAGGGCTATCAACACTAAAAATTATATCTGGATCAAATTTAACAATTTCATTTACAGTAAGATCAATTTTTTTCTTTATCTTAAAAATATTCAAAATAACACTAGTAAAACCGATATAAGTAATTTCTTTTAAATCAAAAATTGATTTAATTCCTAATCTAGAAAGATTTGATCCTCCAACAGAAAGGTAATCAATTCTATCATTATATTGATTAAGTTTTGAAATTACTGTTGAAGCTAATTTATCACCTGAAGCTTCACCAGTTAAAATGAATATTTTTTTTTTCATATAATACTAATAAAGATTTTATTTTTATTCGCGAATTTAATAGATTTTTCTTTATCCAAAAAAATATTTTGCTTCGCTTTAAGAACAATTCCATTAATGCCAACTTTTTTACAATCTTTTAAAGTATCAAGACCTATAGTTGGTAAATCCGCTCTTAAATCTTGTTTTTTCTTAGGAAATTTGATTAATATTCCAGGATTATTCTTATCTTTTTTAATAGATTGTATCATTTTTTTTGTACCTTTTACAGTTTCTCTTGAAATAATTTTTTTATTTCTAACAATTAAACCTTGCACATGATTATAAGAATTAATTTTTTTAAAAGTATCTATTCCGATTTTAATGGCCATGAGATTTGATTTCGAAGGTTTAGATTTAGTATAATTGCCTTTTGATAATGTTAATTCGGGATTATAAAAGTTTGATTTAATTACTTTGATCTTGTTTTCATCTAGAATTTTTATTAATTCCTTTAAAATAGCAGCATCGCCAAGTTTTGCTGCTTTAATGATTCTGGGCATATAATAAATACCTTTTATATCTAGTCTTAATTTTGAAATTTTTGGTTTATCAATTTTTCCAGCAAAAATAACTTTTCTACATTTTTTTTTATTTATCAGATTAAGTATCTGTCCAAATCTACCTATACTTATAAAGTGTGAATCTTTATCTTTTTTGAAAAGATTTTTTTTTGTCAAATCTATTATAAAGTATTTTATCTTCCTTTTTTTTAATTTATTAAGTATTTTTTTTGGGAAATCTGTTTTTCCAAGAAATAAACCTATCATTTTATTTTGAATAAGGCGTGCAAATTGGTCTTTTTTTATCCTTATTTATAAAGTTTATTATTTCCTGAACAAAAATATTATCTTTAAAATTTCCATTTAATTTAGATAGGTTTTCATTCAAGCTTTCAGTTTTAAATATTTCTTTATAGGCATCTGATAAACAAATTATATCTTTGTTAGAAATATTTTTTCTTCTAAGACCAATAATATTTATTCCATCTAAATAATTTCTATTTCCTAGTGAAACTGCATATGGTATTACATCTCTAGATACACCTGTCATACCACCTATCATGGCCATTTTGCCAATTCTTGTGAATTGTTGAACACCACAATTCCCTCCTATTATAACTTGATCACCTATTTCAGCGTGGCCTGCAATTGCAGCACTATTAGCAATAACAACATTGTCTCCAATTATACAGTCGTGAGCTATGTGAACACCAATCATTAATAGGGAGTTATCTCCAATTTTTGTTAATCCACCTCCTCCAACTGTTCCTGTATTTATTGTTGTATATTCTCTTATTGTGTTTCCATCACCAATTACAAGCTCAGTTTTTTCTCCTTTATATTTTAGATCCTGCGGATCATTTCCAATTGAAGCAAATGGATAAATCTTATTGTTTTTGCCGATTTTAGTTCGACCTATGATACTAACATGCGATTGAATTTTAGTGCCTTCTTGTATCTCTACATCGGGTCCAATAACGGTATAAGGACCAATCTCAACATTTTTATCAATCTTAGATTTAACATCAATTATTGCTGTTTTATGAATCATCTATTTTCTCTAATAAAATCCCTTAAATTTTTTGCCGGATATCCCATTACCTTTGAATTATCTTCAATATTATTAATTACTCCACTCCCACCACCGATATGAACATTGTTTCCAATTTTTAAGTGACCAGAGATACCAGCTTGACCACCTATCATAACATTATCTCCTAAAGAAGAGCTTCCAGCCATTCCTACTTGTCCTGCAATAATACAATTATTTCCAATCTTGTTGTTGTGAGCTATATGAATTTGATTATCTAGAAAAACATTTTTACCAATTACGGTATTAGAAAGAGACCCTCTATCAATTGTTGATCCACATCCTATTTCAGAATTTTCATTGATTATAACTATTCCAATATGAGGATATCTAATATTATTATTTTTATTTGGAAAAAAACCAAAACCTTTTTTACCTATAACACAACCATCAAGAATACTGACATTATCTTTAACAATTGTATTTCTAATAATTACATTTGAACCAATAGAACAATTAGATCCTATTGATACATTCTTTTCAATAATAGTATTATGACCTATAAGGCAATTTTTACCAATTTTAACATTTTTACCAATCAAAATATTTTTTCCATATTTAACTTTTTTCTTAAATGTTGTTTTATCAATATCTTTTACTGAATTATCAAAGTCATCTGTGATTGAATTAGGATAAAATTCTTTTGTCACATTGGCCATACTTAATAAAACATTTTCTACTATTATTTTTTTACATGTATTTGGTAGAAATTTTGATAGATTGTTGAGAGTAACACAATACGACGCTTTAGTATCTGAGGCCAAGTCAGAATACTTTTGTGAATGAAAAAAAGTTATATCCTTATCAGTTGCTGAAGATAAATCTTTTACATCATGTATCTTATCATTTTTAAAATTATCTTTATTACTAATACCTGATGAAATTAAGAGATTTTGTATTTTAAAAGGTCCTACATTTTTTAAAAAAAGGATTAATCATTAATTTATACTTATCAAAAAATTCTAAATTCTTAGTATCAAGAAATATTACTAATTATTTTCTATCGACAATAGTTGCTGACCATTGCGCATCAGCCATTTTTTTTTCTCCGACAAAAGCGTCACCTTTATATTTCCATACTTTACCATGTGATCGAATAGCCTCTATTTTTAACTCTAATTTACAATCAGGAATTACTGGGTTTCTAAATCTAGCTTTTTCAACACTCATTAAAAAAACTAATTTATTTTCATATTCTTTCTTGTCGATGCCATGAGCTGTTAAAGCAGCTGCTGCTTGTCCAAACGCTTCAACTATTAAAACACCAGGCATAACTGGATTATCAGGGAAGTGACCTTGAACATAAAACCCATCTTTTTTAACATTCATAATTGCTGTTGCAGAATGTAATTTTTTTATATCCCGTAATTCATCAATTAAAAGCATTGGTTCACGATGAGGGAGCAAATTTGCTATATCTTTTTTATTCAAAACTGTCATTTAATTAATCTTTATTTTAGTTATTTTCTTATCTAGAAGATTAAGTATTTCTTTTGTGATGTCATTTTCATTTTTACTAATAATAACATTTTTTTTATCTAGCATCATTGAAATTTTAGTTCTTTCAGAATATTCAATTAATAATTGATTAATTTCTTTTAGTAACTTTGATAGTGCATCATTTCTTTTTTTATTTGATT
Organism: Pelagibacteraceae bacterium AG-410-N23; assembly: GCA_003215055.1. GTDB lineage: Bacteria > Pseudomonadota > Alphaproteobacteria > Pelagibacterales > Pelagibacteraceae > Pelagibacter. The sequence continues at coordinate 13,772 of QCKW01000015.1, read as the reverse complement.
GTTCCATCTCTTTTTTTCTTAATGAATTAGAATTTATTACTTCTTTTTTTAGATCACTTACCTTTTTTGCAAATTCTTGTTCAGATAAAATTTTTTTTTGAGCAATTAGTTTTGCTTCTTTATCTTTAAATAATTTATCTTTTGATTTAATTTCTTTAATTCTTGCGTCGTTAATTTTTTTAAGCTGTTCTTGAATGCTTTTTCCAGCTTTTGAGTTATTCAATAAATAATCAATATCAACTATTACTACTTGATCTAAACTATACGAATTCAATGAAAATAAAAAAAAACACAGAAAAAATAATGTTTTTTTAAACATTAAAATGTTGTTCCTAGCTGGAATCTAAAAGACTCAGTAACATCAGTTGAGGCTTTAGTGATTGTCTCTGCAATGCTAAAAGATAATGGGCCAAGTGGAGTTAATAATTCGAGTGCTACTCCAGTAGAAGATCTTAATTTATTACTTTCATCTATTGTGCTCGAATAATCTACACCCCATACATTTCCAGCATCAAAAAATATTTTTAAATCAGTGTTTTCAAAAGTTTGAAAAATGAAAGGGACTGTAGTTGAAATGTTGGCTGTAGCCACATAATTTCCTCCAACATAATCACTACCATCTTTTGGACCAACTTTTCCAGTCTCAAAACCTCTCAATCTTCTTTGTGGTGCATATAATCTTTTAGAAACTCTTACATCCTTATCACTTTCTAAAGAATTAACAGCTCTAGTATAAATTCCTGCTGACACAACAAAATCATCACCTAATTCATTATAACTTGTAAATGTATAACCATTTATAATTGTTAGTTGATCGGAGGCTAGAGGTAATTCCTGAAAAAATGAACTATAAAAACCGTCAGTTGGTTGAAATGGAGAATTTGTTTTGTCATATGATAAACTGTAATTCAATAATGTATCAAAATATGACCCTTCCTGTTTTTTATAAGCTGTTGATGCATTTGAAGATGTTTCAATTTTTTCAGCAGAAATTGATACAGATGGTGAAAAGTAAAAATTTTCAAATTGTTCATAACTTGTTCCTAGTGCTGCCCTATTAAGAGTACTTTTGTAACCATAATCCTTAAGTTTATCAGTAGTTTTTGCCTGTAAAGAAGTGGTTAAAGCTCTATCTGAATACGCAAAATTTGGATGTGTATAACTCAATGACCCTTTAACAGAGTCTTCACCAATTGAAATATCTCCTTCAAGATTAATTCCTTTTCCATTGAAATTATTTTCTGCAATTCCTAAAGAGATACTTGAACCATCTGTACCAAATCCAGCCGCAGCCGAAATTTCACCTGTTGCTTTTTCTTCAATTATTAAATCAATTATTTTTTGGTCATTTTCATCTGTATCAATTACTCTAGACGATACAGATCCAAAAATACCTTTGGATTTCAATATATTTATCGATTTATTATGTAAAATTTTATTAAATGGATCACCTTCATCAACAATTAATTGATTTCTAATAAATTCTTCAGATGTAATGTTGTTTCCTAAAATGTTTATTTTTTTTACATAAACTTTTTTTGTTTCTAAAATATCAAAATTAAAATCAATTTTATCATTATTAACAATTTCCGTTACATTGGCATCAATAAACTCATAGTTTTCAAATAAAGCAATTTTGTCTATTTCATCTAAAATTTTCTGTATATCCCTTTGTGAATATTTTTTTCCTTTTAGATCTAAGAAGGTTTTATTTAAATTTTTAAATTTTTTTGGGTCAAAATCATCAGGTAGATTTATAGATAAATCTCCAAAAAAATATTTTTTTCCAGCGTCAATGTTAAATGTTAAGATAAATTCTTCATTATTTACGATTGAAGAATAAGCATCATTAATTTCAACATTGTAATAACCTTTATTTAAATAAAAGTTTTTTAACAATCTTTTATCCAAATTTATTCTTTCAATATTTAAATATTTTTTATTTGAAATAAATTTCCAAAATTTACTTTCTTCAGATGTAATAATGCTGTGTAATTTTCTATTTTTATACTTCTTGTCTCCAATAAATTCTATTTTGGTTATAGATGCTCGCTCTCCTCTATCAATATTATAAACAATATTTACTGTTCCATTGTTATTATCTTCAACTTCAACTTTTGCATCAACAAGATAATAACCACTTTGTTTAAAAAGATTGAGAATTAAATTAAGATCACTTTTGATCTGAGCCTTGTTAAATGGGTTTTTTTCTTTTAAAGAAATTAAATCTTTTATTTCTTTTACAGTTGTTTGTCTTTTTATACCATTGATAACAATTTCTTGAATTACAGGAAGTTCTTTTACTGTAATTAATAAAATTTGATTTTCAAATGAGAGCTTAACATCATCAAAAAAATTTGTTTCATAAAGATTTTTGAGTGATTTATTCAGTATTGAATTATCAATATCATCGCCTTTTTTTATATCAGAAAAAAGAATTACAGTCTCTTTTGAAACTCTGTCATTTCCATTTACTTTAATATCATTAACTATTTCTGAATAAACAAAAGTAGTATTAAATAATATCAATAATATGTATAGTAGATATCTAAACATCCTTGAACTTATATACATAACTCTCTAATTTTCAATCTAACAGAGTTATTGAGATTATATATTTCTTTAATATTTCGAGGCTTTTTATTTCTAAATTTATGAAATTCTTTCATATTTATTATTTTTATTAAATTTTTAATTATTTGATTAAATAAAATTTTTTTATTCAAAAATAAATTTACCAATTCATCATTTGCACTTACTAAAACTGTCTCAAACATAGTATCTTTATTAGATATTCTATTTAAAACTTTAATAGATGGAAATTTTTTTTTATCTATGGGTCTAAAATTCAAGTTATTAAATTTTTTGATATCCAAATTATTACTTTTAATTGTTTTAGCGGTGTTATGATAAAGTGTATTAAATATAGGAATTCTCATATTAGTATCATGTGCAAGTAATTTTTTAAGACCATTTTTGAATTCAACTATTGCATGCACGTATGATTTTTCATGAATAAGAATTCCAATTTTTTCTTTAGGTAAATTAAAAATTTTTTGAGTTTCAATCACTTCAAAAACTTTATTCATCATAGTAGCAGAGTCGATAGATATTTTTTTTCCCATTGACCAATTTGGGTGTTTTAATGCATTTTTTGGTGTAGCATTTTTGATTTTTGACAATGGCCATTTTAGAAATGGGCCACCAGATGCTGTAATGAAAACTTTATCAATAATATTTTTACTTTCTTTATCAATCAGTGACCAAATTGAAAAATGTTCTGAGTCTACTGGTAAAAACTGAGTTTTGTTTTTTTTTAATTCTTTTTTAATTAAGTTCCATCCGCATATAATTGATTCTTTATTAGCCAAAGCTATTTTTTTTGAATATTTTATTATTTTTAAAGACGGCTCAAGTCCATTAATTCCAGATATTGCGCACATAGAATAGTCTATTTTTTTTTTTAATATTGAGCCTAATTGATCAAAATTATTATATATTTTTAAATTTTTAACACTTTTTTTTTTTATTAAATCTAGATATTTTTTTTTATCACTTATAATTAAGTTTTTAACTTTAAATAATTTAGCTTGTTTAAGTAGTTCAGAGTAGTTTTTTTCTGCAGTTAAAAGAACGATATCAAATTTTTTTTTATCTTTTTTAATTATATTGATTAAGGTTTTTCCAATTGACCCTGTTGAACCTAATATAGCAATTTTTTTTTTCATTATCTTAAATAATTTAATAATAAATATGAGATAGGTATTGCAAAAATGATACCATCAATTCTATCTAATAGACCACCATGTCCTGGCAATAAATTTCCAGTATCTTTAACTTTTGCTAATCTTTTAAAATAGGAAATTATTAAATCACCAATTTGACTTATAAGAGAAATAACTAAAATAAATAAAAGATAAGTTTTATTTACACCCATACCTGTCAATAATGATAAATTCAGATTAATTAGACCTCCTAAAAATGTATATTTTGAATATATTAAAGCAGCAACTAATGATAGAATAAATCCTCCTAAAGAACCAGCGTATGTTTTTTTTGGACTTATCTTAATTAATTTTGGTCCTTTAAAAATTTTACCAAATATATATCCACCAAGATCAGTAAAGATACAAATGATTAATATTAAAATAAATAAACCGAGTGAATATTCTCTTAATAAATATGCAGAGGTAAATGCAAAAAAAAGATAGCATACCCCAGTAATCTTAAGAGAAGTAATCTTGTTCATTTTAATCCATTCATAAGATGTAGCTAGAAAAAAAATACTTAGAAAAAAACCAAAAAATAATGTTCCTTGGTAAATAAAAAATATTGCTATTGGTATTAAGATTATTGAGCTAAGTATTCTTTTTTGTAATTCTTTATTGATCATATTTTACCAAAATTTCGTTTTATACTTTTATATTCTTTAATAATTTTATTATAATCTTTTTCATTGAAGGCAGGCCATAACTTTTTTTCAAAGAAGATTTCTGAGTACGCAAGTTGCCATAATAAGAAATTGCTTAATCTTTTGGTATTACCAGTTCTAATTAATAAGTCAGGATCTGGTATATTTTTGGTTTGTAAATTTCTACTTAAATTTTTTTCAGTAATAGTATTTTTGTTTTTTTTCATCTTTTTAAAAGCGTTTATTAATTCAGATTTAGAACCATAATTTAATGCAAGGTTAATTTGTAACTTGGTATTTTTTGAAGTCTTTTTTTCAGAGTCATTTAAAAGTTTATTTAGTCTTGGTGAAAACTTTTTAGATCCTAGAATTTTAAGTTTAATATTTTGTTTGTGCAAATCTTCAATTCTGTTGATTAGAAAATTTTCCAATAAACTAAATAGATAATTTATCTCTTTTCTGGGTCTTTTCCAATTTTCCGTAGAAAATGCAAATAATGTTAAAAAACTTATGTCTTTTTTAATTGTTTCTTTAATTATTTTTTCAACTGTATTTAGACCTGCTTTGTGACCTGCATTACGTGAATTTTTAAATTTAAGACCCCATCTTCCATTACCATCCATGATAATGGCTACGTGTTTCAAAGGGTTCATATTGTCATTATTTCTTTTTCTTTTGCTGAGACCTTCTCATCAACGATTTGAATATGTTTGTCTGTAATATTTTGAACATTTTTTTCAAATGTTTTTTCTTCATCTTCACCAATTTCTTTCAATTTTAAAAGTTTCTTTAATTCATCATTTGCATCTCTACGTATATTTCTAATTGAAACTTTGCATTTTTCTCCCATTGATTTAATCATTTTTTTTAATTCAATTCGTCTTTCTTCATTTAATTCTGGAATTGGTAATCTTAAAAGTTGGCCATCTATTTGTGGATTTAATCCTAATTCTGATTTCTTAATTGCAGCATCCACCAATGGAACATTGTTTTGATCCCAAACTTGAATATTTATCATTCTAGGCTCTGGTGTAGTAATACTTCCAATTTGATTAATTGGCATTTGTTGACCATACACATCAACTTTAACAAGATCTAACATTGCTGCATTAGCTCTTCCAGTTCTTAACGAAGTCAATTCTTTTGAAAATACCTCTATTGCTTTATCCATCTTGAGGTTATGTGATTTCTCATCAAACATTATTCCCCTATCTTTATTCTACTAAACTCCTTGATTTTTAAATCATTAATAGACAGTTCTTTAATAATATCTTGAACCTTCTTTTTTGGTTCCATCACCCATGGTTGAGTTAACAATGCATTCTCCTCTTTAAACTTGTTCATCTTACCTAAACTAATTTTTTTAGCAATATCCTCTGGTTTGCCTGAGTTTTTAAGTTCTTCAGCCACTAATTCTTGTTCTTTTTCAATTATCTCTTTATCAATTAAATTTGATTCTAAAGCTAAAGGATTAGATGCTGCAATGTGCATCGAAAGCTGTTTTCCAAAATTTTTAATTACATCAGAATTATCTTTTGACTCAAGTGAAACAACTACAGCTAATTTTGCTAAATTATCTTTAACAACAGTATGTAAATAATGATAATTTTTAGAAGTAGAGTTTGAAATAGTTTTTGTTTTACCAATTGTAATTTTTTCACCAATTTTAGCAATTAATGCAACTAAATTATCTTCAACTGAATTTCCATTATTCATTTTTGCTTTTTTCAATTCATCTAAATTAGAATTTTTATCATTATTAATTTCACTCAATTCTTTTACAAAATTGATAAAGTTTTCATTTTTAGCAACAAAATCAGTCTCACAATTGACTTCAATTATTGATGTCTTTTTTTCATCTCCACTTACTGCCACAACACCTTCTTTTGCATCTCTAGACATTTTTTTTGATGCCTTAGAAATTCCTTTAACTCTTAAAATTTCAACAGCTTTTTCTAAGTCACCTTTAGACTCTTTTATTGCTAGATTACAATCTTTAAATCCTGCCCCTGTTGCCTCTCTTAATTTTTTAACTTTTTCTATATCGCTCATGTTAATTTAATTTTTTTTTAGAAAACTTTTTTTCTAACTTTTCACGATCAATTTCTTGAACTGTCTTTGATTTTTTTGAAACTACGTCTTTTTTTTCAGTAGGTTTTTTTGTTTCAATCTTTGGAGCTTCTTTTTTTGCTGATACAATTGTTTCTTTGATTAAACTGCAATAAAGATCAATTGCTCTTCGAGCATCATCATTGCCAGGTATAGGATAGTCAATGCCATCAGGATTAGAGTTACTATCTAGAATAGCTATAATCGGTATACCTAACTTTACCGACTCTTGGATTGCTAATGACTCATAGTTAGTATCAATTATAAACACCAAATCTGGTACTTTCTTCATATCAGCGATTCCTCCTAGAGATCGTTGTAATTTATCTTTTTTAACACTCATTTTTAAAAGTTCTTTTTTAGTAAAACCTCTATTTTCAGATGTAAGATCAACCTCTAGTTTTTTTAATTTTTTAATTGAATTTGAAATTGTTCCCCAATTAGTTAACATTCCACCTAACCATCTGTAGTTCACAAAATATTGATCTGTTTCTTTTGCAACTTCAGCAATTGCTTCAGATGCTTGTTTTTTAGTTGAAACAAATAAAATTTTACCATTATTTGAAATAGTTTCATAAACTTTTTCTAAAGCTATTTTAGTTAATTCTAGAGTTTGAGTTAGATCTATTATGTGAATCGAGTCTCTTTTCCCAAAAATATATCTTTTCATTTTTGGGTTCCATCTTAGAGTTTTATGACCTAGATGAACTCCTGCTTCTAATAATTGTTGTATTGTTAAATTTGGTATCTTCATATTTATTCCCGGTTAAGCCACCACAGTAATTTCCAATAAAGGACCGGAGGTTTAAAACCAATAACTGTGTGCGTGTTAATTAATTTGCAGCATATTTACAAAGATTTTAGTTATTAAACAAGCGTAAATTACTTAATTATAGCTGAAATTTCCTTATTTCTTAACAAATTTAGAGTTTTTCTATCTAAATTCCTTTTATTTTCTAGCTTAAAATTTAAACCTATTTCCCCATTTTCAATATTAATATTTACCATTGTATTACCTGGTTTTATTATCAGTTTTGAAACTTCCTCAAGCTCATCTAGGGATTTCAAATCAAAAATAACTTCATTAATAGGGTTGTTGAATAAATCTTTTAAAGAACCTATTTTTTGAACATTTATTCGTCTAAATCTATTTTCTTCATTAGATGATGATTTTGAAATTTTTAAAATTAAAGAATTTCCTTCTTTTAAAATATTTCGGTTTAATTCTAGTGTATCTGAAAAAATAAAAAGTTCAAAAACGCTTGATAAATCTGTTAACTTGAGAACTGCATAGGAATTCCCTTTAGCAGTTTTTCTTTCTTGTATTTTTAATAATGTCGCAGCAATATTTGCCTCTTTAATTTGATTATCACTATTAAATAGCTGAAAATTAATTATCTTATAATCATTAAATATTTCTTTAAATTGATTTAGCGGATGATCAGAAATATAAAAACCAATTGCTTCAAATTCTTTAGATAATCTTTCTTCAAAATTCCAATCAGAAATCAGGGTAACAAAATTTTTTTCTTGTGTTTCAATTTCACTAAATAATGCAATCTGATTTGCAGACCTATTTTCAAAAATATTTTTAGATTTTGTTATAAAATTGGGTATAGATTTAAATAATGATTGTCTATTTTCATTTAGATTATCAAATGCACCAGCTTTAACTAACCCTTCTAACTGAAGTTTATTAATATCTTTTGGGTTTACTCTGTTTAAAAAATCATCAATTGATTTGAATTTTCCATTTTTAATTCTTTCATTTACTATATTTGAAATGGCTTCATAACCTACAGCTTTAATGGCACCCAAGGCATAATAAAAATTATCATCATCATTTCTGAAGTCCGCATAACAATGATTAATATCTGGTCTCATTATTTTGATATTCAATCTTTTTAACTCTTCATAAAATTCACTTAATTTATTTTGATTAGAGATATCCATACTCATTGATGCAGCCAAAAATTCTTTTGGGTAATAAGTTTTTAAGAATGCTGTTTGATAAGAAATAATAGCATAGGCTGCGGCATGACTTTTATTAAAACCATATTCTGCAAAAGGCTCTATTTTCAAAAAAATTCCAGCAGCAACATCTTTGCTAATCCCATTTTTAACAGCTCCTGAAATAAAATTTTCTTTTTGTTTTTCAAGTTCTGTTCTTTTTTTTTTACCCATTGCCCTTCTCAAAATATCTGCTTGACCAGCTGTGAAGCCAGATAATTTTTGAGCAATCTGCATTACTTGTTCTTGATAGATTATTACACCATATGTTGGTTTTAAAATTTCCTCTAGGAGCGGATGTAAGTAATCTGGTTTTTGTCTTCCATGTTTACAATCATTATAAATAGGAATATTGCTCATTGGACCAGGCCTGTAAAGTGCTACCAGTGCAATTATATCCTCGATATGATTTGGTTTCATTTGAATTAATGCTTCACGCATACCTGCACTCTCAATTTGAAATAATCCAGCTGTATTTCCTGATGATAATAAATCAAATACTTTTTGATCATCAAATTTTATGTTATCAATATTAAAATTTTTTTCTCTTTTTTTTATTAATTTTTGCGTATTGTTAATTACAGTTAAAGTTTTTAAACCAAGAAAGTCGAATTTAATGAGCCCAGCATTTTCCGCTGAATACATATCAAATTGTGTTGATGGTAATAGCAAGTCAGCTGTTGAATCTTTATATAAAGGAACAACTTCTATTAATTTTTTATCTGCTATAACAACTCCAGCTGCATGCGTTGCAACATTTCTATTTAAACCTTCTAGTTTAAGAGAAAGGTCTGTTAATTTTTTAACTCTTGGATCTTCTTTAATAAGTTTTTGTAATCTAGGTTCGCTTGCAATACATTCTGACAAATTTTGAGGCCTAGAAGGATCAAATGGAATCATTTTAGAGATAGAATCTACAAAGCCGTAAGCTAAACCTAACACTCTTCCAACATCTCGAATTACCATTCTTGCTTTTAGTTTTCCAAAAGTGATTATATGAGCTACACTTTCTTTATATTTTTCAGTCAAATATTTAAAAACTAAATCTCTTTTTTCCTCACAAAAATCGATATCGAAATCTGGCATAGATATACGATCAGGATTTAAAAATCTCTCAAAAATTAGATTAAATTTTAATGGATCAACATCTGTTATTGAAAGACACCAAGCTACCAATGAGCCAGCACCAGATCCTCTTCCAGGACCAACTGGTATATCTTTTTTTTTAGCCCATTTAATATAATCAGATACTATTAAAAAATAACTTGAGTATTTCATTTCAATAATAATGTTTAATTCGTGGTCTAGTCTATCTTTATATTTCAAAAAGTTTTGATCTGATAAGAAATCATTTTCTTTAAGATTAAAAAATTTTGAAAATTTTTCTTTTAAACCATCAAAAGATTCTTTTTTTAATATTGCATCAGCATTTCCACCTTTGTCAGAACTTATATTTGGTAGTACTGGTTTTGAAATTAAAGGTCTAAAACTACAACGATAAGGAAAATTATAATTATTTTCTAGTGCTTCAGGCAAATCAGAAAATAATTTTTCCATTTCAGCATCATCTTTTAAATAATGATGATTACTAAATTTAATTCTATTTTTTTCATTTATATAAGTTTTATTTTTAATACAAATTAAAGCATCGTGAGCTTCATGCATATCTTGATTAAGATAAAAAACTTCATTAGTTGCAATTATAGGTATTTTTAATTTTTCAGATTGACTAAGATTAAATTTTTCAAACTCATCTTCGTTCAAATCACTATGTCGTTGAATCTCAATATAAAATCTATTCCCATAATTTAATTTTAATTTTGTAAGTAAACTTGTGATATCTGTAAATTTTCCTTTATCAAATAATTTTCCAAAGAAACCATTAACTGTACCTGACAGTATAGCAATGCCATTATTATCTTTTAATATTTCCTCAAATACTAAATATGGATCAGACATTTCATCGTTTTTAAGATACGATGATGATGAAAGTTCAATTATTCTTTTATAACCAACTTCATTTAATGCAAACAAGGGTAAAAGGCCTGTAATTTCATTGTATTTGAAATTTATTTGAGTTCCTATAATTGGTTGAATGCCAATTTTTGATATTTTTTCAGAAAATTCAAGAGCACCACACAAATTTATAGTATCACACAAACCCAAAGATTTAATTTTTTTGCTTTTTGAAAAATCTTTTAGATCATCAATTTTTATTGCACCTTCACATATTGAGTATTGTGAGTGGATCTTTAGATGATTAAAATTTTTAGACTCAGCCATTAATGGCTTTTATATTACCATTAACCATTTCCAATAAGCAATCAGACTTATTAGCAAAAAATCTATTATGAGTTGCAAAAATAATAAGTCGGTTTGAATTTATTTGATTTCTTAGAAGATTGAAAATTTCTTTTGCGCTATCTAAATCCAAACTACCCGTAGGCTCATCAGCTAAAATTATTTGAGGATTGTTTATAACTGCTCTAGCGATTGAGACTCTTTGTTTTTCACCACCTGATAATTGTGATGGGTAGTGATCATATCTATTTGATAATCCTATTTTTTTTAATAAATTTTTCGCCTTTGAGATGGAAGCCTCTTTATCATATCCACCTGCTAGACCAGCTAAGTAAACATTCTCAAGTGAGGTAAAATCAGTTAATAAATTATCCTGCTGATAAATAATTCCTATTTTTTTTGCTCTTATTAAGTCATTTTTTTTTGAGTCTTTAAAATTAATAATTTTATTTTCTAGAAAAACTGATCCTGAGTTTGGTCTATCAATTAATGATAGCAAGTTAAGTAAAGTTGATTTACCTGATCCTGATGGGCCCATTAAAGAATAAATTTTTCCTTTATTAAAATTAAAAGAAACTTTTTTTAAAACTTTAATCTTTTTTTGACCATCAAAAGATTTACTTAAATTAGATATTTTGATTAAACTATTCATATTTTAATGCTTTGATTGGATCTAATTTAGCTGCTTTCAACGCAGGAAATATTGATACAAATATTGTTATTAAAATTGAACAAAAAGAAATAATCAAAATTGAAGCAAGATTTATTTCAGATGGCATTGTACTTAAAAAATATATTTCCTCTGGAAATAAGCTTATATTAAAAACTGTGCTTAAAAATTGTCTCAAGTTTTCAACATATAATGAAAAAGTTATTCCTAAGATAATTCCAAATAAAGTCGCTGATATTCCTATAATAACACCAATTAAAAAAAATATTTTAATAATTGATTTATTCAAAACTCCAATAGATTTCAAAATAGCAATATCCCGTGTCTTATTCTTAACAAGTATTGTTAAGCCAGAAATTATATTGAATGCTGCAACAATAATAATTAGAGATAAAATGATAAACATAACATTTCTTTCAACTTTTAAAGCTGAAAATAATGAACTATTCATATCTGACCAACTATAAACAAAATCATTTGGAAAGTTTTTTTGTACAATAGATTTTTGATACTCAATATTTTGAGGATTCATTAAATATATTTCTAAATTTCTATCACTGTCATTTAAATTAAAAAATTCTTCTAAAGTTTTTAAATTAATAAAAGCTACGTTATTATCAAATTCAACCATCCCACTTTCAAAAATAGACGAAACTATGAATTTTTTTTGTTTAGGAAGATTGCCGATAATTGTTTCAACTCCAGCTGATGACATCAAAGTGATACTGTCTCCAACATCTAAATCAAGAGTAAAACTTAATTCTTTACCTATTGAAATATAATCTTTCAGTAAAACTTTATTGTTTCCAAGAAAAAGATTGTTATCAAAAATTTGTAATTTTGAAAAATTATTACTTTCGTAGCCTCTTAATAAAATACCTTTTGATGTATTTTTTTTTATTATGATGGCTTCTCCTGAGTTACTAAAAATTAATTCTTTTGAAATATTTTTTAGATTTTTATTTATGTTATCTCTTTCAATTTTATTAGAATTGGGATCAACTGTTATATGTGGATTAAAACCAACAATCTTATTAATCAACTCAGTGCGAAAACCATTCATAACAGACATAACAATGATTAAAATTGCCACTCCTAATCCTATCCCTATGAATGAAAAAATTGAAATTATATTTAAAAAACCATCATTCTTTCTAGCTTTTAAAAATCTAAAAGTAATTTCTTTTTCTAGTTGGGATATCAATTTTTTACTTTTTTTTCTGTTATGAATTTGATGATTTCTTTTAATTTAAGTTTTTTTGAGCCTTCTCCTGTCTCTTTAAACTCTAATAAATCACCATCTGTTTGTTTACCGATAATGATTTGATAAGGTGCACCAATCAAATTCATCTTTTTTATTTTTGATGAAAGATTTTCATCTGTATCATCAATTATTGCCTCAATATTATTTTTTTTTAATTCAAAAAAAATATTATCAGCTTTTGTTAATGCTGAATTATCATTTTTATTTATCATAGGTATTATTGATAAATCATATGGAGCAATAGAAACTGGCCATTTCATGACTTCAGTTTTTTCATTATATTTAGCCTCAATTATTGCACCTACTAATCTAGATACACCAATTCCATATGATCCCATTTTAACAAAATCTTTTTTTCCACCAGGCAAATCTACCGAAGCACCCATTGGCTTTGAATATTTATCTCCAAAATAAAAAATATGACCAACCTCAATTCCTTTGGTTATTAATCTATTTTCCTCTAAAACTTTTTTTTCAAATTCTTCTTTTTTAAACTTTTCATCAGTAACTGAATAATATGCTTCATATTTCTTTCTCATATCATCTAAAGATTTTTTTTCTAATTTTGCATCATTAGTGTCTAAGTCAAAAACTCTTTTATCAGTAAAAATTTTACTTTCTCCAGTATCAGCTAGAATGATAAATTCATGAGATAAATTTCCTCCAATCGGTCCGGTATCTGCTGCCATCGGAATTGCTGTTAAATCTAATCGCTTAAAAGTTTTTAAATAAGATAAAAAAAATTTATTATATGAAAAAAATGCCTCTTCATCAGATATATCGAATGAATATGCATCTTTCATATAAAATTCTCTGCATCTCATTATTCCAAATCTTGGTCTTATCTCATCTCTAAATTTCCACTGTATATGATATAAAAGCTGTGGGAGGGATTTATATGATTTTATAGATGTTCTAAATATATCAGTGACTAACTCCTCATTCGTTGGACCATAAAGCATTTCTCTATCTTGTCTGTCTTTAATTCTGAGCATTTCCTCACCATA
>QCKW01000014.1 GCA_003215055.1 Pelagibacteraceae bacterium AG-410-N23 | reverse complement strand
AAATATTACAAACAATATTGATAATTTAATTTTAGAAATTGAAAATTTGGAAGAAGAATTCGGTAGCCAGCTCCCATGGAATTTAATTATTATTGGTATTGTTGTATTGATAATTATAATTGGTGTTGGTACTTATGTTTACTTAAACAACAGAAGAATACAAAAATTACAAGAAGAAGCTGACAAAAAAGTTGGATCTTTGAAAAGTGATTTAGAGGGAAGGTTAAAAGATACATCTGAACAAATAAAATCTGTTGGAAGAGCTGCAGCGAGATCAGGACAATCTGGAAGCTCATCTCAAGATCAAGTTGTTGAAGAGAAACCAAAAACACACGAGGAAATTATTGCTGCAAAATATGATGATCTTATTTCTGAATATAGAGAAACTATAGATGATTTTTCAAAAGTTGCTCAATTTAAACAAAAGTGGAGTGGTCTAGCATTGAACAGAAAAGAACGTCAGGATGGAACAAAAACTATTCTTACAAGTTCTCCAAGAGCATTTGAAAAAGCTGAAATATGGTGTGTGACTTTTGATAACAAGTATTTTGCATTTCCTGGATCAACCGTGAAATCAAATATGGCAACTTATATGAATTTAGATTTTGAAAAAGCTGGTAGAGATTTTAAAGGTGTATTTTCAATTTCAACTGGATCAAATTATAACTCTGAACCTGCAGTTTTAAGAAAAGGTGGTGCTGGTTTTGTTGTTGAAAGAGCTGGAAAAATAATATTCCCAACTTAATATGATTTATAAGTTCATAGACAATAATGGTTCAGAGATATCAGTTAATTCTTTAGAAAGTTTACAGGCTTTAGTTGATAGTGACACCATAAATGAAAATACAAAGGTTAAAGCAGGTCTTAGAGGCAAATGGACATCAGCTTCAAAAATTGAAGGATTAAATTTTATTAAAGAAGAAGAAATTCAAAATACACCAGAACCAGTAGAGGACATTAAGTCTTTCATAACACAAAATGAAAGAATTCAGCCTAAAGAAGAAATTAAAAAAGAGGAAGCAATAAAAGTAAACAAAGATGAAGAAGTTGCAGAAACAAAACAAGTTATCCAAGATATTTCTGAGGAAAATACCGAGGAAATTACTAGTGATAATTCAGATTATTATACAGAAAAATTTGAAAAACATGATAAGCTAGAAAATTATATGGCCCCAAACTTTTTAGACTCAATTAAAATCTGTTTTAAAAAATATTTTGACTTTAAAGGTAGAGCTAGTAGATCTGAGTATTGGTATTTTATTCTTTTTATAGCACTTGGTTATGTTGCGTTTTTTTTATTAATATTAATTGCACCAGTTTTACTATGGTTGATGGGAATATTTTTTATTGGAATAATTATTCCTGCAATATCAGTAACTGCTAGAAGACTACATGACATTAATAAAAGTGGTTGGTTTCAAGCAATACCAATACCACCTGGAATTATAGAAGTAGTATTTGCTTTTAATTCTATAAAAGCAGGAGAAATAATCTTTTTATTAATAGGAATAGCTTGCTATATTTACCTTTTTATTTTGTATGTCACGGCAGGAGATAGCAAGCAAAACAGATTTGGTAAAAATCCATTAAAACAAAAAAAGTAGCAAGAGAGATAAAATAAAAAAAATTTACTTATTACTCTTGTTGAAATATAAATATTAGCATAAATACTCATGAAATTCATTAATGCCCTCGTGGTGAAATTGGTAGACACAAAGGACTTAAAATCCTTGCCGCTTGCGGAGTGCCAGTTCGAGTCTGGCCGAGGGCACCAATAAAATGAAAAATATACAAATTATTTCAGATAAAAATTTAAGTTCCTTAAGGATTAAAAAATCTTTATTAAATATACTTAAAAAAACGGAGCTAAAAAAAACAAATACAATATTAGTAATTGGTGGAGATGGTTTTATGCTTCAAACTTTAAAAAAGAATAAGAAATCTAATAAATTATTTTATGGTGTTAATTCCGGTAATTATGGTTTTTTGATGAATAAATATTCACCAAAGAATATTATTAAAAATATATATAAAGCAAAAATGATTTCAATTTCACCTTTAGAAATGACTGTTAAGAATAATAAAAATAGTACAAATAAACATATAGCAATAAATGAAGTGTCAATTTTGAGACAAAGCAGACAAGCAGCTTCACTATCAATAAGTCATGGTTCAAAAAAAATTATTAAAGAATTAGTTTCAGATGGTGTACTTGTATCTACTCCTGCAGGAAGTACTGCTTATAATTTATCTGTTCATGGACCCATATTAAGTTTGAATTCAAAAAAATTATCAATTTCACCAATAAGTCCCTTTAGACCTAGAAGATGGAAAGGGAAGATAGTTAGTGATAGGTCAAGAATAGTAATTAAGAATTTAAATTCAAAAAAAAGACCAATTAGTGCAGTAGCTGACAATATTGAAGTAAGAAATGCAAAAAATATCATTATTAAGACAAATCAAAAAATTAAATTTAATCTTTTGTATGATCAAAATAGAAGCCTTCAAAAGAAAATTAAAATTGAACAATTAAGAAGAGAAACTTCTTAGTGGTGCCCCCGCACGGATTAGAACCGCGGACCTATTGATTACAAATCATCTATAAAACTTCAAATTAACATTAGTTTGCAATAATAATCTTTAAATATTTTAAGTCTGGTCACACTATGGGTGCAGTGGTAGAGTTTATGATGAAAAAAATTTTAGGGATCCTGGCTCTAGGTTTATTTTATAGCGGAATTGCTTATGCTCACGAAATAAATGGTGAAGCACATGAACCTATTAAATGTATATTAGAGCAAGATAGAACTCCTATGGAAAAACAATTTTGTAAGTATCAGGCCAAACAACACAGATTATGTAAATTAGATCAACACTGTGCAATGATAAAAATAGAAGAACTAGAAAAAGAAATAAAAAAACTAAAAAGCCAATAATTAAAAATTAATGAAAAAACTTTTTGGTATTGTGGTTCTGAGTTTGTTGTTGAGCGGCTGTGCTACAACAGAAAGTATTGTATCAAGTGGAAAAATAAAAAAAAATATTTCAAAGAGTCAATTATCTGATGCTTTCTTAACTTCATATCCTAGTGAAGATCCATTACTTCCTGGAGCGGGATCTGAATATCATTCAGAAGTTGCTTCAGAAATTATTTGGGGAGAAAATGAAAAAAAGTACTATGTGTTTAGGTATGTATCTGAACCAGTTTCCTGTGGAGTATTATTATGTAAATATGGAAATGGAACTCTTGAATCTTGGCACGATACTTTAGATCAAGCAAGAGCTTCATTACCAAAAAAAGAAAAAAATAAAACAAGCAATTCAACATCAAAAAGTTTGACAACATCAAGTCAAAGTTCAACGTCATCTTCAATCAACTCAGAAGCAGAACGAAGAAAAGCATTAGTGAAAAGATGGTATGACCCTGGTTATACAGAAGCTAGTTTTCCTCAAAAAGAATCATTTTGGATATTTTTGAAAAGCCCACCTCCAAATGCAGATCTTTATGCAGAGTTAGCCTGTAGAATTGCAAAGTCAGAATATAATCTCAGTGGATTTACAATTACAGTCTGGGACTTTAATAAAAAAAAATATGGTAAGGCAAGATGTTATTAATAAAAAAACTTTTAGGGATCGTGGTTCTGGGTTTATTTTTGTTCAGTTGTAGTGAGCAAAACTCTACTAGAAAAAGAGTCTGTAAAAATGAATACAAATATGAAGAAAAGTCTATTGCTTATAAAAATTGTATAAAAGATGATGACCATTTTTTTGCATATGGAATTAAGCATAAATCTAAAGAAATATTTGAGAGAAACCAAAAATTGGAAAATCTTTATAAAACGATTAATAAAAAAAAAGTTAATATAGATCACAAAAGCTATACAAACATAAGTTATAAATCATTTGTTAAAGAAAATTTTCAAGAATTTAGTATGCGTCCAAAAAAAGGTAAGCAAATATCGGACAAGAAATATAAATTTTTATCTAAAGTTTCAATACTTGCTCCAGATGAAGAAGATAACCAATATGCTATTTCTGTAGGAGGCGCTCTTTTATCTCCCCATGCTAGATTTCATAATATTGATATTCAAAATAAAATAACAAGTGGAGGTCCTTTCTCATTATACTTTACATCTCCAATCCCAATGGCAAGCACTGTTCATGTTGTGTATGGTTCTTTTAAACCGAGTACAGATATACTTGGCCAAGTATATACTTTTTATGTAGAGGATATAATTTTTACAGAGACAGACACAAAGATTGATTTTATTATTGAAAGAATGATTTATGCATATTGCAAAAGAAATAATAAAAATATAGAAAATATTACCGAAATATATAATTCATCTTTAAAATAAAATTTTTTATGAATACTTGATCTTGGCACAATCCTGGTCCAATCCTGGCACATTTGAATATTAAATTTAGCTTAACTTTAGTTTTGCAAAAATAATTAGTGGTGATTTTATTGAGTGATGGTGCCCCCGCACGGATTCGAACCGCGGACCTATTGATTACAAATCAATTGCTCTACCAGCTGAGCTACAAGGGCATGCGCAATAATTATTAATTATTTTACAATTAATCAACTATTTTTTTTTTATATAACTTAAATGATGAAATACAATAGATGCACTATTTGATATATTTAAGCTCTCAATTTTGTTATCAATATTTATCTTTACTAAGAAATCTGCATATTTAGATGTATGCTGATGCATACCAAATCCTTCAGATCCAAATAAAAGAATATTATTTCCTTTCCAATCCACGTCTGTAAAGTCCTTTTTACCTTTTCCATCAAAACCATAAACCCAGAAGTTTTTTTCTTTTAAATTTTTTAGGGTTGAGTTTATATTGGCTACTTCAAAGATATTTACATACTCAATTGCACCACTAGCAGCTTTGTACATAAGCTTGCTGTCATTTGAAAAATGTCTTTCTTTAATTATAATTCCATCAATATTAAACGATGCTGCACTTCTTATAACAGATCCAATATTTCTTGGATCGGTTACACCATCTAAACACACAAATGTCATATTATTTTTTGATTTTATATAATCTTTTAAAATAGGTTTATCGAGATGTTCTACTTCAGCTACATAACCTTGGTGGAGTAAGTTTTCTTTTGTACTATATTTATCCAGTTCTTTTTTTGTTTTAAAATATACCTTTACATCATCTAAAAGGTTTTTATTCGGGTTTTTTCTATAAATATTTTTTTTACTTTCTTCTGTTAAAAAAACTCTTAAAACTTTCCTTTTTGGATTTTTTAAAGCTTCGATAACCGCATGCTGCCCAATAATGAAAAATGACGATTTATTCATAAAATTTAGTTAGTTTTACACGTTTTTTTTAATATTTTCTCACTAAATCACATATTGCATTTGCACAAATAAAATATATAAAACGCATGTTGTTTGAAGCTTTATTGAGCAAGGGGACACTTCCCCGAAGGGAGGGGTTCCAGAGCGGTCAAATGGGGCGGGCTGTAAACCCGTTGACTTCGGTCTTCGAAAGTTCGAATCTTTCCCCCTCCACCACTCAATAAAAATTTTTATAACACTGGAGTGATACTCTTGGGGTTGTGCGGGTGTAGTTCAATGGTAGAACGCTAGCCTTCCAAGCTGGATGTAAGGGTTCGATTCCCTTTACCCGCTCCAAGAAGAAATTATAAAAAAACAAAAGAGGAAATAGTAATGTCGAAAGAAAAATTTGTAAGAAATAAACCGCATTGTAACATAGGAACAATCGGACACGTAGACCATGGTAAAACTACCTTAACTGCTGCTATCACAAAAGTTTTAGCAGAAACAGGTGGTGCTACAGCGATAGCGTACGATCAAATTGATAAAGCTCCAGAGGAAAAAGAAAGAGGAATTACAATTTCAACTGCGCACGTAGAATATGAAACTGAAAAAAGGCACTATGCACATGTAGATTGTCCTGGACACGCAGACTATGTAAAAAATATGATTACAGGAGCAGCTCAAATGGATGGAGCAATTCTTGTTGTTAATGCTGCTGATGGTCCGATGCCACAAACTAGAGAACATATACTTCTTGCAAGACAAGTTGGTGTTCCCGCGATTGTTGTTTATTTAAATAAAGTAGACCAAGTTGATGATAAAGAAATGATCGATCTTGTTGAAGAGGAAATTAAAGAGCTATTAACATCGTATAAATTTCCAGGTGACAAAACTCCAATTGCAAAAGGGTCTGCACTTGCAGCTGTTGAAGGAAGAGATGATGAGATTGGAAAAAATTCAATTCTAGAATTAATGAAAAATGTAGATGAATTTATACCTCAACCTGACAGACCAAAAGATAAAGATTTCCTGATGCCTGTTGAAGATGTTTTTTCTATCTCAGGTAGGGGTACTGTCGTAACTGGTAGAGTAGAATCTGGTGTTATTAAAACTGGTGATGAAATTGAAATAGTTGGAATAAGAGAGACAAAAAAATCAGTTTGTACAGGAGTAGAAATGTTTAGAAAACTTTTAGACTCAGGAGAAGCTGGAGACAATATCGGTGTGCTTTTAAGAGGTGTTGAAAGAACAGATGTTGAAAGAGGTCAAGTTCTTTGTAAAGCAGGATCAGTTACACCACATACTAAATTTGAAGCTCAGGCTTATGTACTTAAGAAAGAAGAAGGTGGAAGACATACTCCATTCTTTACCAAGTATAGACCACAGTTTTATTTTAGAACAACAGATGTAACTGGGGAAGTAGAATTACCATCTGGAACAGAAATGGTTATGCCAGGTGATGATGCTAAATTTACAGTTAAATTAATTACGCCAATTGCAATGTCTGAGAAATTAAACTTTGCTATTCGGGAAGGTGGTAGAACTGTTGGAGCAGGAGTAGTAACTAAAATTATAGAGTAAGCTCTATATAGGAGTGTAGCTCAATTGGTAGAGCGCCGGTCTCCAAAACCGGAGGCTGAGGGTTCGAGTCCCTCCGCTCCTGCCAATTGAATAAGTTAAAAATATGAGAAATCCAATAAAGTTTATACAAGAAGTAAAACAAGAAGCATTCAAAGTCTCTTGGCCCACTGGTAAAGAAACTTTGCAAGGTGCTTTAATGGTTTTTGTAATGGCTTTGGTAATGTCTTTGTTTTTTTTACTTCTAGATCAAGTCTTTAAATTTTTCTTAGACATTTTGCTAAAGGTGAGTATTTAATGAAAAATTGGTATATCGTTCAATCACACTCTAGCTTTGAAAATAAAGTTGCTGGCTTGATTAAAGAAGAGGCAGATAAAGCCAAAATTTCTGAAAAATTTGATGAGATAATTGTACCAACTCACGATGTTACAGAAGTAAAAAGAGGAAAAAGGGTTCAAAGAAAAAAAAAATACTTTCCAGGATATGTTCTAATTAAAAGTGAAATGGATAATAAAATTTACCATATGATAAAGAATATTAAAAGAGTAAGTGGTTTTCTTGGGACTAAGGGCATGCCTGTGCCTGTTTCAGATAAGGAAATTGAGAAGATTTTAGGACAAATAAAAGATGGTGTAGCTCAGCCAAAATCTGGTATAGAGTATAGCGTTGGTGAAAAAGTTCAGGTAGTTGATGGACCTTTTGCATCATTTAGTGGAATGGTCGAAGAGATAGATGAGGAAAAATCGAGATTAAAAGTTTCAGTATCTATTTTTGGAAGACCAACTCCTGTAGAATTAGAATATAACCAAGTTGAAAAAGTAAGTTAATGGCAGCAAAAAAAGAAATTAGTGGATTTATTAAACTGCAAATTAAGGGTGGACAAGCAAATCCCGCTCCACCAGTTGGACCTGCTTTAGGTCAACGTGGAGTAAATATAATGGAATTCTGCAAAGCTTTTAATGATAAAACAAAGTCATTAGCAGGAAAACCTGTTCCTGTAGAAATTACAGTTTATAAAGATAAAAAATTTGACTTTAAAATAAAGTCACCACCAGCTTCATTTTTTATAAGAGAAGCTGCAAAACTAAAAAGTGGTTCTCAAGAGCCTGGAAGAAATATTGTTGCAACAATCACAAAAAAACAAGCTGAAGAAATCGCAAAACAAAAAATGAGTGATTTAAATGCTTTAGATTTAGAACAAGCGGTCAAAATTATTGCAGGTTCAGCAAGATCAATGGGCATCGAGGTTAAAGATTAATTATGGTTTCAAAAAGATTTAAAAAACTTCCTCAAAAAACTTCTGAGCTATCTTCTGAATCTATAGATAAAATTTTACCTTCTATAAAAAAAAACTGCACTACAAAATTTGATGAGTCAGTCGACTTAAGTTTTCAAATAAACAATAAACAAAAAAAAACTGAGATAAATATTAGAACAGTTGTAAATTTACCTGGTGGAACAGGAAAAAAAGTTAAGGTTGCTGTAGTTTGTGAAGAAGCAAAGGTTTCAGAGGCTAAAAATGCAGGAGCAGATATAGTTGGTGCAGATGATTTTATTGAAAAAATAAAAGCTGGTGAAATAAATTTTGAAAAATTAATTTGTACTCCTGGAATGATGATAAAATTATCAAAACTTGGTAAAGTATTAGGTCCAAAAGGTTTGATGCCCAATCCAAAGTTAGGCTCTGTAACTGAAAATTTAAAAACTGCAATTTCAGATGCTAAATCAGGTCAAGTTGAAATTAGAAATGATAAAGATGGAAATATTGGTGTTAGTATAGGAAAAAAATCATTTGGTGATGATAAATTAATTAAAAATTTTAATGCTATTATAGAAACTTTAGAAAAAGAAAAGTCCAATAATAATGTAAAAGGAGATCTTATTAAATCTGCTTTTATCACATCAACAATGGGAGTTTCATATAAACTCAAGATTGGAAAGAATATTTAATAGCCATGATGAATAAAGATCAAAAAAAAAATTATATTTCAGAAATGACTGAACAGTTTGAAAATAGTAAAGCAATCATGGTTACTCATTACCAAGGTTTAACAATGACTCAATTAGATGATTTAAGATCAAAAATGAGAGAACATGGTATTATTTTTAAAATAACAAAAAATAGAATTACAAAGTTAGCTTTAGAAAAGACTAAGTGTAAAGATCTATCAAATTTATTTAACGGTCCTACTGCAGTGGCGTTTGGTGAGGATGCAATTATGTCAGCTAGAATTTTATCTAAATTTGCCAAAGATAATGAGAATCTTAAACTAATTGGTGGCATGATGAATAATGAGGTTCTTGATCAAGCTGGAGTTATGAATGTAGCTAATTTGCCAACCTTAGATGAAGCAAGAGCAAATATTGTGGGTATTTTGAATGCATCTGCTTCAAAATTAGTAAGTATTTTACTTGCACGATCGGAAAAAATGAGTAATTTACCCCCAGAAAATTCTGAAACAAAACCCAAAGAGTAAAAATATGCCAGATCTAAATAAAATTATAGAGGATTTATCAAAATTGACTGTAGCAGAAGCTGCAGAGCTATCAAAGCAATTAGAAGAAAAGTGGGGGGTTACTCCTATGGCGGCAGCGGCACCAGCAGCAGCTGGAGGTGCGGCAGCAGCTGAAGATAAAGATGATTTTACAATCATGCTTGTTTCTGCAGGTGACAAAAAAATAAATGTCATTAAAGAAGTTAGAGCAGCTACATCACTTGGTCTAAAAGAGGCTAAAGATTTAGTAGAAGGTGCACCTAAAGAAGTCAAATCAGGTGTTCCAAAAAAAGAAGCTGAAGAGATAAAAGCTAAACTAGAAGCTGCAGGCGCAAAAGTAGAACTTAAATAATTTAATAAGGAATTATTAAATACTGGTTAAAAGTTTGTAATCAGTATTTATACATTGATGCAAATATCTTTTACTGAGAAAAAAAACATTAGAAAAAGTTTTGGTAAACTTAAAGAAAGCTTATCAATACCAAATTTAATAGAGGTACAAAAAAATTCATACAATGAATTAACAGATTTCTCTAGTAAAGATAACGATCTTACAAAAGGATTTGATAGAGTTTTTAAAAGTATTTTTCCAATAGAAGACTTAAATGATAAAGCAACATTAGAATATGTTTCATATAGATTAGAAAAACCAAAATTTGATGTAGAAGAATGTATCACCAGAGGTCTTACATATTCATCTGCACTTAAATGTACACTAAGATTAGTTGTTTACGATATTGATCAAGAAAACAATACTAAAGATATATTATCAGCTAAAGAACAAGAAGTTTATATGGGAGAAGTTCCTATGATGACTAATAGTGGAACTTTTATAACAAATGGTGTCCAAAGAGTAGTAGTAAATCAAATGCATAGAAGCCCAGGAGTTTTTTTTTGATCACGACAAAGGTAAAACTCATGCGAGTGGAAAATTGTTATTTAATTGTAGAGTTATTCCAAATAGAGGTTCATGGTTAGATTTTGAATTTGATGTAAAAGATTTTTTGTATTTCAAAATTGATAGAAAAAAGAAAATTTTAGCATCTACATTACTTATCGCTCTTGGTTTCAGTAAATCCGAGATAGTAAATGAGTTTTATGAAGATGAATTATACACCTATGATGAAAAAACACAAAAATGGAAAACTAAATTTAATCCAGAAAATTATAAGGCCAAAAACTTTTCTGAGGAAGTAATTGATGCAAAAACAGGAAAAGTAGTAATCAAACTTGGAGAAAAGATAAATTATTTAAATGCAAAAAAATTATCTAATGATGGTTTGAAAGATATTTTAGTTTCAAAAGATTCTCTCTATGGAAAGTTTTTACATAACGATATTAAAATAAATGACGAAGAGGATGGTGTCTTCAAAATAGGGACAGAAATTAATGAAACAATTATTGATCAAATTTTAGAAGCAAAAATTTATTCAATAAAGATTTCAGTAACAAATTCAATTAATAAGGGGCCGTATCTTTTAACTACAGTTTTGAATGATAAAAATAATACTAAAGATGAGGCTATAACAGAAATATATAAAATGCTAAGACCAGGTGAGCCTCCAACAATTGAAATTGCAACACAAATATTTAACAATTTATTTTTTAGTTCTGATAGATATGATTTATCTGATGTCGGTAGAGTAAAAATGAATTCTAGATTAGATTTAGAATGTTCTGATAAAATAACTATATTAAGAAATGATGATATTTTAGCAATCATTCATAAAATGTTAGATTTAAGAGATGGTAAGGATGAAGTCGATGATATCGATCACCTAGGAAATAGGAGAGTTAGATCAGTCGGTGAATTAGTTGAAAATCAAGCTCGAATTGGAGTTTATAGAATGGAAAGAGCTATCAAAGAAAAAATGACTACCTTAGATGTAGAGTCAGCAATGCCTCAAGATTTAGTTAATGCTAAGCCCCTGACTGTTTCATTAAAAGATTTTTTTGCTAGCTCCCAATTATCACAATTTATGGATCAGACAAATCCATTATCAGAAATTACTCACAAGAGAAGAGTTTCAGCTTTAGGCCCTGGTGGTTTGACTAGAGAGAGAGCAGGATTTGAAGTGCGTGATGTTCATCCAACTCATTATGGAAGAATTTGTCCTATAGAAACACCTGAAGGACCTAATATTGGTTTAATAAATAGTCTTTCTACATATGCAAAAATTAATAAATATGGATTTATTGAAAGTCCATATAAAAGAGTAAAAAATGGAGTTGTTCAAGATAATGTAGAATATTTGTCTGCAATGGAAGAAACCAAATACACTATTGCTCAAGCTAATACTAAAATTGATAAGAATGGAAAAATAATCGAGGAACTAGTTTCATGTAGACAAAATTTAAATTTTCTTTTGTCTAAACCTGAAACAATTGATTATATAGATGTTTCACCAAAACAGCTAGTTTCTGTTGCGGCTTCTCTTATACCTTTTTTAGAAAATGATGATGCTAATAGAGCTTTAATGGGCTCAAACATGATGAGACAAGCAGTTCCATTATTAAAACCTGAAGCACCATTGGTTGGAACTGGAATAGAGAGCGATGTAGCATTAGACTCAGGAGTAACTATCGTCGCTAGAAGAGATGGTATAGTGGACAAAATTGATGGTAAAAGAATTGTAATTAAAGTAACTGAAGAGACTGATTTTACCAAATCAGGCGTTGATATATATAATTTACAAAAGTTTAAAAGATCAAATCAAAATACTTGTATTAATCAAAGACCACTTGTAAGAGTAGGTGATAAAGTTAAGTCAGGTGATATTATTGCTGATGGTCCATCTACTAAATTGGGAGAGCTAGCTTTAGGTAAAAATGTTACTGTAGCATTCATGCCGTGGCAAGGATATAATTTTGAGGATTCTATTTTAATTTCCGAAAGATGTGTAACTGATGATGTGTTTACATCTGTCCACATTGTTGAATACGAAATTATGGCGAGGGATACAAAATTAGGTGAAGAGGAAATAACTAGAGATATACCTAATGTAAATGAAGAAGCTTTAAAAAATTTGGATGAGTCTGGAATTGTTTATATAGGTGCTGAAGTAAATGCTGGAGATATTTTAGTTGGCAAAGTTACACCGAAAGGTGATACAGCATCAGGACCTGAGGAAAAATTACTTAGATCAATTTTCGGAGAAAAAGCTATAGATGTAACCGATACATCTTTAAGAATGTCTAGAGGTAGCAGTGGAACAGTAATAGATGTAAGAGTGTTTAATAGACATGGTATTGAAAAAGATGAGAGATCAATAACAATTGAAAGAGCAGAAATTGAACAAGTTCAACAAGATAAAATTGTTGAAGAAGAAATTTTAGAAAGAAGTATTAAACAGAGAGCTTCTCAAATTTTATCAGGTAAAACAATTAATAAAAAAATCAAAGATATTGCGAGTGGTGCTAAGCTAGAATTTGAGTCAATAAATGATCTAAGTATAAATGATATATTTAAAATTTCAGTGGGAAATGAGCAGAGTGAGTCAGCTTTACTGCAATTGAAAGATCAATATAATAAAGCAAAACAAGACATAACCGAAAGATTTGAAGACAAAGTTTTGAAAATTAGAAGTGGTGACGATTTATTACCAAGTGTAATGAAAATGGTAAAAGTTTTTGTAGCCATTAAAAGAAGATTACGTCCAGGTGATAAAATGTCAGGGAGACACGGCAATAAAGGTGTTGTTAGTAAAATAGTACCTGTAGAAGATATGCCATACAGAGAAGATGGTAGTCCAGTTGACATAGTTTTAAATCCATTAGGTGTTCCAAGTAGGATGAATGTAGGACAGATACTTGAAACTCATTTAGGTTGGGCATGTAAAGAATTTGGTGAGGAAGTAAAAAGATTAGTGAATGAAAATAATAAAAGCATAGAAAAAACTGATAAAGTAGCTAAATTTTTAAAATCTGTTTACGGTGAGGAAATCTTTAATCAAAAAGTAGATAAATTAAGTAAAACAGAGTTCAGGGATTTATGTGAAAATTTACAAAATGGTATTGCAATATCAACACCTGTTTTTGATGGTGCTAAAGAAAAAAATGTAACAGAAATGTTAGAGTTAGCTAAACTTCCAGGTTCAGGACAGACATACCTTTGGGATGGTAGAACTGGAGAAAAATTTGATAGACCAGTAACGGTTGGAATTATTTATATGCTTAAGCTTCATCATTTAGTAGAGGATAAAATTCATGCTAGATCAACTGGGCCATACAGTTTAGTCACACAACAACCCTTAGGTGGAAAAGCTCAATTGGGTGGACAGAGATTTGGAGAGATGGAAGTTTGGGCACTTGAAGCTTATGGAGCTTCATATACCTTGCAGGAAATTTTAACTGTTAAATCTGATGATGTTGCTGGTAGAGTTAAAGTTTATGAAACTATAGTAAAAGGTGAGGAAAATTTTGAATCGGGTATTCCCGAGTCATTCAATGTTCTTGTAAAAGAAATAAAGTCACTTGCTTTAAATGTGGAGCTTAATTAAACATGAAAAAAGAAATTACAGATTTATTTAAAAATTCTGAAATTTTGGAAGCACAAAATTTTAATAGCATAAAAATATCTTTAGCAAGTCCAGAAAAAATAAAATCATGGACATATGGAGAGATAAAAAAACCCGAAACAATTAATTATAGAACCTTCAGACCAGAAAAAGATGGTTTATTCTGTGCTAGAATTTTCGGACCTATTAAGGACTATGAATGTTTATGCGGAAAATATAAAAGAATGAAATTTAGAGGAATAATATGTGAAAAATGTGGGGTTGAAGTAACAAAATCGAATGTTCGAAGAGAAAGAATGGGTCATATTAATCTCGCGACCCCAGTAGCTCATATATGGTTTTTAAAATCTTTACCTAGTAGAATTGCTCTAGCAGTAGATATGAAACTGAAGGAAATAGAGAGAGTTTTATATTTTGAAAATTTTATTGTTATTGAACCTGGTTTAACAGGATTAGCAAAAAACCAGCTTTTAAATGAAGAGGAATTAGCAAAATATCAAGACGAATTTGGTGAAGAGGCCTTCACAGCAGGCATTGGTGCAGAAGCTGTGCTAGAGATGTTAAAAAGTTTAGACTTAGAATTAGAACGTAAAAATTTAGCAAATTATATTAAAGAAACAAAGTCAAAAGTTAATGAAGAAAGGGCGATTAAAAGATTAAAATTAATTGAGTCTTTTATAGAAACAGGTCAAAAACCAGAGTGGATGATAATGACAGTAGTTCCTGTTATTCCACCAGAATTAAGACCACTTGTTCCTTTAGATGGTGGAAGATTTGCTACTTCAGATCTAAATGATCTTTATAGAAGAGTTATTAACAGAAATAATAGGTTAAAAAGATTAATGGATCTTAAGGCTCCAGATATCATTGTACGAAATGAAAAACGTATGCTTCAGGAGTCAGTTGATGCGTTATTTGATAATGGTAGAAGAGGAAGAGTAATCACTGGTACTGGTAAAAGACCACTTAAATCTTTAGCAGAAATGTTAAAAGGAAAACAAGGAAGATTTAGACAAAATTTACTTGGCAAAAGAGTTGATTACTCTGGCAGATCTGTGATCGTGGTAGGTCCAGATTTGAAACTTCACGAGTGTGGTTTACCAAAAAAAATGGCTTTGGAATTGTTTAAACCATTTTTATATGCGAGATTAAATAAACTAGGTTTAGCTTCCACTATAAAACAAGCTAAAAAATTAGTAGAAAAAGAAACAAACGCAGTTTGGGATGCACTTGAATTAATAGTTAGAGAGCATCCTGTTCTTTTAAATAGAGCTCCCACTCTTCATAGGCTAGGCGTTCAAGCTTTCGAGCCTAAATTAATTGAAGGAGATGCTATCGAGCTTCACCCGCTTACATGCGCTGCATTTAATGCTGACTTTGACGGTGATCAAATGGCTGTTCATGTACCCTTAAGCTTAGAGTCTCAACTAGAAGCTAGAATTTTAATGCTTTCAACAAACAATATTTTATCTCCATCAAATGGTAAACCGATAATTGTACCAAGTCAGGATATGATTTTAGGGATTTACTATTTGTCTCAAGAATTATTATCAGACAAACCTTCAGGTTATTTTACTGATGCTGATCAAATAGAATTTGCTTTGGCATCAGGTCAAATTAATGTTCATAGTACAATTATATCAAGATTTGAGACTGTTGATGAGAAGGGAAATAAGAAATATGAAAAATATACATCAACAGCAGGTAGATTTTTATTAGCGAATTTACTACCTAAGAACAGTAATATAAAATTTTCATTAGTAGATAGATTACTTCCAAAAAAAGTAGTTTCAGAGATTATCGATATAGTTTTCAGATTCTGTGGCCAAAAAACTACAGTTATTTTCTGTGATAAACTTAAGGATCTTGGTTTTAAACATGCGTTTAAAGCAGGTATTTCATTTGGAAAAGACGATTTGATTATTCCTTCAAACAAAACTCAATTGATTGAAGATACAAAAAAATTAATTGCTGATTATGAAACACAATATTCTGAGGGTTTGATTACTAGAGGAGAAAAATATAACAAAGTTGTAGATGCCTGGTCTAAGTGTACCGATAGAGTTGCAGGAGAAATGATGAAGGGTATTTCAGCAACTGAAAAAACTTCGGAAGGCTTAAAAATTAATTCAGTATTTATGATGGCTGATAGCGGAGCAAGAGGATCAGCAGCTCAAATGAAACAGTTGGCTGGTATGAGAGGATTGATTGCAAAACCATCTGGTGAAATTATTGAAAGTCCAATAACATCAAACTTTAAAGAGGGTTTAACAGCTCTTGAATATTTTAATTCTACTCACGGAGCACGAAAAGGACTAGCAGATACTGCTCTTAAGACAGCAAGTTCAGGTTATTTAACTAGAAGACTTTGTGATGTTGCTCAAGACTTAACAATAACTAAAAAGAATTGTGAAAATCCAGGATTTATAGAGCTATCAGAAATTCTAGAAGGAGGAAATGTAGTTGTGAGTTTATCAGAAAGAGCACTAGGCAGAGTTGCAGCTGCAGATGTAAAACATCCATTAACAGGAGATGTAATAATTAAAAAACTTTCAATGATAAATGAATTTGGATGTGATGAAATTGATGCAGCAGGCATAAAAACACTTAAAGTTTTTTCTGTTATGACTTGTAGTTCAAAGGAAGGTGTTTGTGCAACATGTTATGGAAGAGATTTGTCCAGAGGTAAAATGGTTCATGTTGGTGAAGCAATTGGAATGATCTCAGCACAATCAATCGGTGAACCAGGAACTCAATTAACAATGAGAACTTTCCACGTTGGTGGAACTGCGTCCGTAAAACAAGACTCTCAAATTGTAACTAAAAATGATGGTGTTTTAAAAATTATAAATTCAAATATTTTAGAGGACTCTAAGAAAAATTTAATAGTTATGGGAAGAAATACTCAATTATCTATTGAAGATGATAATGGAGTTCAAGTTGCTGTTTATAAAGTTGCGTATGGTTCTAAATTATTTTTCAAAAACGGTGATAAGGTTAAAGCTAATACTAAAATTTGTGAATGGGATCCGTACACCACTCCTGTAATTGCTGAAAAAAGTGGTATTGCAAGTTTTGTTGATTTGATAGATGGAGTTTCAATTCAAGAAACTACAGATGATGCAACTGGAATTTCATCAAAATCAGTGATTGACTGGAGATCTCAATCAAAAAGCTCAGATTTAAAACCAAGAATTACATTAAGAGATGAAAAAGGAAACGTAATTAAAAAAGCAGATGATAATGAAGCAAGATATTATTTGGTACCAGATTCAATTTTGTCAGTAAAAGATGGTCAAAAAGTTTCAGCTGGTGACGTAATAGCAAGACTTCCAAAGGAAACAACTAAAACTAAAGATATCACAGGAGGTCTTCCAAGGGTTGCAGAATTATTTGAGGCAAGAAAAGCTAAAGATAGCGCAATCATTGCAGAAAATGATGGACAAGTTATTTTTGGTAAAGAAGTTAGAGGTAAACAGAGAGTTTCAATTGTACCTGAAGATGGAACTGAACCTTCAAACTATTTAATACCAAAAGGTAAACATATTAATTTTAATCAAGGAGAAAAAATTAAAAAAGGAGAATATTTGTTGGATGGACAACCGTTGCCACACGATATTTTAAGAATTTTAGGGATCAAAGAACTAACCGAATATTTTGTAAATCAAGTACAAGAGGTTTATCGATTACAAGGGGTAATTATAAATGACAAACATATAGAAACAATTTTAAGACAAATGTTAAAAAAAGTTGAGGTAAAAGTGTCGGGAGATTCTTCGTATCTTCCTGGAGAAATTGTTGATAGAATTAAATTTGACAACTTGAATGAAAAACTTAAGTCTGAAGGCAAGTCACCAGCATTAGGAGAAAGAGTATTAATGGGTATAACTAAGGCATCTTTACAAACAGAGTCATTTATCTCAGCAGCATCGTTCCAAGAAACTACAAGAGTTTTAACTGATGCGGCTATAAAAGGCAAAGTTGATCCTTTAAATGGATTAAAAGAAAATGTTATTGTAGGAAGATTAGTCCCTGCAGGAACTGGAAATATTAAGAACAAGTGGAACAAAAAAGCTCTAGAAGATGATGACAAATTCTTATCAGACCAAGAAAAAATTGAGCCCTCAGAAAGTCAAGTAAATCAATAGAATTTTATCATTAGTTTATTAGTTTTAGTTTGACAAAGTTGATTTAATTAGTATTTTGGCGATATTTTTGGTTGGAATGTAGAGTAATTAAGCTCTAAACGCTGCCACAAATAACCTGTCAGTTATTTCATCAAAAATAAAAATATTAAAAATTATGCCGACAATAAATCAATTGTTAAAGAAAAAACGTGTTAAACAAGTGACAAGGAATAAAGTTCCTGCTCTTCAAAAACAACCTCTTAAAAGAGGTGTTTGTGTTAAAGTTTACACAACTACACCAAAAAAACCAAACTCAGCATTAAGAAAAGTTGCAAGAGTAAGACTTTCTAACGGTTTTGAAGTTACGGCTTATATTCCTGGTGAAGGACATAATTTACAAGAACATTCAGTCGTTTTGATTAGAGGTGGTAGGGTAAAAGATTTACCAGGCGTTAGGTATCATATATTGAGAGGTAATTTAGATACCCAAGGAGTTGCCAATAGAAAACAAAGAAGATCTTTATATGGAACAAAAAAAGGTAAATAAAAATGTCTAGAAAAAAAACTCAACCAAAAAAAAATATAATTCCTGACCCTAAATTTAATTCAACTATTATTCCAAAATTAATTAATTCTATAATGTTTGATGGAAAAAAAGGAATTGCTGAAAAAATAGTTTACGATGCAATAGATAAAATTAAATCAAAGTCTAAAGGAGAGCCTATAGATGTTTTTAATGAAGCAATAAATAATATCAAACCTACTGTTGAAGTCAGATCGAGAAGAGTTGGAGGTGCAACTTATCAAGTGCCTGTTGAAGTGAAGAATAAAAGAGCACAAGCATTAGCTATAAGATGGTTGATTGACTCAGCTAGAAAAAGAAAAGACAAACATATGTCAGATAAAATTTTTAATGAAATTTATGACGCCTATGAAAAAAAAGGTGCTGCTGTAAAAAAAAGAGAGGATGTTCACAAAATGGCAGAGTCTAATAAAGCTTTTGCACATTTTAGATGGTAATTAATTATGGCTAGAACTCATACTTTAGACAAATATAGAAATATTGGAATTATGGCCCATATTGATGCTGGTAAAACAACTACCACAGAAAGAATTTTATATTATACAGGGAAAAGTCATAAAATTGGTGAAGTTCATGATGGAGCAGCAACAATGGACTGGATGGAGCAAGAGCAAGAAAGAGGTATTACAATCACTTCTGCAGCAACAACATGTTTTTGGCAAGATCACAGAATTAATATTATAGATACACCTGGGCATGTAGATTTTACTATTGAAGTCGAAAGATCTTTAAAAGTTTTAGATGGAGCTGTTGCAGTTTTTGATGGTGTAGCTGGAGTAGAACCACAATCTGAGACCGTTTGGAGACAAGCTGACAAATACAAAGTTCCAAGAATTTGTTTTGTAAACAAGCTTGATAGAACTGGAGCAGATTTTTTTAGATGTGTTGATATGATTAAAGATAGATTAGGAGCTAAACCTTTAGTTATTCAAGTTCCGATTGGTATTGAGGCGTCATTATCTGGAGTTGTTGACCTTGTAAAGATGAAAGCTCAAGTGTGGAAAAACGAGGCTTTAGGTGCTGAGTGGGAATATAAAGAAATCCCAGATGATTTAAAAGAAATTACTCAAAAATATAGAACAGAATTAGTTGAAATGGCTGTAGAGCAAGATGAGAAGTTAATGGAGGCGTATTTAAATGGCACTGAGATTAAAGAGGATGATTTAATTAAGTGTATTAGAAAAGGTACTTTAAATTTTGATTTTGTGCCAGTTTTAACTGGTTCAGCTTTTAAAAACAAAGGTGTTCAACCTTTATTGGATGCTGTTGTAAATTATTTACCAAGTCCTGTTGATATTGGATCAATTAAAGGGACTAAAGTTGGTTCAGAAGATGACATTGAGATGAAATTTGATGATAAAGCTCCTTTTTCAGCACTAGCTTTCAAGGTTGCAAACGACCCTTTTGTGGGATCTTTAACATTTATAAGAGTTTATTCGGGTACGATTAAATCTGGTACAGGAATTTATAATTCCTCAAAAGAAAAAGAGGAAAGAGTTGGAAGAATGCTTTTAATGCATGCGAATTCTAGAGAAGACATTAAAGAGGCTAATGCTGGGGATATAGTTGCATTAGCGGGCTTAAAAAATACTATAACTGGCCATACTTTATGTGATGAGGAAAATGCAGTTTTGCTTGAACCAATGGAATTTCCTGATCCAGTAATTGAAATTGCAGTTGAACCTAAAACAAAAGGTGACCAAGAAAAAATGGGTGAAGCTTTAGCTAGACTAGCTAAAGAAGATCCTTCTTTTAGAGTTTCTTCAGATGAAGAGTCAGGTCAAACAATTATAAAGGGAATGGGTGAACTTCATTTAGATATTATTGTTGATAGAATGAAAAGAGAATTCAAAGTTGAGGCAAATGTTGGAGCTCCACAAGTGGCTTATAGAGAAACAATCGAAAAATCTGCTGAATTTGAGTATGTACATAAAAAACAAAGTGGAGGAGCAGGTCAATTTGCTAAAGTAAAATTATTCGTAGAACCACAAGAACCAGGAAAAGGAAGAGATGTTGAAAGTGCAATTAAGGGCGGTGCTATCCCCAAAGAATTTATTCCAGGTGTAGAAAAAGGTATTGAAAGTGTATCAGATAGCGGAATATTGGCTGGCTTCCCACTAATTGATTATAAAGTAACTATTGTTGATGGTCTACATCACGATGTGGACTCCAGTGTTTTGGCATTTGAATTAGCAAGTAGAGCTTGTTTCAAACAAGCTTGTACACAAGGAGGTTTAAAATTATTAGAACCAATCATGAGAGTTGAAGTTGTAACGCCTGAAGATTATATGGGTGATGTTATTGGTGATTTAAATAGTAGAAGAGGTCAAATAAGCACGCAAGAGCAAAGAGGAAATGCAACAGTAATCACAGCTATGGTGCCTTTAGCGAATATGTTTGGATACATTAATAATTTAAGGTCTATGTCGCAGGGTAGAGCTCAATATTCAATGTTTTTTGATCATTATTCAAAAGTTCCACAAAATGTTCAAGATGAAGTAACAAAGAAAGTTGCGGGATAATTATGGAAAAACAAAATATTAGAATTAAATTAAGAGCTTATGATAATAAGATTTTAGATGCTTCAACAGAGGAGATTGTTAACACAGTTAAAAGAACGGGAGCCTCAATAAAGGGGCCGATACCTCTTCCTACAAGAATTGAGAGATACACAGTATTAAGATCACCACATATTGATAAAAAAAGTAGAGAACAATTTGAGTCAAGAACTCACAAAAGATTAATTGATATTATCGAACCAACACCTCAAACAGTTGAGGCTTTGATGAAATTAGATTTAGCCTCTGGTGTAGATGTGGAGATAAAAATTTAGTATGAGTGAAATAGCTTTATTAGGTAAAAAAATTGGTATGACCAGAGAATTTTACAAAACAGGTCAAGTAGTTCCAGTAACAATTTTAAAGATGGAAAAAGCAAGGGTTATTCAAATAATAGAAGAAAAAGAACGAGGATATAAAGCCGTTCAATTAGGATTTGGAAAGATTAAAAACTCTAAACTAACTAAATCAATGAAAGGTTTTTTTACAAAAAAAAATACAGAACCAAAGAAAAAATTAAAAGAATATAGAGTTTTAAAAACAGAAGATTACAAAGTAGGAAATGAGTTTGGTCTTGAAATATTTAAAGACATAAAATTTGTTGACACTAAATCAAAGACAATTGGAAAAGGTTTTGCTGGAGCAATGAAAAGACATAATTTTGGAGGGTTAAGAGCAACACATGGTGTATCCATATCACATAGATCACATGGATCTACTGGTCAACGACAAGATCCTGGAAAAGTTTTTAAAGGAAAAAAAATGGCTGGTCATATGGGTGATAAATTAAGAACAATGCAAAATATAGAAATTATAAAAGCAGATATTGAAAATGAATTATTATATTTAAAAGGGTCAATACCTGGCTCGAAAAATTCAGAAGTTATTGTAAAAAGTTCAGTAAAAAATGTAAGAAAATCAACAATTGTTGAAAAAATTAAAAAGACTGAAGAAGCAAAGAAAACACCAGATAAAAAGAAAAAATAATGAAAATTGAAAAATTAGATTTAAAAGGAAAAAAAACATCTATTGAAGTTTTAGACAAAATTTTTTCTGCTAAAGTAAACCATAAACTAATAAGTAACGTTTTATACAAAACAAATGCCAACTATAAAAAAAGGCGTGCTAAAACAAAACAACAAAATGAAGTTTCTGGTCCAACATCTAAGATTTATGCCCAAAAAGGAACAGGTAATGCAAGACACGCAAGTAGAAAAGCTCCAATTTTTGTTGGTGGTGGTATTGCTCATGGTCCAAAAGGTGAATTAGCTTATAAAGTTAGAAAATTAAACAAAAGTGAAAAAAAACAAAGTATTGCTTCATTAATAAGTGACAAAAATAAAAATAAAAATCTAATTATTTTTAATGATTTTAACAGTGAAATAAAAAAAACAAAAGAAATGAATAATATTGTTAAAAAATTTGAAATTACAAACTCATTAATTATTTTAGATAAAAAATCAAAAGATAAAATTGAAAAATCAGCAAGAAATATTCCAAACATAAAAATTACTGATGTAAATCATTTCAGTGCTTTTGATATTATTAAATATAAAAAAATTGTTTTTACAGAGAGTTCGTTAAAAGAACTGGAAAAGAGATATTAATACTATGAATAAAATACATTTATACGATAAAATAATTTCTCCATTTGTTACTGAAAAATCGACAAATCTTTCTGAACAAAATAAAATTGTATTTAAAGTGCCATCAAGTGCAAATAAAGAAAATCTAAAAAAAAATATTGAAAAAATATTTAAAGTTAATGTTACAAAAATTAATATTATTAATAAAAAGAAAAGAATTAAAATAACTAGGGGTAGAAAAGTAAAAGTTTCTGGATTTAAAAAAGCAATAATAACATTAAAAAAAGGTCAAAGTATTGACCTGACAACTGGAATTTAAAAATGGCATTAAAAACATTTAAACCATATACAAAATCTACAAGAGGCACAATCCTTGTTGATAGAACTGGATTATGGAAGGGCAAACCATTTAAAAATTTAGTTTCACCGAAAAATGCTATGAAAGGTAGAAATAATAATGGTCACATAACATCGATTAATAGAGCAGGTGGTCATAAGAAGATGTATAGACACATTGATTTTTATCGAAAAAAATTTGATAAACAAGCGATAGTTCAAAGAATTGAATATGATCCAAACAGATCATGTTATATTATGCTTGTAAAATTTGATGATAATTCACACGCATATTATCTAGCTCCACAAAAAATAAAAGTAGGCGATATAATTGAAAGTGGTTCAAAGAAAGAAATTAAAATTGGAAATTGTATGCCCCTTCAAGATATTCCTGTTGGTATTAATATTCATAATGTTGAAATACAGCCCGGTGGTGGTGGAAAAATAGCAAGATCAGCAGGCGCGTCAGTTTCAATTAGTGGTATTGATGGAAATTATAGTTTAATTAAAATGGCTTCTGGTGAAGTAAGAAAAATTGACTCTAGATCTTTAGCAACAATTGGTGTTTTAAGCAATCCAGATCAAAAAAATATTAAAATTGGAAAAGCTGGTAGATCAAGATGGCTTGGAAGAAGACCACATACTAGAGGTGTTGTTAAAAATCCTGTTGATCACCCTCATGGAGGAGGAGAAGGTAAATCTGCTGGAGGGAGACACCCAGTATCACCAACTGGTCAATCAGCCAAGGGTTTAAAAACTAGAGATAATAAAAGAACAGACAAATTTATTATAAGAAGAAGGAATAAAAGAAAGGATACAAAATAATGGCTAGAGCTGTATGGAAGGGTCCTTTTGTTGAAGAAAGTTTGATGAAAAAGGTTGATAAATTTAAAATTGATCCAAAAAAAATACCAATAAAAACTTGGTCTAGAAAATCTACAATTATTCCAGATTTTGTTGGAGTGAGTTTTTTGATTTACAATGGAAAAAAATTTATACCTATAACAGTTTCAGAAGATATGGTTGGTCATAAGCTAGGAGAATTTGCACCCACAAGAAGTTTTTTTGGCCATACACCAGCAGATAAGAAAGCTAAGCCAGATGAGGCAGGAGATAAAAAATAATTATGAGTAAAAAAGTGACCAAAAAAGCTCAAGAAAAAGTTGTAAGATCAGTGAATAACAATATCAGGTCGAGTGTTAGAAAACTGAATCCAATTTTAAAAAGTATAGTAGGAAAAAAAGTTGACTTAGCTATAAGAGACCTTCAGTTTTCAGAAAAAAGAATTACTAAAGATATAAGAAAAACAATAAACTCAGCAGTTGCAAATGCGGAAAATAATTTTCAGTATGATATAGATAAATTAATAGTTAAAGAAGCATATTGTGGAAAAAAAATAATTATGAAAAGATTTAGGCCTAGAGCAAAAGGAAGAGCAGCACCAATTTTAAAACCTTATTCAAGTGTTACAATAATTTTGTCAGAAACAAAAAAAATGGAGAGTCATGGGTCAAAAAGTTAATCCTGTTGGTTTTAGATTAGGAGTAAATAGAGGTTGGGACTCTGTATGGTATGCTAAAAAGAAAGACTTTGGAAATTTTTTAATTGAGGACTTCAAGATTAGAAATTATATCAAAAAAAATGTAATAAACTCTGGCGTATCAAAAGTTATGATTGAGAGAACTGCTAACAAATGTTATGTTACTATTTACACGTCAAGACCTGGTTTCGTAATTGGAAAAAAAGGGAGTGATATTGATAAAATTAAGAATAATTTATCTAAATTCACTAAAAATGAAATTACTCTTAATATCAAAGAAGTTAAAAAACCAGAAACAAATGCTTATTTGGTTGCAGAAAATATTGCACAACAACTTGTAAAAAGAATTTCTTATAGACGAGCAATGAAAAGAGCCATGCAATCATGTTTAAGATTGGGAGCAAAAGGAATTAAAGTTTCATTAAGTGGTAGACTGGGTGGG
>QCKW01000013.1 GCA_003215055.1 Pelagibacteraceae bacterium AG-410-N23 | reverse complement strand
CCTCCAGAAATTTCTCCAGCTGCAACACCCAAGCCTAAAGTGCAAATAGCAAAATAATGTCCTCTTAATCCTAAAATGGCATAACCAATTAACCCTGCAACAATAGTTGGAATTACTGCAGCAACAACTAGTCCAGCTGCCATACCTTGAAAAAATTGAGCAGGCGTATGTACAAAAGTTTTTTCTCCTCCACTTTCCGTCCATTCTGCTAATGGAAAAAACATCCCAACTTGGACTGATGCACATAAATACATTCCTAAACCATAAAATAAAATGTTTCCGAATGTATTGTAGCCCATCTCACCACCTTGAATATTCCAAGTAGTTGCTAAAACAATTAGTACACAAAGAATTGATAATTGAACTTTAAATGCTGGAAAAACAAAGGGTGCAGCTAATCCAAATATTAAAATTGCAATGTATAATATTAGATTTTTATTCATTATTTTCATTTTCTTGACACCAATTTTGTAAATCCTTTATTTGGACAATAAGTGTAATCATTATCATCTATTACTTTTCCTGATTTTTTTCCACCTATAATAGTAAGTTGCCATCTAAAAGTAAGACAATCTTTTTCATCACCTAATTTTTTAATAGTCAGTGTTTTTTTCATCCCAGTTCTTTTGCTGGTAGAGCTGCCACCTGATTTTTTTTTAGGCCAGTTATAAGCTGAAAAAAAATCACGAGTTTCTCCCTCTTTCCAATTTCCTAGAGGGAATTTACAACCATTATCTATTGCAATAACAACTCCTCTTTTTCTTTTTCTACTATCCCATACTCTTCCCAAACATTGACCATTATTAGTTATTGTAAAAAGCTGTACTTTAGAACCTCTTTTTCTTTCATAAACTTTTATTGTCTTTCCTGTTACTTCATTCTTCCAGTCAATAGGTCCTGTAACCTTTAATTTACCACCATGTTGTTTGTTATTTACATCATAGAATTTTAATTCATTTGATCCTGTTGATGGTATTCCAAGCCACAATTCGATAGGAATAAATCTCTCTTTGGCATACGAGGAATTTGTAAAAATGAATAAAAATATTAAAAAGAATATTTTTTTCACTTTAAGTACTCTCTTTTCCTAGAAAGTTTAAATCTTCTGTAAACAAGAATTAAAACTAACAATAAAAACACTGAACCTATTCTAAATTCTGTACCTAAAATATAATCTGCAAACTCCTCAAATACACCAAGGCCCATTCCCGACATAGCAACACCAGGTAAATTTCCTAAACCAGCAACAATAACAATCATGAATGATCGTATCGTATATGGTAATCCCATGTAGGGGTGTATTGTAAAAGTGATTGAAATTAATGCTCCTGCAACACCACAAAGAGCAGCATTTATACCAAAAGTTGCAGCATAAACTTTTTCTGTATCCACTCCTAAAATCTTTGCAGCTCTAGCATTTTGAGCAGTTGCTCTAATTGCACGTCCAAGCTTAGATTTTTTCATGTATATTACTAAACAAATTGCAAATACTATACTTACAAATGCTGAAAATATTTTTGAATTAGGTAAGGTGACATTATTATCAAATAACATAGTTGTTCCATAGCCAGAGTTAGCAAGAACGACATCTGCACCAAATGCGAAATTCATTAATTGCATAAATAAAATACTTATTCCAAATGTAGCTAGAATTGATATAAATAAATCTCGATCAACTACTTTGTTGATCACCAACTTATAAATTCCAACTCCAATAAAATACATTATAATAGGTGAAACAATTACTCCCCATGCTGGATGTATTCCATAGAGATACATGAAGTAAGCAATGTAGCCTCCAAGAATAACTAAATCACCTTGAGCGATATTTATGATGTTCATGACACCCCATTGCAAAGCCATACCATAAGCAATCAATGCAAATAAAATACCAAGGAGTAAACCATCCAAGCAAGCTTGAACAGTAATCATTGGATATTGGAAAACCATGAAATCCATAATCAACCTTTAAAAAAAAAATACCCCCTAGATTTTAGGGGGTATTTACAGATTAGTTTTTATCTTTCAGACCACTTAGGAATTGGGTGAATTAACTTAGCCGAAGCCCATTTAGTTGGAGCTACAACTTTGTTTTCACATTTTCCTGAGCCATCACACATTACTTGGAAAAGTACCATTGGCTTGTCAACATTCTGACCACCTGGTGCAAACTTAATATTTCCATAAAATGTTTGCATATTAGTAGCTGCTAAAGCATCTCTAACTTTCTTTTGATCGAAAGAATTTGCTCTTTCAAAAGCATCTTTAAAAACTAATAGCGCAGCTGAAGACTCTGCTGATTGGTATGGTGGATCGTATCCAAACTCTTTTTCAAAGTCTGCCGCATATTTCATACCGTTCTTAAAGAAATCATCTTTATAAGTTAATGTCTTATGCCATTGAGAAGCACATAAAGCATATTGTGAATTTTTACCATGTTGTTTTGATAATTTCGCAGCATCACAATGTGTCATCGCTAGCATAGGTACATCTACTTTCATTTCAGCTATTTGTCTAATGGCAGTTAATGCACCTTTAGTATGACCTGAAACAACTAGAACATCTGGCTTCATTTGTTTTACTTTAACTAATGTAGCAGCCATATCATTAAGTTCTTTTGGTAATTTATCATCAATTACT
The DNA here is from genome assembly GCA_003215055.1 of Pelagibacteraceae bacterium AG-410-N23. Lineage (GTDB taxonomy): Bacteria > Pseudomonadota > Alphaproteobacteria > Pelagibacterales > Pelagibacteraceae > Pelagibacter. Next base: position 22,590 of record QCKW01000013.1, on the reverse strand, counting down.
TTTTTAGAACCTGTTCTTTTAATTGCATCTAAAACTCCCAATCTTACATCTTGAGAAAATGCATCTTGTTCAAATGCCATCGCAACTGTTACTGGTTTTCCATTATTCTTTTCTACTGCTAAATCGATAGCAACATCAAGATATAAGTTAGCTGGAGCTAAAACTGCAAATAGATATTTGTAACCCTTTGTAAACAAAGATCTAGAAGCACCGTTAGCCTCAACCATTGGCACACCGTATTTTTCAGTAACTGGCGCAATCGCTTTTGTTAATCCCGAGCTGTATGGCCCAAGCATAAACTCAACACCATCTTGAGAAATTAATCTTTCTGCTAATTGAGCTGCTCTTTTTGGGTTTGATTCATCATCATAATATATGATTTCAAACTTATAAGTTTTTCCACCAACTTTTACTCCGCCCATACTGTTAATTCTATCAACGGCCATATTATAACCGTTTTGAGTATGAACACCATTAGATGAGTATTTACCAGTTAATGAAATTGCAGCACCAAGAACAATTTTATCGCCAACAACTTTTGCAAAAGAAACAACTGAAGTTGAAAGTAAAATTGCTAATGCAGAAATAAAACTCAAAATTATTTTATTTAGTTTCATTTTATTCCTTTGGTTAATTAATTAATTTAAAACTGATTTAATAAAGAAATTAAATACTTTTCAAGTGGCAAAACATCGTCAGAGTTATTCTAATATTGTTGTGTAACAATAATTATAAGAGCAATAATAACTAAAACACTCGCTGAGATTGTATTAATTGTTTTTGGATTTGCTTTTATCCATAGAATTAATTTTTGTGCAAGCAATGCATAACCAATCAAAGATAAAAAATCTAAAACTATATAAGTTGTTATTAAAATAAAAAACTGAACAATATAATTTGAATTAAAGTCAATAAACTGTGGAAATATTAAAGGAAAAAACAACCAAGCTTTAGGACTCGTGCCTGCAACTAAAAAACCATCTTTAAAAAAAGAAAAAAAACTTTTTGATGTAATTATTTTTGAATTTATATCTTTCGGTGAAGACTTATAAACATCATAAGCTAGATAAAATAAATAAATAACACCAATCCATTTAAAAAAATTTAAAAAACTTGGATTGTCAGAAAAAAAAGTACCTAAAACAAAGATAACTAAAGTTGCTTGAACAAAATTTGCAGTAATATCACCTAATGCAGTCCACACACAATTTTGAACACCATAATTCATAGAATAAGAGACTATAACTATTCTTGGTGTCCCTGGTGTGATGAATAAGAAAATTATGATTTGTAAAAAAAGGATAAAATCCAAAGGGAGCATATAAAAAAAAAGATAGTCCTTAAAAACCGGGAGCTAAAGATGGCTAAGAAGGACTATCTAGGTTAATATAACATATCTCAAAAGAAATGCATTATTGATTTTTTTCAAATATAAAGGATTTATGAAAAAAAAAGGTCACAGGCCAGTTACCAAAGTTAAAAATCCTGAACCAAATCTTGAGGATCCGGATTGGATCATATGGGCTGCTTGGGCTGATAGGATTACTTTTGAGGAAATCCAAAAAAAAACTGGTTACCGAGAGTCTGATGTTATTAAAATTATGAGAAGGTCTTTAAAACCATCGTCATTTAGGTTATGGAGAAAAAGAGTTCATGAAAAAAGCATCAAACATAGAAAAAAGTTTGAATACTCTCGAAAAGTTATATCTAGTAAAATTAAAAAAAGTGATTATTTGTAAATTATGAAAAAAATTACAATTTATACAGGTCCACTTTGTAATTATTGTGATGCAGCTAAAAGATTGTTAATTAGAAACAACGCTCCTTATAATGAAATTAACATTGCAAATGTTGATGGTGCAATGGATGAAATGATTAAAAAAGCAAATGGGAAAAGAACAATACCACAAATATTTTTTGATGATCAGCATATCGGTGGCTATGATGAAGTAAGAGCATTAGAAAAAGAAAATAAATTACAAGATCTTTTAAAATAAAACGTAATAAATAACCCAAAAAATTAAAGTATATTCAAAAAAACTTTTAAAGATTGTAATTTGTTTTTCATTAAACCTTTGGTCAATAAATTTTTTTGATAAATAAAATCCGATATTAACTAACAAAATAGCAATAATAATACCAATTATAGTAGATTTAACAGAGAAATTTTTATAACCGAAGTAACAAGCTGCAATTAAAGTAAACCAGGAAACTTTTGTTATAAATATTTTAAAGATTAATCCAGCTTTTTTACTGAAAACTGATTGAGTTTTTATTATTGAGTATGACCATATAACTCCAATTAAAAAACTTATGTACTTTATTATCATTATTTTTTTGGTTTAAAAACTAAACAGACACCATTGTTACAATATCTTTTACCAGTTGGTTTGGGACCATCATCAAAGATATGACCGTGATGAGCATTACAACTTTTACAATGATATTCTGTACGAGCATAACCTAGTAAATGATCTGTTTTTGTTTCAAAAACATCTGGTAATGATTGAAAAAAAGATGGCCAACCAGAACCACTTTCATATTTAGTTTCTGACACAAACAACTTAATTCCACAATTTGCACAATGATAACTTCCGTTTCTTTTTTCATTATTCAATTCACTAGTTCCTGGTGGTTCGGTGCCATCTTCAAACATTACAAGTTTTTGTTCAGCTGTTAGATTTGGATTTTTTATACTCATTTATTTATAATAATTTAGCACATGATTGGTGTAAAATAGAGTGCAATTCTACTAGTTTATCAAAATCTTTATTATATCCGCCGCCTAAAACTCCACAAAGAGGGATTCCTTTTGAGAAAAAATTTTGTGTTACTATTTCATCTCTTTTTCTTATTCCATCATCTGTAATTTTTAATTTTCCCAAACGATCATTAAAATGAATATCAACACCTGCTATATAAAAAACATAATCAAAATTTTCATCATTTAATTGATTTATATAAAATTTTAGTATTTTTATATATTCTGTATCTTCTAAATTATCATCAAGTTCAACATCAAGATCACTTTTAGATTTTTTTGCTGGATAATTTGATTTTGAATGCATACTAAAAGTAAATACATTTCTATTATCATTAAAAATATCAGCACTTCCATTGCCTTGATGAACATCTAAATCAACAATCAAAATCTTTCCTGCTAAACCTCTATCTAGTAAATAATGTGCAGCTACAGCTACATCATTAAATACACAATAACCAGCACCACCCTCAAAATTTGCATGATGACTTCCACCTGCTGTATTACAAGCTACACCATTTTTAATTGCAAGTTTAGATGCTAGTACAGTTCCACCTGTGGCCACCAATGATCTTTGAACTACACTATCAACTAATGGAAAGCCAATTTTCTTAATAGTGTTTTTATCTAAAGTTTTATTTTTTACATTTTTTATATATTTTTCAGAGTGTGCTTTTTTTAGTGTTTCTTCAGAGCAGGGATAAGGTGTATGAAATTTTTTTACAATTTTTTCCTTAATCAAATAATTGGCAAGTTCTCCAAATTTGTTAATTGGAAATTTATGATCATCACCAATTTTAGCAAAATAATCCTTATGATTTACGACAGGCAAATCCATCTTTATTCTATTAAACGTATAGGCTTGCCATTTACACAAGCCTCTAATGCTTCAATCATTTGATTATAAAAAATACTGTAATTTTCTACGGTGACATAACCAATGTGTGGGGTAAGCAAAGCATTGGGTAAGAACCTTAACTTATTATTTTCTGGGAGAGGTTCTTTTTCAAAAACATCAAGACCTGCACCCGCAATTTCATTGGTTGATAAAGCTATAATTAAATCATCTTCATTAACAATTGGTCCTCTTGAAGTATTAATCAGGAATGCTGTTTTTTTCATTTTATCTAATTCTTTTATAGTAATACAATTTTTGTATTTTTCGCCTCCTTGAACGTGAATAGATAAAAAATCTGAATTTGCAATTAAGTCTTCTTTGCTAGATGGCAAAACATCTAATTCTTTACATTTATTTAAATCTAAATTTTCACTCCATGCCATAACTTGCATGCCAAATGCTTTTGCTATTTTAGCGACCTGCGTACCAACTCGACCAAGACCTATTAATCCTAAAATCTTTCCTTTAAGCTCTACACCAACAGTTGTTTGCCAATAACCTTGGTACATATTGTCTATTTCTTCTTTAAGATTTCTTGCTAAACCTAAAATCAAGGCCCAGGTTAATTCTGGTGTTGGATGAATATTAATCTCTGTACCACACACAATAATTTTTCTTTTTTTGGCAGCATCTAAATCAATTGATTTATTTCTAGACCCACTAGTAATTATAAATTTCAATTTTGTTAAATTATCAATTATATTCTTAGTCATAGGAGTTCTTTCTCGCATTATCAGAAGTGCTTCGAAATCAGCTAATTGGTCAAGAATATCTGCCTCATCTACAAATGGTTCGCTAAAAATTTTGAATTCATATTTTCCAGATAATTTCTCTAGATCAACGAATTGTTGAGAAACATTTTGATAGTCATCTAAAATAGCAACTTTAAGCATTTTTAATTTCCTTATTAGATAAAAATAAACCTAATATAATTAAAATTGCTCCAATCAAGTGAAAAAATTGAAATTGTTCATTATAAAAGAATATCGCCATCAAAGTGCTAAATAATGGAATTAAAGATAAGAATATGCCTGCTCTATTTGCTCCAATGATAGAAACTGCTCCTGCCCAACAATAATAAGATCCAATACTTGGAAATATTGCAACATAAACTAAAATATAAAAAAAATTACTACTTATCTCAATAAATTTGCCTTGTGTCATATCTAAAATAAATAGAGGCAAAAGAAAAATTAATCCAAATGTGCAAATTATGTGGACAAGAGCAAGTAAAGATACCTCGAAGGTTCTTTTTCTCAAATACGCAGAATATATTCCCCAAGCAATAATTGCTCCGACCATAAATAAATCTCCTTTGTTAAAATTTAAGGTAAGTAAAATATTTAGATCAAGTTTAGTAATAATAGCTAAAATTCCTAAAACTGAAATAAGTAATCCAGATATTTGAAAAATATTTGTTTTTTCAATTTTTAATAAAAAACAAACTAAAATTATTGTTACAGGTATTGCGGTATTAAAAAGTGATGCATTAATTACTTGAGTATAATTTAAAGAGTTATAAGTAAAACAAGTAAATATACATACACTAGTAGAACCTAGAATAAGAAATAATGATAAATTTCCTTTAATTTGATTTTTTAATTTTAATATCTCTTTATAGGTGAAGGGAAGTAGTAATATCCATACTAGGCACCACCTTAAAAATGCGAGTGAGTTTGGAGGTATATTTTCTAAGTAAGCAAGCTTTGCTAATGTAAAGTTTCCTGCCCAAAATAATGTTGCACATACTAGCATTATATATGCCTTAGTATTTTGCATTTTATTAACTAAATCTTATTGAGCTATAAGGATCTAAATTTAGATTTGTATTTTCTTTAGCTATCATTCCAGAAACAATCTTTCCAGAAATTGGTCCTAATGTCCATCCTAAATGATGATGACCAAAACAATAAAATACATTTTTATAATTTTTGGAAGGACCCATCACTGGTAAAAAGTCAGGTAACGTAGGTCTAAAACCCAGCCATTCATCCTCATGTTCTGGAAGATCGCCTAACATATACTTGGCATTGTTAATTAAATTTTTAATTCTAGATTTTGAAAGAGGATTATCTAATCCACCAAACTCAACTGTGCCAACCACTCTTAAACCCTGTTCCATTGGTGTGATACCAAATCCTCGATTAGAAAATATGACTGGTCTACTTAAAAGATGATCACAATCTTTGAAGTGAACATGGTAACCCCTTTCAGTATCAAGTGGAATTCGTTCACCTAAATTATCTGTTAATTTTTTTGAGAAAGCTCCACAAGCGATGACAATTTTATCGAAAGTATATCTTTCACCATCAGTTACAAAAACTGGTTTTTCTATATCAAAATCAATATCATTAATATTTTTCTTTTCAAACTTGCCACCTTTTTTTAAGAATAATTCAAATAATTTTAGTAAAATTTTTTTTGGATTTCGAGCATGCCTTGCGTATTGATAATAAACTCCTGCATGATAAAAAGGTTTTATATTAGGTTCTAAATCATGAATTTCAGATTTATTTACTAATTGTTGTTTTACACCAAGTTCATCTCTCACTTTAATTTCTAATTCTCTACTCTTTAAATCTTTATCATTCCAAATATAAAGAATGCCTTTATTTTCAACCAGACCATCTAAATTAATTTCATCAAAAAGTTCATCATATGCAGGTAATGCTAGATCTAAAATTTGATGCATGTTTTTTGCTGTATGCATCATTTTATTTTTAGTTGTATTGAGAATAAATTTTATAAACCAAGGTAACATTTTAGGAACATAATTCCATTTTAAAGCCAAAGGTCCTGTAGAGCTTAACAGCATAGCAGGGACGTCGGCAAGAACATCAGTTCTATTTAATGATAAAGACGCATAAGGAGAAAAATGTCCAGCATTTCCATATGAAGCTGCAGGACTTCCAGGTTCATCTCTATCAAAAATTGTTACAGTAAAACCTTTTTTTTGCAAAAATAATGCATTAGATATCCCTTGAATGCCAGCACCAACTACTCCAACATTTAAATTTTTTTCCATAAAAATATATACTATTAATATTCAAAATAATTTAAGCGACAAATTATACTTAGGCAATTAATTGCTGGCTATGAACTTTAGCACTCATAACTATACCGAAACCTGTCATAGTTGCTAACATTGAAGATCCTCCATAGGACATTATTGGTAGTGGAGATCCTACTATTGGCAATAAACCAAGAACCATGCTCATATTAATAGTTATAAAAACAAAAATTGCAGCACCAAAACTATAACAAAAAATTTTTGCAAAATAACTTCTTGAACTTGCGCCAATTGCAACAATTCTAAAGATTATAATACTATAAATTATCAAAAGAATTAATGAGCCAACAAAACCAAATTCTTCAGAGAACAGGGTGAAAATGAAGTCTGTATGTTTCTCAGGTAAAAATTCTAAATAACTTTGAGTACCTTTTAAAAAACCTTTGCCAAATATACCGCCTGATCCTACTGCTATTTTGGATTGTATAATTTGATATCCTGCTCCCAAAGGATCTTTGTCTGGATTTAAAAAAGTTAGAACTCTTAATTTTTGGTAAGGTTTTAAAAATGCAATAACAAAAGGCAAAGAGATTACAAAGCCCAACATTGTGTAAATAAAATATTTATAATTAATTCCAGCAAACCACAAAACAGCTATACCACTTATAGCTATCAATAATGATGTTCCTAAATCAGGCTGAACAATTACAAGACCCATTGGTAATAAAATTATTATTAATGAAGTTAAAATTGTATAAATAGAGTTCACATTTTCTAGCTTCATTCTATGAAAATATTTAGCAAGACAAATGATAATAAAAATTTTCATTAATTCTGATGGTTGTAAATTTATAAAATACAGATTAATCCACCTTTGTGAACCTGATGAAGTAATACCAAATAAATATGTCCAAATAAGAAGTCCAACAACGATTACATAACCTAGATACCCGATTGAAAACCAATATTTAATATTTATAAACGAAAATATAAGCATCATGATTGTAAATACTGCTAGTTTTGTAAAATGGCTTTTTGTATGAAATAAAATTTTACCACCATCTGTTGAATACATGGTTGTCAGACTTATAAAGCCTAGTAGTAAGATACAAAATAATAATACATAGTCAAAATTTCTAAATTTTTGAATTATAGAAAAATTATTACTTGTGAACCTTTTGTATTGATACATCTATACCTCTAAATATCTGTTGTTGCTCATTGATTTTCTTAATTTATCTCTATCAATAATAAGTTTAAATAATTTTTTAGCCATAGGTGCTGCAGTAGTGCTCCCGTTACCACCATGTTCAACAATTATACTTAAAGCATAACGTGGATTTTTGTAAGGACCATAAGCTACATAAAGCGCATGATCTCTTTGTTCATATGGAATTTCAAAAGTTTTTAAATCCAGCTCCCTTTCTTGTTCAGTAATTTTTTTAACTTGAGATGTTCCGGTTTTACCAGCAAATTGATACTTAGGATCATCAATTCTAGAACGGTAAGAAGTTCCCATAACCTCATTTGTAGAACCAAACATCGCATCTTGCACAATTTTAATATTTTTTGAGTTTTCAAACAATGGGGTAAATTTATCAGCTGGTGATATTTTATCATTTTCATTTGTAACTATATGTGGATAGATCTTATATCCTCCATTGCCAATTTGAGCTGTCATTAAGCATAATTGTATCGGAGTAGTTTGAATATAACCTTGACCAATTCCAGTAATAATTGTTTCACCCAATAGCCATCCTTGTCCTAATGCATTCTTTTTCCATTGTGTATTTGGGACTAAACCTTTTTTTTCAATTCCAAACAAGTTTCCAAAAACTTTTTCTCCTAAACCAAATTTCTTTGCGGTTTGGCTTAACCTATCGACGCCAAGTCTTCGTGCTATTTCATAAAAATAAGTATCACATGATTGCTTCATAGCATTTCTAAGGCTTACAAAACCATGTCCTTTTTTTTTCCAACAATGATAAGTCTGACCATACATCTCGGTTTTTCCAGTGCATTTAACTGTAAAGTTAGTATTCATAATTCCATTTTCTAGTGCTGATAAAGCTACTAAAGGTTTAATAGTTGAACCTGGAGAATAATTTCCTTGTAAAGTTTTATTAACAAGAGGTTTCATTGGGTCATTTCGAATTAATTGCCAATCATCTTGACTTATTCCAAATACAAATAAATTTGGATCAAATGATGGAGATGAATGCATGGCTATTATTGCACCGGTGTAAATATCCATAACACAAATAGAGCCAGCTTTATCTTTTAAAAGTTCATTAGCTAACTTTTGAACTTCTGTATCAATTGTAAGTCTTAAAGTTTTTCCTTTTTCTCCTTTTTGAAACTCTAATTGACTTATTCTTCTCCCAAAAGCATTTACTTCATATCTTTCAATATCATTGCTGCCAATCAATTTTTCTTCGAATGATTTTTCTAATCCAACTTTTCCCACTTTTAGACCTGGAACAAAATTCTTTTTAATTGCTTCTGTTGACTCGATATCATTTTGATTAGCTTGACTAACGTATCCAATTAAATGAGTAAAATTTTCCTTGTAAGGATAGTTTCTTGAAATAGATATAACAGGTTTTACTCCATTTAAATCATATAAATGATTATTTATTTTTGAAAATTTTTTCCAGCTTAAATTATCCGATACAATTAAAGTTTCCCACGGTTTAATTTCATTCTTTTTTTTTAAAATTTTTTTGAATTGTTTATCTGATAATTCTAGTAAATCTTTTACCCGATAAATAACATATCTAAAATCTTCAACTTGTTCTGGAATAATGTGTAGTTGATAGGACTCAAAATTTCCTGCAATTACATTTCCAAAATAATCATGAAATTCCCCTCTTACAGGAGCTAGTTTCCATTCTCTAATCCTATTTTTATCCGAAAGAGTTAAATATTTTTTATTTTCTCTAACTTGTAAAGAAAATAATCTTGTCACAATACCGATCATTATAAGAAATTTTAAAGATCCTGTAATAAACATTCTTCTATTTATAGAATTCAATTTCTTAACATTATCACTTGAAGAATTAATCATTTATACCTTTTAAATAAAATTTAAATAATGAAGCAAAAACTATATAAAACGCAAATGTAAAAAATGTATTTACAAGATAGTTCATTAAAATAAGATTGTATGAGAAAAATAGTGTTAAAATTGAATAATTTATTGAATTAAGTAAGCTTAATATAAATAAAAAATAAAACCAGTCTTTGATTGGACTCGGTCTGATAGTAATGTTTCTAAAATAAGAAGTTGCAATACAAATTAACACATATGATAAACTGCTTATTCCCAACGGTAAACCAACCACTGTGTCATTAATTAAACCTGCAAAGAAAACAAGCAAATAATCAAAATTTTTAAACTCTTTTAAAGTGAAGAAAAAAATCAAAATAAAAGGGAAATTAAAAGAAAAATAATCAAGATTTAAATAATTAAAATCAAATTCATTCAATACTGAAATAAATAAAATTATAATGGGCAATAATGAGTAGAGCTTATAATAAAATCCTCTTGTTTTTAAACTAGTCATTGATTCTTCCTTTGTTTAAAATACATTTTTTGTAACCTTCTGTTCCGACAGAAAATCCTTTAACATTAAAAAAAGATTTTCGACATTTATGACTATATTCTAAATTCAACCTTAAAAATTCTAATTCACTTTTATCAATATCAAATTGTTTGATCTTTTCTTGTTTTTGAGAAATTTCTGTTTGATATCTAATTATTTCATTATTTAAACTAATTATCTCAGACTTTAAATTTTCATTTTCTTCTTTAAATTTTAAATTACTTTGTTCAATTATCTCTAATTCATCTTCTAAAATCTGCAGTTTAGCATCTATTGGTTTGGTTTTATCAGCTGAATTATCTTCTTCCTGATTTCCTTTGATAAGTTCCGCTTTTGTAATAATTTCTGCAAATACATACTTTAACTGAGAAAAATCACTGTAAAATTCGACTTCAAATTTTTTTGATTTATCACTCTCATTAATTCTTATTTTGCCAATTGGAATTCCACTTTTAAAAATCGCACCAGTTCCTGAGGTATAGACAATGCTTTTCTCTGTTAATTCGTCTGTGATACCCGCCTTGATATATTTAATTTGAGCAAAATTATCACTACTGCCTGTTATTATTGCTTGCACATTTTGTGGAGCAATAGTTACTGGAACATTAGAATTCAAATCAGATAATAATAAAACTCTTGAAGTTTTATAATTTACTTCAATAACTCTTCCAACTAAATAAGATTGATCATAGATGTTTGTTCCAATCTTTATATTATCTTTACTTCCTTTGTTGATAATTATACTTTTTAAAAAAGGACTATCATGGTCAACAATAATTTTCGCAAGTACTTTGTCCGAACTCGATACATAATCATTAATCAATTCTTTTAATTCTTTATTTTCATATTGTGTGATTTCACTAGAAATATTTTTTGATTTTAATTCACTTAATTCTTTTCTATTTTTTTTATAATCTTTAAAAAAAGTTGAATAATCTGTAACTTCAATAAACGTATTTTTTAAAAAATTTTCAGGGATCGATACAACAAATGAAGATCTATACACTAACTCGTTAATACCAATTTTTAAATATCTTATAACCTTAAAGTCTAAGTTAGATAAAATTATTACAAATATGGACAAAAAAACTAATGTTAGTAAAGAGAACTTTTGTTGAGTACTTTTTTTTAAAAAAGCAGAACGAATTGCGATTATAAAATCATCTCTGCTCGTGGCCATTACTTTTAGTATTCAGTAAGCATAGTCGAGAATGTTTGCTCTTGATCTAAAGCTTTTCCAGTTCCAACTGCAACACAAGATAAAGGGTCATCGGCTATATGTACTGGCAATCCAGTTTCTTTGGAAAAACGTTTATCAATATTTTTTAATAGAGCACCACCGCCAGTCAAAGTTAGTCCCATATCAACCAAGTCTGCTGATAATTCTGGTGGTGTACTTTCTAAAGCATCTTTTATTCCATTCACCATTTCTCTTAAAATACCATTCAAAGCCTCAGCTGTATCTTCTTCTGTAATATTCACCTCTTTAGGTGTTCCAGATCTTAGATCTCGTCCTTTAACAGCATAAGTGTTATTATTACTTGGTATAGCTGTTCCAATTTCTTTTTTAATTTTTTCAGCAGTGCTATCTCCAATCATTAAATTATATTCTTTCCTCATATAATTAGCCATCGCTCCATCCATTGCGTCACCTGCAACTCTTAATGATTTAGAATAAACTAAACCACCTAATGACATGACAGCTATTTCGCTTGTTCCTCCACCGATATCGACTACCATTGAACCTGTAGCTTCAGATATAGGAAGATTAGCACCAATTGCAGCTGCAATTGGTTCCTCAATTAATTGAACTCTTCTTGCGCCAGCAGCTAAAGCACTGTCTTGAATAGCTTTTCTTTCAACTGGGGTTGAGCCAGTAGGAACACAAATTAATATTCTTGGGTTAGCAAATGATCTTCCTTTATGTACTTTCTTAATGAAATGTTTAATCATTTCCTCAGTTACTATAAAATCTGCAATCACTCCATCTCTTAAAGGTCTTATAGCTTCAATATTTCCAGGTGTTCTTCCAAGCATAGTTTTTGCCTCATCACCTACTGCCAAAACTTGTTTTTTTCCACCTTGTTCTACAATAGCTACAACTGATGGTTCATTAAGAACAACACCTTGTCCTTTAACTACGACAAGCGTATTAGCAGTTCCTAAATCAATAGCCATATCTTGGCTCCAAATTTTTTTAACTTTATCAAAAAGACCCATCTAAATACCTCTCATTTTCTCTTTTTCTTGTTCCATTGCAGGAGCAGTTTTTTCTCTTTTTAAAATCATTTTATTTAAAGCAGCAATGTAAGCATTAGCTGATGCAACTAATGTATCTGTATCCGCAGCCTGACCAACAGTTGTTTTACCATTTTCCTCAATACGAACACTTACAGTTGCTTGAGCATCAGTACCTTCTGTCACAGCATGTACTTGATACAATTGAAGATTAACGTCATGTGGATACAAATTCTTAATACATTTAAAAATGGCATCAACAGGTCCATCACCTGTTTCAGTTGCTGATTTAATTTGTCCATTTACATCTAAAGTCATATCTGCCCTTTGAGGCTCTCCCGTACCTGCAAATACCTTTAATGATTTTAAAACTATAGTGTTTGCCTTGTTATCTAGAACTAAACTATCATCTACTAGAGCTATAATATCTTCGTCATAAATATGTTTTTTCTTATCAGCTAAAATCTTAAATTTTCCAAATGCATTTTCAATCACATCATCTGTTAAATCAGCATATCCAAGACTTATCAATTTATCCTTAAAAGCATGTCTACCTGAGTGTTTACCCATCACTAACGATGTTTGTTTTACCCCAACACTTTCTGGTGTCATAATTTCATAAGTATTTCTATTTTTTAACATTCCATCTTGATGAATACCCGACTCATGAGCAAAAGCATTTTTTCCAACTATTGCTTTATTAAATTGAACAGGAAAGCCTGTAACATTTGAAACTAATTTTGATGCTTTACTTAATAATGTTGTATTAATTCCTGTTTCGTAAGGCATTAAATCATTTCTAGTTCTAATAGCCATTACAACTTCTTCTAAAGCTGCATTACCAGCTCTTTCACCAATACCATTTATTGTACATTCAATTTGTCTTGCACCAGCTTGAATTCCTGCCAAGGAATTTGCAACTGCTAAGCCTAAATCATTATGACAATGTGTAGATAATATTGCTTTATCAATATTAGGAACTTTATTTAATAACGTTTCAATAATTTTAGTGAATTCTGATGGAACAGTATATCCAACTGTATCAGGAATATTGATTGTTTTTGCACCTGATTTAATTGCAAGTTCAACAGTTTTGCACATATAGTCCATATCAGTTCTTGTTCCATCTTCACAAGACCATTCAACATCATCAGTTAAATTTCTTGCATAAGTTACGTGCTCTTTAATAGACTCATAAACTTGTTCGGAAGTCTTATTAAGTTTATGTTTCATGTGAAGTGGACTTGTAGAAATGAAAGTATGAATTCTAAATCTTGGAGCATGCTTTAAAGCTTCATAACACCTGTCTATATCTTTTTTAGAATGCCTAGCTAACCCGCAAGGAATAGATTTTTTCAAAACTTTACTAATTGCAGATACTGCTTCAAAATCACCTGGGGATGCAATTGGAAAACCTGCTTCTATAATATCAATACCTAACTCATCAAAGACTCTCGAAATTTGAATTTTTTCTTCTAGACTCATAGATGCTCCTGGTGATTGTTCACCATCACGCATCGTTGTATCAAATATAAATACTTTATCTTTTTTTGACATAAATAAAAAATATGAAAACCTATATTACAATCTATGTTAGAAATTGCAAAATGTTTATGTAAATATTTACTAGAACTAACCTTTGTCGCTATCTACGAGTTTCTTTTTTCCAATCCAAGGCATCATAGCTCTTAAATTTGCTCCAACTTTTTCAACAGGATGTTCCGCTAGCTTAGCACGTGTTGCCAGAAAGTTTTTTTGACCATTTTTACATTCATCCATCCATTGCTTGGTAAATTTACCAGATTGGATATCTGCTAATACTTCTTTCATCCTTTTTTTTGTTTCTTCTTTATTTACAACTCTTGGCCCAGACTCATATTCACCATATTCAGCTGTGTTTGAGATAGAATAATTCATATTAGCTATTCCACCTTCATAAATTAAATCAACAATCAATTTTACCTCGTGGACAGTTTCAAAATAAGCCATTTCAGGTTCATAACCTGCCTCAACTAATGTCTCATATCCATTTTTAATTAATTCAACAAGTCCTCCACATAAAACAGTTTGTTCACCAAATAGATCTGTTTCAACTTCATCTTTAAAAGTTGTCTCTATTATTCCCGATCTTCCACCGCCTACTGCAGATGCATACGACATTGCAAGATCTCTTGCCTTTCCAGAGCCATTTTGATGAACAGCAAATAAACAAGGAACTCCTCCTCCTTTAACATATTCACTTCTAACTAAGTGGCCGGGACCTTTTGGAGCTACCATAAATACATCTAAGTCCTCTCTTGCTTTAATTAAATCATAGTGAACATTTAATCCATGTGCGAAAGCTAATGAAGTTCCTTTTCTTACTCTTTGTTCAATGTGATTTTTATATATTGACGCCTGCAGTTCATCTGGTGTTAAAATCATAACGACATCAGCCCACTCTGCTGCATCAGACAAATTCATTACTTTTAAACCTTTTGACTCTGCTTTTGGTATACTTGAAGATCCTTCTCTTAATGCAACAACAACCTCTTTAACTCCACTATCTTTTAAATTTAAAGCATGTGCATGACCTTGGCTACCATAACCAAATATAGCAATTTTTTTATCCTTTATCAGATTTACATCTGTATCTTTTTCATAAAACATTTTCATAACTTCCTCCCTATTAATTAAATACTTTATCTCCTCTAGTCATTGCTACTGCACCAGTTCTCGAAACACTAACTAGTCCAAATTTCTTTAAATTTTTTGCCATTTTATCTATTTCTCTTCTTAACGCAGTAATTTGAATAACATTTGATTTTTTTGTCTTATCCAATATTACAACATTGAATTTTTTACAAGCATTAACAGCTTTTTTAATTTTATTTGTATTACCTACAAATTTAAATAATGCCATTTCTTTAAATATTACACTTTTATCATTTCTTTTAAAATCAGCTACCTTATGAACTGGAACTAATTTCTTTAATTGAAGTTTTATCTGATCGATAACTTGTGGTGTACCTGTGGTTACAATAGTAATCCTTGATATATTTTTTTTTGCATCTACTTCTGCAACAGCTAGCGACTCAATATTATATCCTCTCCCTGAAAATAATCCTACAACTCTAGCTAAAACACCTGCTTCATTATCAACCCAAACTACAATTATGTGTGTGTCTGTTTTTTCTTTTTTTGTAGAAACACTATATGCTGATTTGGGATTTGCCATAACTAAACTAGAGCTTTACCTTTGCCAATAATTTTATTTTCCTCTTTTTTGGATGGCCCTAATATCATTTGATTATGCGGTTTACCTGAAGGTATCATTGGAAAACAATTTTCATTCGGATCAACACGACAATCAAAAATAACTGGTCCATCAAATTGTACCATTTCATTAATCTTTTCATCAAGTTCACTTGGTTTTTCAGCCATAATACCTTTGCAGCCGTATGCTTCTGCTAACTTGATAAAGTCTGGTAATGCCTCTGAATAACTCTCCGAATAATTTTTTTCATGAAGTAATTCCTGCCACTGTCTTACCATCCCCATATACTGATTATTAAGAATAAAAATTTTAATTGGTAGATTATATTGTACAGCAGTCGACATTTCTTGCATTGTCATCAAAACAGATGCCTCGCCCGCTATATCAACAACTAATTTTTCAGGATGTGCTATCTGCACACCAACAGCCGCTGGAAGACCATATCCCATTGTTCCTAAACCGCCAGATGTCATCCATCTATTCGGTTTATTAAATTTGTAATGCTGGGCTGCCCACATTTGATGTTGACCAACTTCTGTAGTTATAAATGTATCTTTATGTTTAGTAAGTTCATAAAGTCTTTGTACTGCGTGTTGTGGTTTTATTGTTTCATCACTGTTTTTAAAATGTAATGAATTTTTTGTTCGCCATTTTTGAATTTGTTCCCACCATTTTGATATTTGTTGTTTGTTTGATTTATTCAAATTCATATTTTTCTTTTTAAGTGTAGTATTGATACTTTTAAGAACATCTTTAACATCTCCTACAAGTGATAAATCAACTTTAATTATTTTATTGATTGATGATGGGTCTATATCAATATGAACTTTTTTTGATTTTGGAGAAAACTCATCTATCTTACCTGTTATTCTGTCATCAAATCTTGCTCCAATATTAATCAGTAAATCACAGTCATGCATCGCATTATTAGCTTCATAAGTTCCATGCATTCCAAGCATTCCTAAAAATTGATTATCGTCTCCTGGATAAGCACCTAAACCTTGCAACGTAGATGTAATTGGAAAACCTGTTAATTCAACGAGTTCTCTGAGAACTTCACTTGCTTCAGGTCCTGAGTTAATAACACCACCACCTGAATAAATTATAGGTTTTTTTGATTTGTTCATTAAATTAATTAATTCATCAATTTGATTTTGTGAAAATTGATTTAATGATTTGCCATTTAACTTTTTTTTAACTTTTGGTTTTGAATAACTTATTTTTGCGAATTGGATATCTTTTGGAATATCAACCAACACTGGTCCTGGCCTTCCTGTGGTTGCAACTCTGAAAGCTTCATGAAGTGTTTTAGATAAATCTTTAATATCTTTTACTAACCAATTGTGTTTTGTACATGGTCTAGTTATTCCAGTTGTATCACATTCTTGAAAAGCATCTGTGCCTATTAAATGAGTTGGTACTTGTCCTGAAATACATACTAGTGGAACCGAGTCCATATATGCATCTGTTAAAGCAGTCACAACGTTTGTTGCACCAGGTCCTGAAGTAACCAAAACTACACCTGGCTTACCTGATGATCTTGCATAACCTTCTGCGGCATGTCCAGCTCCTTGTTCATGTCTAACTAAAATATGTTTTAGTGAACTATGATTTTTCAATTCATCATAAATTGGTAAAACTGCACCACCTGGGTATCCAAAAATAAATTCAACCCCTTGATCTTCAAGACATTTGAATACAATTTCAGCACCTGTAAATAATTTTGACATTTATCCAATCTAGCTGAAGTTGTGCTAATTGGTCAAGGCTAAGTACGAGATATATAAATTTTTTTTAAAAATTTATTTAGATCATCAGGACCAATTTTTTTCCAATCTATCATATTCCCTCTCGCCCAAGTAGCCTGTCTTTTGGCATATTGTCTTGTCTTGATTGATATTTTTTCAATAACTTGCACCTTTTGTAACTTTTTATTCAAGTAATCACTTATTTCTGAGATACCAATTGCTTTATTGGCAGGTTTGGCATTGGGAACTTTAAGCTTTATAAACTTATTTACCTCTTTAATTGCCCCTTTTTTAAACATCATAATTACTCTTCCACTTATTCTTTTTATCAGTCTATCCCTTGGAAAATCTATATAGATTTTATAAAAATCATTTTCTTCGAAGTCTGACTTAGTCATTTTAAACCACTCATATATAGATTTTTTTGTGTACAATTTTACTTCATAAGCTCTGATAGCTCTATGAGTATCATGAATATTTATTCGATTTTTTACTAAAGGATCTAGTTTTAATAGTTTGGTATAAAATTTCCTTGAACCAAGATTTTTATTCAAAGATCTTATTTTATTTCTAAATTTAATAGGAATATTAGGTATATTTACTAATCCTTGTGTCAAAGCTTTAAAATACAAACCTGTGCCACCAACAAGAATTGGTATTTTTTTTCTTTTTCTAATCTCAAAAATTTTTTTTTTAACTAACTTAAGCCAATCGCCTGATGAAAAATTTTTTTTTGCACTGATAAAGCCATATAAATGATGTTTTATTTTTTGATAATCTTTTTTTAAAGGTCTTGCGGATAAAATATTTAATTCTTTATAAACTTGCATGCTATCAGCATTAATTATTTCACCATTTATTTTTTTTGCTAATCTTACGGAAAAAATTGATTTACCAGAGGCAGTTGGTCCATAGATTAAAATAATTTTGGACTTTAAATCCATACATTAGTCTAGTTTTACACCTATGTATCTTCTCTGATTTTCGCTATTAAATATAACTAATAAGATTGTTTTTTGATTACTACGTAAAACTTGTTGAGTTATTTGTTTTAGATCATTTACGTTTTTTATTTTTTTCTTTTGAGCTTCTAAAATTATAGCATCTAATTCAATGGAGTTTTTTAATGGGCTATCGTCTTCAATTTTTGTTACGACCAAGCCTTTAGTTTGATTTGGTAATTTTCTCAATTTGATATCTTCACTTGTTGTTTCTCTCACTGTAATTTTTAATTCCTCAATTTTTGTTTCTAAAGGTTTTTGCTTTTGATCTGCAACTTTAAAATCTTCTGAGGTTTCTAATCTTCCAAGAGTAATATTTTTTTCTATTTCTTTTTTGTCTCTCCAAATTTTAACTTTTACTTTTTTTCCAACTTCTGTTCTAGCAACTATTATTGGAAGTTCTTTCATTTCTCTAATTTTCTCGCCATTAAATTCTAAAATTATATCTCCAGCTTTTACTCCAGCTTTTTCTGATGGACTGTTTGGAGCAACACTTGCTACAAGTGCTCCTCTTGGTTCATTTAATTTCTCAACATCTGCTATTTCTTTTGTTACATCCTGAATTCTTACACCAAGCCAACCTCTTTTCGTTTCACCAAATTCTAATAATTGATTAATTACTTGCATTGCACTATTTGAGGGAATTGAAAAACCTATTCCTACATTCCCACTCCTTCCAAGAATTGCTGTATTAATTCCAATCACATCTCCATTCATGTCAAACAATGGTCCACCTGAGTTTCCAGAGTTTATTGAGGCATCTGTCTGTATATAATCTTCATATCTTGTTAAACCTATTGATCTATTTCTTGCCGAAATAATTCCTGATGTTACTGTTCCACCTAAACCAAAAGGATTTCCTATGGCAATTACCCAATCACCTATTCTTGCTTTATCTGAGTCGCCGAATTTTACTGGGGTGAATTTTTCTTTCGTTTCAATTTGCAAGACAGCTATATCTGATAGAGGATCTGCGCCAATAACTTTGGCTTTAAATTTTTTTTCACCATTTACTTGAACTACTATATCTTCTGCACCTTCAATAACATGATTGTTGGTTACTACTATTCCTTTTTCATCAATGATAAAACCAGAGCCAAGCGCTGATGTTTGTCTTTCTTGAGGTGTGCCAAACTCCTTAAACATATCCTCAAATGGTGAACCTGGAGGAAATTGAAAATTTGGAAAAGGATTGCTTCTTGTTACCACTGTTTGTGTTGTTGAAATATTAACCACAGATGGCATTAACTTTTCTGCTAAATCGGCGAATGAGCTTGGGATATTTTGTGAATTTGAAATTGAGGAAATACTAAATACAAATAATAATGTAAAAAAAATTGTTCTTATTTTTATCATTTTAATTCTTAGTAAAATAAATAATTATAAATCCTATTATTGCAAAAACTAAACCTGCAGTTCTTAATTGACTGTTTTGAATAAGTTCAAGCTTCTTTAGCATATTTTTCATTTTTGATGGAAATATGGCATATAAAATACCTTCAATAAATAAGAATAGACCAAAAGCAATGATCAATTCTTTCATTAAAAATTACTCAGTTTTAGGTTTTATATTCCCAAAGAATTTAAAGAATTCACTATCAGGCGATAAGATTAAAGAAGTTTCACCACCTATTAGAGCTTTTTCATAAGCCTGCATTGCTCTGTAAAAAGCAAAAAATTCTGGATCTTGTCCAAAGGCATTTGCAAAAATTTTATTTCTCTGACCATCTCCTTCACCTTTCATAATTTCAGATTTTTTTTGTGCATCAGCTAATATAACTGTAACTTCTTTATCTGCAGTTGACGTAATTGTAACTGCCATCTCTGCACCTTTTGCTCTAAACTCTTTTGCTTCTCTTTCCCGCTCTGTCTGCATTCTTCTAAAAATAGCATCACTGTTTGCCTGTGGAAGATCTGCTCTTTTAATTCTAACATCTACAATTTTAATTCCAAAATTTTCTGCCTCATTATTTACACCTTCTTGAATTAAAGCCATTTGTTTTGTTCGATCTTCTGAAAGTAAAGTTTGTAACTCTTGTTGACCTAATACATTCCTAATTCTTGAATTTATAATCGTAGCTAGTCTTGATCTTGCAACTCTTTCATTTCCTACTGAAATATAAAATTTAAGTGGATCAACTATCTGGAATCTCGCAAATGCATCAACAATTAATCTTTTTTGATCAGATGCAATTACTTCCTCTGGCGGTGTGTCTAAATTTAAAATTCTTTTATCTAAATAGACAACATTTTGAATAAATGGAATTTTGAAATTTAAACCTGGTTTTAAAATAATTCTTTTTGGATCACCAAATTGTAAAACAATTGCCTGATTAACTTCTTTTACAATGAAAATTGAAAAGAATGCTGTTGCAAGTATTGCAACAATTATACCAGCTATAATTTTTCCAACATTCATTTTAATTTGTCGCTTTCTTTTTTTGTAACTCAGGCAATGGTAAGTAAGGAACAACTCCTGAACCAGCATTTTTCTCAATAATTACTTTATCGATATCAGCAAGAACTTTTTCCATCGTCTCTAAATACATTCTTTCTTGAGTTACAGATTTCGCTTTTTTGTATTCATTATAGATAGCTAAAAATCTACTAGCTTCACCCTCTGCTTTAGCAACCACCTCTTTTTTATAGGCCTCTGCAGCTTGTAATATTTTTGCAGCTTCCCCTCGTGCTCTTGGTATTACATCATTAGCATAAGCTTCTGCTTCATTCTTAGATCTTTCCATATCAGCTCTTGCTGCTTGAACATCTCTGAAAGCATCAATTACTTGATCTGGTGGGTCAGCTTTTTGAGTTTGAACTTGAGTGATTTGAATACCACTAGTGTATTCATCCAAAATTTTTTGAATAATGTCTTGAGTGTCAGTTTCAATAACTGATCTTCCCTCGGTTAAAATTGGTTGAATGTCAGATCGAGCAATTACCTCTCTCATAGCAGTTTCTGCTGCAGCCTTAACTGTGCCTTCAGGATCTTGAATTTTAAATAAAAAATTTCCAGCATCTTTTATTACCCAAAAAACTGAGAAATCTATGTTAACAATATTTTCGTCTCCAGTTAACATTAAACTTTCTTGTGGAACATCTGCAACTCCTCCTGAAGAAGAGAATCCACTATCCCTCTCAGATCTAAAACCAATATCAATTCTATTAACTTTCGTAACTTTTGGAGTAAGTACAGACTCTACTGGAAAAGGAATGTGATAATTTAAACCTGGTTGTGTTGTTTTTACAAACTTTCCAAATCTTAAAACAACTCCTTGTTCATCAGGCAGTACTCTGTAAAGACCACTTGCTAACCAAACGAAGCCTAAAATTATTAAAACTAAAATTGCTTGTTTACCTCCAGATGAACTTCCACCTGGTAAAAATTTTTTAATCTTTTCTTGAAATTCTCTAATAATTTTTTCTACATCTGGTGGTGTTGGGCCTCTTCCTGAGCCATTACCTCCGCCACCTCCTGGGGGTGTCCCCCACGGGCTTCCTCCACGTTGTTGAAAATCATCAGACATACATTATCTATATAGTGTCTTATTTATTAAAAACAAGTTAAGATCAAATTATGTCTGATAAAAAACCTGAACTAAGTGCCGCAATGAAAAGTAAGGTGGAACCAAAGGTTTTTAAAAAAAATCCAATACTTGGAACTAAATTTACAATAGCGATTTCTAGTGCTAAAGGGGGTGTTGGTAAATCTACATTTGCAACAAATTTAGCTTTGGCTCTAAAAAAAATTGGTTGCAAAGTTGGATTGTTAGATGCTGATATATATGGGCCATCTATTCCAAAGATGTTTGATATTAATGAAAAACCAAAAAGTGATGGTCAAAAATTAGATCCTATCACTAAGTATGATGTTCAATGTATGTCCATCGGGTTTTTAGCAGATCAACAAACTCCAATGATATGGCGTGGGCCCATGGTTACAAGTGCTATTAAAACTTTTACTCAAAAAGTAAATTGGAAAGATTTGGATTTTATAATTGTAGATATGCCTCCAGGAACTGGAGATACTCAATTAACTTTTTCACAAGAGATTAAAATGGATGGAGCAATCA
>QCKW01000012.1 GCA_003215055.1 Pelagibacteraceae bacterium AG-410-N23 | reverse complement strand
AAATTTTGTAAGTTTAATTCTGATTTCAATTCATTAATTTTATTAACTACATATTCAGGAGTACCAAATAATAAATTTCTTTTATGTAAAAAATCATAATTAAGAAGATCTAATTTATGCTTTGTCTCTGGCAATTCTTCACCTGGATCCATATGATTTCCTAATCCCCTCCAATGACAAACCCATCTCATATAATTTATGATGTGTTCCCCAGCTAATTTTTCTGCTTCTTCCATAGTTTCTGCAACAAACATATCTCTAACTAAAGAAATTCCTTCACCTAATGGAACATCCCTATTTTCAGCTTTTGATTTTGCATCTCTGTATATTTCAAATCTTTTCTTTAAAGCTTTAACAGTAGGTATCCACATTATAGTATTAAGACCATTTTGCGCTGCCCATTCAATTGATCTTGCTCCATCAACTACTTGCCAAATTGGCGGATGTGGATTTTGTTTTGGTTTAGGTACTACACTAATTTTTTTAATTTCATTTGTTTTTGTATCTAAAAATTGTTCACTTGGTGGACTCATGTCATGTTGCCAAACAAAATTTGGTGATGGATAAGTATAAAATTCTCCTTTGTGACTAAAAAATTCCTCAGTCCAAGCTTTTTTCATTATTGTTAATGTTTCATCAAATAATCTAAAGTTTTTAGCCTGATCTTTAAGGTCAGCCTCTTTATTCATATTTATAGCTTCTCTTCCATATATGCCTCTGCCAATTCCAACTTCGACCCTTCCATTTGATAACTGATCCAATAAAGCGATGTCTTCTGCTAATCTTATTGGGTTATGGAAAGTGATAACATTACAAGCTTGACCTATTCTAATCTGTTTAGTTCTTGCAGCAGCATCAACACCCATCATTAAAGGGTTTGTGCAAGACTCCATTCCTTCATGATTAAAATGATGTTCGGTATACCAAATAGAGTTCCAGTTATTTTCATCACAGTAAGTTGTGATCTCTTTGGTTTCATCTAATAATTGATTATAGGGTTTATGATCCCAGTTTGTGGTATTGCAAAAGTAACCAAATTTCATTCTAACCTCCTTAAATTATTAAATCTAAGACGATTGATCCCACTTTCGTATTTTGATAAATATCGACGAGTTATGTATCGCTCAATTCAGACTGTAATTTAACTAGACTATTTAATCAATATATATTTAATCAAGCTTTAGATGAAACTAACTAAATTAGAACCAAAATTTATTAAAAAACCAAACCCTAGAATAGGTTTAATTACTTTAGCCAGTGATTTTAGAATCGAAAAAGACTTTAATAATATTATTCATGGAATGAAAATAGATTTGTATTCTAATAGAATTAAATCTTACAACCCACTTACCAATCAAACACTAAAAAAAATGGCTGATGATATCACCAATGTAACTAAAGAAATTTTACCAGATCAAAAATTGGATTGTGTTGCTTATGGATGCACTTCAGGCACTATTGCTGCAGGGTACAAATCTATCTATGATAAAGTTAACTTAGCTAAACCAAATACTAAAGTTACAACTCCAATAACATCGGCAATTAATGCATTAAATAAATTAAAGATAAAAAAGTTATCAATATTCACTCCCTATACTGATCAAATTAATCAATCAGTTATTGAATATTTCAAAAAAGAGAACATCGAAATATCAGAACTATCTTATTTTGACATAGCATCAGATCTAGATATAGGCAAGGTTGACCAAAATCATTTGTTTGATGTTTTAAGCCGAAAAGATTTATCCAGTAGTGACGCACTATTTGTTTCATGTACAGCTTTACCAGTTTTATCAATAATTAAAGATTTAGAAAAAAAATTAGGAAAGATAGTTCTATCAAGTAATCAGACATTAATTTGGGATACTCTTAAACAAATAGATTGTAAAAATAAAATTGAAGACTGTGGCGAATTATTTAATAATTAATTATGCTTTTTACTAAAGAAGAATATAAACAGAGACTTGATAAAGTTCAAAAGATGATGCAAGCAAAAGGTATTGAACTTTTAATTTCTCATGACACCAATAATATAAATTATCTAACTGGATATGATGCCTGGTCTTTCTATTATGCACAATGTGCTATAGTTCATGTAAATGCAGAGGAACCAATATGCTTTGTAAGAAAACAAGATGCTGGAGGAGCATTCATAAAATCATATGTTAAAAAAGAAAATATAATTGTCTATGATGAACATTATATTCATACTTGGCCAAAACATCCTTATGATTATTTAGTAAAGATAATTAAAGATAAAAAATGGGATAAACTTTCTATTGGTTTAGAAATGGATGCTCATTATTTTACTGCATTTTGTTATGAAAAAATTAAACAAGGTTTACCTAATGCAAAGATAAAAGATTCAGATAGGTTAGTTAATTGGGCAAGGTTAGTAAAATCTGATGCAGAAATAGCTTACATGAAATCTGCTGCAAAAATTTCTGAAATTGGAATGAAAACAGCTTTCGATGTAATCAAACCTGGGGTTAGACAATGTGATGCCGTTGGAGAAATTCAAAAAGCTTTATTTTATGGAACTCCAGAATTTGGAGGAGAATATTCAAGTATTGCAACATTGCTACCAACTGGAAAAGGGACTTCAGCCTCTCACTTAACAGCAACACAAGATAAATTTGTTGAAGGTGAAGCAACTATTGTCGAACTTTCAGGAGTTTATAAAAGATATCATGCTCCGATGGCTCGAACAGTTTTATTAGGAAAACCTGATCAATTAAAAATTGATACAATGAAAAAAACTATCGAGGCACTTCAAGCAGGTATTGATGCAACAAAACCAGGGAATACAGTAGATGATGTAGCACAAGCATTTTGGAAAATATTAGATAAATATGGAATAGAAAAAACATCTAGGACAGGCTATTCAATAGGGATTGGATACCCACCTGATTGGGGTGAACACACATTGAATATTTATAAAGGTGATATGACACCTTTAGAGTCCAATATTTGCTTCCACATGATTGCGGTGATGCAATTTGGAGATTGGGGTGTTGAGGCTTCTGAAGCAGTAAGGGTTACAGATAAAGGAGCAGAATTATTCTGTAATATGTCTAAAGAACTTCACGTTAAAAGCTAATTATTAAAGGTTGAAATTTATATCCACAAATGTTTTAAAGTTATTTATTTTATGTCAAAACAAAAAGATTTCGTTAAGTTTGAAAATGTAGATAAAAGTTATGACGGTAAAGTTTTAGTCGTCAAGAACCTTCAATTAGATATTGCCGAAGGTGAATTTATCACAATGTTAGGACCATCTGGTTCAGGAAAAACTACATGCTTAATGATGTTAGCCGGATTTGAAACTCCAACTAATGGAGAAATTTATTTAGGTGGAAAAGCAATTTCAAGTATACCTCCACACAAAAGAGGAATTGGAATGGTATTCCAAAACTATGCTTTATTTCCACACATGACAGTTTATGAAAATTTAGCATTCCCATTAAGAGTTAGAAAAATTCCAAAAGATGAAGCTGACAAAAAGATTGATAAAGCATTGTCTATGGTATCGCTCCAAGGTTTTGCATCAAGAATGCCAGGACAATTATCAGGAGGACAACAGCAAAGGGTAGCAGTTGCAAGATCATTAGTATTTGATCCACAATTAGTTTTAATGGATGAGCCTTTGGGAGCTTTAGATAAAAATTTAAGAGAAAGTATGCAGTATGAAATTAAACATATTCATGAAAGCATTGGGGTAACTGTGGTTTATGTAACTCATGATCAAAGTGAAGCTTTAACGATGTCAAATCGTATAGCAGTATTTAATGATGGAAAGGTTCAACAACTCTCAAGTCCCGATGAATTATATGAAAAACCAGTTAATTCTTTTGTTGCAGAGTTTATTGGTGAAAACAATACATTTAACGGTGAAGTTTCAGATATATCGGGCGGAAAATGCAAAGTTAAATTATCTAACGCTGAAATAACTGCTAATCCAATTTCTGTTAAGTCCAAAGGTGAGAGGACTAAAGTTTCATTAAGACCTGAAAGAGCTTTAATTAATCCTAAAGATAAAATGGACAACATACATAATGGTAAAATCGAAGAAGTCATTTACCATGGTGACCACACTAGAGTAAGAATAAATCTTTTAGGAAATCCAGAATTTATTCTTAAAGTCCCTAATAGTTCAGCAAACCTCGACATCAAGCTTGGTAATGAGATCAAGATTGGATGGAATAGTGAGGATGCTAGAGCTCTTGACCCAAAATAGGTATCTTAGAATTATTATAGAATAAGTAAAAAAGGGCTGTTGACTCTGACCCCTGAAGTTGTTTTAATTTGTTTTTACAAACGTTTAAACGGAGGAAAAATGAAAAAACTTAGTAAAATATTACTAGCTATTTCTTTTGTACTTTCACTAACTACTTCAGCATTTGCAACTACAGTAACTGCAGTGTCTTGGGGTGGGGCTTATACTGAGTCTCAAAAGTTAGGTTATGGTGATCCAACTGCTAAAAAACTAGGCATTAACATTGCTTGGGTTGATTATTCAGGTGGTTTATCAGAAATCAAAGCACAAAAAGAAGCTGGTAAGATCACGTGGGATATAATCGACGTGTTTGCAATGGATACTATTACTGGATGTGATGAAGGTTTATTTGTTGAATTTGATTTCGACAAAGACTTTCCACCAGCTCCAGATGGAACTCCAGCAAGTAAAGACTTCTTTACTGCAATGCCAAGTAAGTGTGCTGTAGGGAATATTTTATATTCTTGGAACTACGCTTATAACACTAACAATGTTAAAGGTACTCCAAAGACTATCAAAGATTTCTTTAACACAAAGAAATTCCCTGGAAAAAGAGCTATCTACAAAAGCGCTTTAACTAACTTAGAGATCGCTTTAGCTGCAGATGGTATTAAGCCAGGAAAAGGCGGAGCAAAAATCTATAAAGCTTTAAACACAGAAAAAGGTGTTGAAAGAGCAATGAACAAGATCAAAGAACTTTGCACAGACCCTAACGGTGGATGTGTATTTTGGTCTGCAGGTGCTCAACCACCAGAACTGTTAGTATCAGGTGAAGTAGTAATGGCTACTGGTTGGAATGGTAGATTCTTCAATGCAGAAATTGGAGAAGGTGCACCAATCAAACAAGTTTGGGATGGCCAAGGTCTTGACTACGAATATTTCGTACAAGTTAAAGGTGGACCAAACGATGCTAATGGTATGGCTAAAAAAGCTTTAGCTATGATGACTAGTTCAGAGATGTTAGCAGGAAGTGCGAAATACATCGCATATGCTCCTTGGAGAAAATCTTCTATAGGAATTATGGAAGCAGGGGAGCCTTGGTATAAAGATGGTAAAACTAATATGGTACCACAAATGCCAACTGCACCAGCTAACACTAAAAACTACTTCTTAGTTGATCCAATTTTCTGGGCTGATAACGGAACAGAGCTTGGTGAAAAATGGGAAGCTATGAAAGCTGGTCTATAATTTAAGTTTTATTAAACTTAATTATATATTATAATTTAAGGGCGGTTATTTATAACCGCCCTTTTTATTTATGAGCTCAGAAACAAAACAGATTTTAACAACAGACGGAATACCTTTAGAGGTAAGCCTTAAAAAAGCAGAGAGAAAGAATAAGATTAAAGCTTTCCTACTTGTTGCTCCCTTATTATTTTTTTTAATCATCACTTATGTTTTTCCAATAGGTGATATGTTGTTCAGAAGTGTTGATGATAAAATGGTAACGCAAATGTTGCCAAAAACATTTAAAGCAATGGAAACATGGGATGGAAAAGAATTACCTGATGAAGAAGTTTTTGCTGCTTTTCATGAGGACTTTATAAAACTCGTTGAAGATAAACGAGAAGGAAAATTATCTACTCAATTAAATTACACAAAGAACGGCTTTAAAAGTATTATTAAAAAATTAAGAAGAGCATCTAAAAAATTTGAAGAGGGAAATTATAAAGAACAAATAATGGCAGTACACAAAAGATGGGCTGATGTTGAGTACTGGAGAGCAATTCAAAGAAGGGCCCCTGAATTTACAGGTCAAAAATATCTAAAAGGAATGGATATGTATGTAAATGAGGAGGGAAAGATAGTAAGTGTTGAGGAGGACAGAAGAATTCACAGAGTTTTGTGGTTACGAACTTTAGAAATAGCATTCTTTGTAACTGTTTTTTGTTTCTTAATGGCTTATCCAATAGCTCATTTGTTAGCTACTCTACCAATGAAATACAGTAATTTATTAATGATCTGCGTACTGCTGCCGTTCTGGACTTCATTACTTGTAAGAACTGCTAGTTGGATGATTTTGTTACAACAACAAGGAATCGTAAATGATTTCTTTGTTGGAATAGGATTGGTAGCTGATGATAACAGACCTGAAATGATGTATAACAAAACAGGAAGTTATGTGGCAATGACTCAAATCTTACTGCCATTTATGGTGTTGCCGTTATACAGTGTAATGAAAACTATCTCTCCAAGCTTAATGAGAGCTGGAAAATCACTTGGTGGAACACCATTTGTAGCATTTTGGAAAGTTTATTTCCCACTGACGATCCCTGGAATAGGTGCAGGCTGTTTATTAGTATTTATTTTAGCAATCGGTTATTACATAACACCTGCATTAGTAGGTGGTGCATCAGGTACTTTAATTAGTAATCAGATTGCCTTCCACATGAAAAGCACATTAGATTGGAGTTTTGCATCAGCAATGGGATTAATGTTGTTGAGTGGAGTATTGGTGATTTATTGGCTTTATAACAAAATTGTTGGAATAGATAATATTAAATTAGGATAATTATAATGGCATTACCAAAATATACTGAACCGCATTATAGAGTTTGGCATTATATTTATTTAACAATTTGTGGTGCTGTTTTCTTTTTTCTTATTGCTCCCTTATTTGTAATCTTTCCATTATCTTTTAATGCAGAAGAATTTTTAAGTTTCTCTGATGGAATGAAGAGTCTTGATCCAGACGCTTTTTCTCTAAGATGGTATAAAGATATGATCTATGGGACTAAAAATCCTTGGGGATTAGCAGCTAAAAATAGTTTTATAATCGCAATTTTTGCTACAATTGGTTCAGTAATACTTGGGACTGTTGCTGCTCTAGGATTAAGTAGTAGACATATGCCCTACAAAGGTTTGATAATGGCTGTTTTAATTTCACCTATGATTGTACCTTTAATTATTTCTGGTGTTGCAATATTTTTCTTTATGGCAAAGGCTGGTTTGGCAGCAACACATACTGGTATTGTTCTTGCTCATATTATCTTAGGAACACCTTTCGTAGTAATTACAGTTACAGCTACTTTGTCAGGATTTGATCACAGTGTTACAAGGGCGGCCGCAAGTTTAGGAAGTGATCCAGTAAATACATTTATGAAAATTACTTTACCATTGATTTTACCAGGAGTTATTTCTGGAGGTTTATTTGCTTTTGTGACTTCATTTGATGAAGTTGTTGTGGTTTTATTTTTAGCTGGATTAGAAAACACAACTATTCCAATTCAAATGTGGACTGGGTTAAGAGAACAATTAAGTCCAACTATTCTAGCTGTCGCAACTTGTTTAATAATATTATCAACATTAATATTAGTAACCGCTGAGCTTTTAAGAAGAAGATCTGAAAGACTCAGAGGAATAAACCAATAATAAATCATATCATGAAGATTAAGAACGTAGTAGTGATTGGCTCAGGTACAATGGGGAGTGGTATTGCTGCACATCTATGTAATGCAGATGTGCCAGTTACATTACTAGATTTAAAAACTGAAATAAGTGAAAATGCAAGAGAAAGAATTCATAAATCAAGACCACCTTTATTAATCGATAAATCTAAAATAAATAATATTAAAGTTGGAAATATTACTGATGATTTTTCTGTCGTTGAAAAGGCAGATTGGATTGTTGAAGCAGTGGTTGAGCGAATTGATATTAAACATCAAATTTATGAAAAAATCTTTAAAAGTCGGAAAGAAGGCGCAATAGTTTCATCCAATACTTCTTCAATTCCAATTAAAGTTTTATCTCAAAATTTAAATAAAGAACAAAAAAAAGATTTTTGTATTACTCACTTTTTTAATCCTGTTAGATATATGGGTCTTCTTGAAATTGTTAAAAATGAAGACAATGATCTAGGTAAGATCAATCAATTGAAAGAATTTTGTGAAGTTGAGTTAGGTAAAGGAGCAATTGTTTGTAATGATACTCCTGGATTTTTGGGAAACAGAGTAGGTGTATACGCTATGCAAATAGCAATGACTGAAGCATTTAAGATGAAGCTTACCGTTGAAGAGGCAGATGCAATATTTGGAAGACCAATGGGTATTCCAAAAACAGGAGTTTTTGGTCTTTATGATCTGATTGGAATTGATTTAATGGCTGATGTTTTGAAAAGTTTTATTAAAGAATTACCAGAGTCTGATGAGTTTCATGAAGTTGCAAAAGAAATCCCATTAGTAAAAAAATTAATTGAAACTGGCTACACAGGAAGAAAAGGTAAAGGTGGCTTTTATAGAATGAAGAAGACTGATAATGGAAAAATTATGGAAGCTATAAATCTTCAAACTGGAGATTATTCTCCAAGTAAAAAAATTGATATAAAATCAGATAAAGTTGATTTAAAGAATCTTATTAATAGAGATGATAAATATGGTGAATATGCCTGGTCTGTTTTAGAAAAAATTATTAAGTATGCATCTTCTTTAGTTCCTGCAATTACTAAAGAATTTAATGACATTGATGAAGCAATGAGACTTGGCTTTAA
The DNA here is from genome assembly GCA_003215055.1 of Pelagibacteraceae bacterium AG-410-N23. Taxonomy (GTDB): domain Bacteria; phylum Pseudomonadota; class Alphaproteobacteria; order Pelagibacterales; family Pelagibacteraceae; genus Pelagibacter. The sequence continues at coordinate 17,089 of QCKW01000012.1, read as the reverse complement.
TTGGGCTAAGGGACCTTTTGAAATGCTTGAAGAAATTGGGGTAAAAAACTTTTTTGAGAAAGTTGATAATTTTAAAGGTAATAAATTTTTAGAAAATTTAGCTGGAACAAAAAATGAAAATTTTTATGGAGTAAGACAGAAATATACTTCTATAGAAACTTTAGGCAAAGTTAAAAAAACAGCATCAAGTGTTGATGGAAATAGTTCAGCATCAATCTATAGATTTAAAGATTATAATATAGTTGAATTTACGACTAAAGCTAATGCTTTAGATTACGATTCAATGGATGCACTTAAGAAGGCTACTGATAAACCTTTGATAATAATTAATGAAAGTATGCAATTTTCTGCTGGGGTAAATTTAACTTATACAATGCAATTTGCTGACAAGAATGATTTCAAATCAATTGAAAAGTTCATAAAGTACTTTCAAGAGACATGCAAACATCTTAAGTATTCCAAACATCCCGTTATATCTGCACCATCTGGGCTGACATTGGGTGGTGGTTTTGAGGTTTTAGTTCAAAGTAATTTTGTGGCATCCCATACAAATATAGTAATTGGACTTGTTGAAACTATTGTTGGTTTAATTCCTGCAGGTGGTGGATGTAAAGAAATGTTAGCAAGATGGCTTAACACTGATGAAGCAAAAAAAGATCCTAATTATGCACCGTTAAAAGTATTTGATATTATTGGCTATGGAAAGACAGCTACCTCTCCAGTTGAGGCGGAACCATTGAAATATTTATTGCCTGAAAACAAAAAAATTATGAATAGAAATAGTTTATTGGAAGTTTCAAAGAAAATCTTAGATGAAAACAAAAATTTTAAAGCTCCTAATGAACTTAAATTTAATTTGCCTGGAAAAGCAGTTATTGGAGAGATGACCAAAATTTTAGATAAACTTTATAATGAAAAAATTATTTTAGATCATGGCATGACTGTTGCAAAAGAGCTAGCACATGTTCTTAGTGGCGGAGATACAACAATGGATAAAACTTTGTCAGAGGATGATTTATTTAAATTAGAACTTGACGCCTTCATGAAATTAATTGAAATGAGACAAACCCAAGATAGAATTAAACATACTCTTGCAACAGGTAAGCCTTTAGTTAATTAAATAATCTTAATGAATTAATAAAGTCAGGTCTAAGCACATATTCGGACTTATCTAAATATTTTATTTTTTCTAAAACTTTAATTCCATATATCACTTTTCCTATTGGAGTAAACTCACCCTCATATAATGGTTCATCCTGAAGTATAATAAAAAATTGACTATCCTCTGTATTATATTTTTGAGTTCTAGCTAAACCCACACTGCCTTTTGAATAATCAAATTCTTTATCTATCTCAGACTTGATAGCACCCAAACCAGATTTTCCAGTTCCAATCTTTCCATAATCAATATTACCTTTTTTTCCAAATTCTAAGTCACCAGCTTGAACTAGTTTATTCTTAATCACTCTGTGAAAAGCAACATCATCATATGATTTTGATTTAATAAGAGTTTTAAATCTTTCAACTCCGTTAGGAGAGATTTCTGGATACAATTCTATAATTACATTACCACAACCAACATTGAGAATTGCAATATTACCTGGATCATTAAATTTAATTTTTTCAGGATCATAGTTTTTAACAAATAAACATTTATCTTTTATAAGAAGAAATGAAGTCAAAGAAAATAAACCTAAAATTAAAATAAAGATAAATATAATTTTTTCTGATGTTGAAGCTTTAATTTTCTCAATCATAAAATAAAATTTTTATCAATTTTTGAAATACCTTTTTTAATAAACTCTATCTTTTTTTTTAAAATAGGATCAATTTTATCTGGTAAATTTCCATACATTAAATGAGAAAATACTTCAGCCATATCCTCAGATGCAGTAGATCTTGAATATTCTGTAATGAAACCATTAGTTTTTAGATATGTATCCAAACCAATTTTTTTTGTGCAGGTAGAGCATTCTGCATAATTAAATCCTGAAGGATTAAACGAGGACCATATTTTTTCACTAAATATTTCCTTATAAGAGTCATTTATAATATGAAATACCTCATGATGAAGCACTCGTTCAAAATATTTTTCATTAAATTTAATATCTACAATTAGAGTTTTCATAACATTATCTGGAATACCCGCTGTTCGAATTCCTGAAATCGATAAATCTTCACATAGAACAATATATTTTAAGTTAATTTTTTTTAGGAAATCTTTTGAATATCTCCCTAGGTTCTTTTCTATAATTACATATTTTTTTTTTAAATCTTGTTTTGTTGAATTAAAACAATTGATATTATTATCCACTCCAATCGTGAAAGGCTGTTTAGCATATAGATATCTTAACTTATTTTCGGTTTTAATGTTGTAAATTTCGAGGTGAGGTATTTTTATCAATTCATAAATTGTATTTGCATAAGCATTAGAAAATAAAAATAAATATAATAAAATTAACTTAAATAATTTCATAATTAGTATTATTGAAGATATTCCAAATTGTTAGAATGTGATAGACTTTTTATAATGAAAAAAAAAAGTAGTAAAGAACCCATTCAACCAGTGAGCGGAACTAAGGTACCTAGGTTTGCTGGACCATCAACTTTTGCAAGATTACCAGAATTAAGAGATGTTGAATATTGTGATGTAGCTATTGTTGGAATACCATTTGATGCTGGAACAAGTTACAGACCAGGGGCTAGATTTGGTCCTCAAAGTATAAGGCAGGCTTCAAGACATTTAAGAACAAATTATCATCCAAGCTATGATGTAGAGCCTTTTAAAGTACAGCAAGTTGCTGATGCTGGGGATATTACATGTAATCCTTTTAATATTAACGAAGCTATCAAACAAATTGAAGATGGAGCAACCGATTTACTTAAAAAAACTGGAGGTATAATTAGTTTAGGAGGAGATCACACAATTGCTTTTCCTTTATTAAAAGCAGTTAACAAAATTAATAAAGGTCCTGTTGCTTTAGTTCATTTTGATGCACATTTGGATACATGGGATACTTATTTTGGTGCACCATATACTCATGGAACTCCTTTTAGAAGAGCTAGAGAAGAAAATTTATTTTTAGATGACGCCTCTATGCATGTGGGTATTAGGGGACCTTTGTATAGTCGAAATGATATCAAAAATGATGAAAGTTTTGGATTTAAAATAATTCATTGCGATGAGTTTCAAACAGAAGGTACAGATAAAATTGCTGAGAGAATTAGAAAAAGAGTTGGTGACAATCCTTTGTATTTATCAATTGATATAGATGTATTAGATCCTGCTTTTGCACCTGGAACAGGTACGCCTGAAATAGCAGGAATGACAACTAGAGAAATGGTTAATGTAATTCGAGGCCTATCTGGAATGAATTTAATCTCAGCAGATGTAGTTGAAGTATCACCAGCATATGATCATGCAGAAGTAACTTCTTTGGCAGCCGCAACAATTGTTTATGAGATAACTAATTTATTTGCAAAAAAATAAAGAAAAGGTAGGAGTCTGTTATGGAAAATAAAAAAAATTTTTATATTGATGGAAAATGGGTAACACCGAAAAGTAAAGAGGAAATCAAAGTAATAAATCCTGCAACTGAAGAAAATTGTGCAGTTATATCTTTAGGTAATAAAGATGATGTTAACCACGCTGTTAGTGCCGCAAAAAAAACTTATAGCTCTTGGGCATTTTCATCAAAAGATGAACGAATTAAACTTTTAGAAAAACTTTACGAAAATTATAAAAAAAGATGGGCAGATATTGCTAAAGCAATTACAACTGAAATGGGAGCCCCTAAAGATTTTGCCACAAAACTTCAGGCAGGGACTGGCGCAGCTCACTTAAAGTCATTTATTAGGTATTTAAAGAATTTTGAGTTTGAAAAACCATTAGGAGACCATGCTCCTAATCAAAGACTTATTTATGAACCGAAAGGTGTTTGTGCTTTAATCACTCCTTGGAATTGGCCTATGAATCAAGTTTGCTTAAAAGTGATGCCTGCAATAGCATCTGGATGTACAATGGTTTTAAAACCTTCTGAGCTTGCTCCCTTGTCATCAATGATTTTGGCAGAACTAATTGATGAAACAGGTTTTCCTCCAGGGGTATTTAATTTAATTAATGGAGATGGCGCTACTACTGGTGATGCATTAACAAGTCATCCTGATATAAATATGATTTCATTTACTGGTTCAACACGTGCTGGAGCTCTAATTTCACAAAATGCTGCTAAAGATTTTAAAAGAGTAAGTTTAGAGCTAGGTGGCAAAGGAGCGAATATTATTTTTAAAGATGCAGATCCTGAAGCTATTGAGCGAGGTGCATTAAGATGTTTTAGAAACTCAGGTCAATCATGTAATGCTCCTACCAGAATGCTTGTTGAAAAGTCTATGTATAATGAAGCTGTAGAAAGATTAAAAAAATATACAGAAAAATTCGAAGTTGGTGATCCTAAAAAAGAAGGAGAACATATTGGTCCTGTGATTTCTGAAACTCAATACAATAAGATTCAAACTTTAATTAAGAAAGGTATTGATGAAGGTGCTAAATTAGTTGCTGGAGGTCCTGGTAAGCCAGAGGGTCTACAAAAAGGATATTTTGTTAAACCAACAGTTTTTGCTGATGTCAATAATAATATGGAAATTGCAAGAACTGAAATTTTTGGACCTGTTTTATCTGTTATGCCTTTTGAAAATGAAGAAGAAGCAATTCAAATTGCAAATGATACACCTTATGGGTTAACGAATTATATTCAAACTCAAGATAAAGAAAAAGTTAAAAGAGTTGCAAGAAAATTAAGATCAGGAATGGTTGATGTCAATGGTGCTGGGATTGCTGTTGATGCACCATTCGGTGGTTTTAAACACTCAGGCATTGGTCGAGAAGCAGGAGAGCATGGTCTTGAGGAGTTTTTAGAAGTTAAAGCAGTTGGAGGCTGGAATAATTAGTTTTGAGTAATCATTATGTGTTCATTTTAGGTTCAAGATAATTAATCATTGATAAATAATATTTAGCACACATTAATAAATAATAGTTTATTTGAAATTGTTCTAAAAATTACTAGTCTTTCTTGAATTTAGGAACTTTTCTCCTCTAAATTAAAATTAACTAGTTATAACGAAAAACTTAGGGGAGAAAAGATAAGTTTTGAAATAAAATTTTGTTAAATAGATTTAGACTTTAAACCATTTAAAAATTTAATACATTTTTTTAATTCATTAAGCTCTATAAACTCATCAACTTTGTGTGCTTGTTCTATTGAGCCAGGACCACAAACTACTGTACTTATTCCAATTTCTTGAAATAATCCTGCTTCAGTTCCAAAAGAAACAACTTCTCTTGTATTATCTCCTGTCAAACTTGAAACCAGTTCACATGCCTCTGAGTTTTTAACACGATCAAACCCTGTTACCTCACCAATAATTTCTTTTGTTATTTTAGAATTTTTAAAAACCTTTTTCATTTCTGGTAATAAAACTTCATTTGCATATTTATCAATTTGATTATTCAAATAAATTCCATCTTCTTTAACAACAGGTCTTGTTTCCCAATTGATATGACACTTATCTGCAATAACATTATGGGCAATTCCACCAAAAATTCCTCCAACTTGTAAAGTTGAAAAAGGTGGATCGAAAATAGAGTCTTTTGGAGCCCTTTTTTTTAAATCTTCTCTTAGTTCAATTAATTTATTTGCATATCTCGTGGCAAACTCAACTGCACTAACACCTTTATGAGGAGCAGAGCTATGGCCAGCTAAACCCTCAAAATAAGTAGTATATTCATAACAACCTTTATGTGCATCAATAATTTTCATTTTTGTTGGTTCACCAACTATACAAATACCATTTTTGATATTTCGTTTTTTTAATTCCTTTATTAAAATTGGAGCTCCTAAACAAGCTGTTTCCTCATCAAAAGTAAATGAAAAGTGTATATCTCTATTTAAGTTTGTTGCAGCATAGACAGGTGCAAAAGCCAGAGTGCAAGCAATAAAACCTTTCATATCACATGATCCTCTCCCATAAAGCTTATCTCCTTTGATAGTTGCTTTAAATGGATCAGTACTCCAACTTTTTGAAACCGGGACTGTATCTGTATGTCCAGACAAAATTATTGGTTTAATACCATTGGTTTTTTTTGCTTTTAAAGTAGCAAAAAGATTTATTTTCTTTTTTTCTTTATCAAATGTTTTAAATGAAGTAGCTCCGAGTTTATGGAGACAATCTTCACAATATTCAATTAAAGCACTATTGTCTTCTCCAGAAATAGTTCTAAAACCTATTAGGTCAGTTAAAATTTTGACTGAATTATTATATAATTCCTCTAAATTTATATCTGTACTCATTACTAATAATTATTATAAATACTTCAATTATGAAAGAACAAATAACATATGATATTTTTGATAAAGTTGATATTAGAGTTGGTACCGTCATATCAGTAAAAAAAAATGAAAAAGCTAGAAAACCTTCATTGGTAGTTGAGGTAGATTTTGGTGGTGAAATTGGAATCAAACAATCTTCAGCTCAGATAACACATTATTATAATGAAGAAAATTTAAAAGGAAAACAAGTAATTGGAGTGTGCAATTTTGCTGAAAAAAATATTGCTGGGGTTGTTTCTCAAGTTTTAATTTTAGGTTCAATTGATAAAGAGGGTAAAGTAATTTTAGTTCATCCCTCACAAAAATCTGAAAATGGGTTGCCGATAGCTTAAATATGCATCCAGAAATATTATCGATTGCTTTATTTTGGTTTGTTACAGCTTATACGCCTGGACCAAATAATGTTGTTGCATCATATTCAGGATTTAATTTTGGAATAACTAAAACTATTCCACATATTCTTGGGGTCACTTTAGGATTTACTTCCTTAGTTATTTTTTTGGCAATTGGTTTAATAAATATTTTTAAATTATTTCCAATTATTCAGTTAATAATAAAATATCTTGGAACATTATTTTTATTGTACCTTGCATATAAAATTGCTTTTTCTAGCGGATCTAGTGAAATTAAGAAAGAAAATCCAGTCAAATTTATTGAAACTTTTCTTTTTCAATATTTGAATCCAAAAGGTGTATCAGTAGCAATAATAGTTGTCTCAACATATGTGGAGCTAGGAGTAAATTACATAAGTTATGCGACTCAAGTAGCAGCCTTGGCTTTCTTATTTTCATCAACAAGCATTACTTTATGGACCTTTATAGGAAAATTTTTGAGGAAATTTGCGACAAATGAGAAATTTATTAAGTACTTTAATTATGTTATGTCAGTGCTTCTTCTTTTGAGCATAATTACATTTTATATATAAATTATGAAACCTGGAACAAAAAATTCTTATAACTCATTATCAGACCTTAAAATTGAGGGGAAAAATTATAAATTTTTCTCTCTCAAAAAAGCTGAAGAAAATGGATTAAAAGGTATATCAAGACTTCCTAAGTCACTTAAAGTACTTTTAGAAAATCTTTTAAGGTATGAGGATGATTTATCAGTTAATAAAAATCAAATAGAAGCAATAAAGAATTGGTTAAAAGAAAAAAAATCTAAAACAGAGATTGCCTATAGGCCTGCTAGAGTTTTATTGCAAGATTATACAGGTATACCTGCTGTCGCTGATTTAGCTGCAATGCGGGAGGCTGTTAAAGAGAAAAATAAAGACCCTAAAACAATAAATCCTCTTTCAGCCGTAGACTTAGTAATAGATCACTCTGTGCAAGTGGATCAATCTGCAAAAAATGACTCTTTTGATAAAAATGTTGAGATTGAATTCAAAAGAAATGGAGAGAGATATTCATTTTTAAAATGGGGTCAACAAGCATTTGATAACTTTAGAATTGTTCCACCTGGAACAGGAATTTGTCATCAAGTAAATTTAGAATATTTGTCAAAAGTTGTTTGGAATGAAAAATTTAATGGAGAAGAATATCTTTTTCCTGACACGTTAGTTGGAACAGATAGCCATACAACAATGGTTAATGGTTTATCAGTTTTAGGATGGGGGGTTGGAGGAATTGAAGCAGAAGCTGGTATGTTGGGACAACCAATATCAATGTTGATACCTGAGGTAATAGGTTTTGAAATAAAAAATAAAATGCCTGAGGGCACTACAGCAACTGATTTGGTTTTAACAGTTGTAAAAATGCTTAGAGATAAAGGTGTTGTTGGAAAATTTGTTGAGTTTTATGGAGAGGGTTTAAATAATTTATCTTTAGCTGATCGAGCGACAATCGCAAATATGGCACCAGAATATGGAGCTACGTGTGGATTTTTTCCAATAGATAATGAAACACTTAGATACTTAAAATTTTCAGGTAGAGATGAATCAGTAGTAAAAATAGTTGAGAAATATGCTAAAATTCAAGGTTTGTGGGCAAGTGAAGATATAGAATTTTCAGACACTTTAACTCTAGACATGTCTTCAATAGTACCAACAATTTCTGGACCAAAAAGACCTCAAGATAAGGTTTTGTTAACAGATGCATCTGAGAGTTTCAAAAAAAGTTTTAAAGAGATAACTAACAAAATAAATTTTTCTTCTTCAAAAGTAAATGATACTGATTATGAAATAAAAGATGGTTCAATTTTAATAGCAGCGATAACTTCGTGCACCAATACATCAAACCCTAACGTACTTATTGGCGCAGGTCTTTTAGCCAAAAAAGCAGTTGAACTTGGTCTTGAGGTTAAACCTTGGGTTAAAACTTCATTAGCTCCAGGATCACAAGTCGTAACAGATTATTTGGCTAAAGCAGGTTTAAATATTTACTTAGATAAATTAGGTTTTAATCTTGTAGGATATGGTTGTACTACTTGTATAGGAAATTCTGGACCTTTAGCAGATAATATTGTTCAAGCAATTCAAAAAGAAAATATTTATGCAGTTTCTGTTTTATCAGGAAATAGAAATTTTGAAGGAAGAATTTCACCACATATTAAGGCAAATTATTTGGCCTCACCTCCATTAGTTGTTGCTTATGCATTAGCAGGTCATATGGATTTTGATTTATATAAAGATTCATTCGGAAAAGATAAAAATGGAAAAGAAATTTATTTAAAAAATATCTGGCCTTCAAATAAAGAAATTGAAGAAAAATTAAAAAAATCACTTAACCCAGATATGTTTGTTAAAAGATATTCTAATGTTTCACAAGGTCCAAAACAATGGCAGGACATCAATACTGTAAAAAGTGATATATACAATTGGGATGAGGGCTCAACATATGTAAAAAAACCACCTTTTTTTGACAATTTACCTGAAGAGCCAGAAGGATTTAAATCAATCAAAGATGCAAGACCACTTTTAATATTAGGTGATATGGTTACAACTGATCACATATCTCCTGCAGGAAATATTCAAAAAGACAGCCCGACGGGTGATTATTTTATGAAAAATCAAATTCAACAGAAAGACTTTAATTCCTATGGTTCTAGAAGAGGAAATCATGAAGTAATGATGAGAGGAACATTTGCTAATATAAGAATTAGAAATGAAATGGCACCTGGAACAGAAGGTGGATTTACAAAATTATATCCCGAAGGTAAGGTAATGTCAGTATACGATGCAGTTGTTGAATATAAAAAAAGGGGAACTGATTTAATTGTAGTTGGGGGCAAAGAATATGGAACTGGCTCATCGAGAGATTGGGCAGCTAAAGGAACAAAATTATTAGGTGTTAAAGTTGTCTTGGCAGAAAGTTTTGAAAGAATACATAGATCTAATTTAATTGGAATGGGAATTTTACCATTACAATTTTTAGAAAATATGAATAGAAAAAATTTAAAGTTAGATGGTTCAGAGCTAATAAGTGTAATTGATATTGAAAAAGGATTAAATCCCTCAGACAAAATTAAATTAGAAATTAAATATTTATCTGGTGATATTAAAACTATAGATACTTTATGTAGAATTGATACAAAAAATGAACTTGAGTATTATAAAAATGGAGGCATACTTCAATATGTTCTTCGTAATATGATTTAATTATGGATGAGGATATAGCAGCAATAAATTCAAGTACAAATATTGAAAAAGTAAAAAATTATTTTAATAAAAATAAAAAAATAATAATATCAATTTTTCTTTTTTTATTAATGATATTAATTTTATTTTTTGGATATAATGAATATAAAAAGTCAGAAAAAATTAAAATCTCTAATTTGTATAGTTCGGCAACTTTAAATTTTTCTAATAACAATAAATTAGAAACCTTAAATAATTTAATAGATATAATTAATAAAAAAGATTCTACTTACTCTCCTTTATCTTTATATTTTATTATTGATAATAATTTGACTATAGACAAAGAGCAAATAAATGACCTGTTTAATGTTTTAATTAAAGATACAAAATTAAAAAAAGAGATAAAAAATTTAATAATTTATAAGAAAGCTTTATTTAATGCAGATACAAGTGACGAAAATGAACTCTTAGAAATTTTAAAACCTATTACTTCTTCTAATAGTGTATGGAAGTCTCACGCATTATATTTATTAGCAGAATATTTTTATTCAAAAAATGAAAAAGAAAAATCAAAAGAGTTTTTTAACCAAATAATTAGTTTAGATAATGCAAATCAAGATTTAAAAATAAATTCACAAAAGAGACTTAAAAGAGATTTAAGTGATTAAGATTTATTTATTAATTTTCTTATTATTTTTGTCAGGATGTTCTTTCAATAGTAAATCAAAATTTTGGACAGAAAGTACAGAGCTTAAAAAAGAAAAAAAAAATACAAAGATTTTATTTCAAAATAAGACTGTAACAAATCAAGAATTTAATAAAGGTTTAAAAATAGATACTCAAAATTTAAAAATTGGAAGTGATTTTAATTTCTTAACAAATCATCAAGGAATACAAAAATTTACTAGAGAAATTAATAAAAAATCTAGATTTAAATTTTCAAAAATTAAAAATTTTAATCATTTTGAGACAGATTTAGTCTTTGATGGTAGAAATTTTATTTTTTTTGATAATAAGGGAAATATAATTAAATTTGATAGAAATTTTAAAATTATTTGGAAAAAAAATTTTTATTCTAAACAGGAAAAAAAATATGATTTAATTCTTTCAATGTATTCTCAAAACAACTTGTTAATAGTTTTTGATAATATTGGAAAATATTATGCTATCAATGGAAATTCAGGTGATTTAATTTGGTCAAAAAATAATTCTTATCCTTTTAATTCTCAAATTAAAATTTTTGATGAAAAAGTATACGCGGTAGATTTAAATAATATCTTGAGATGTTTTTCTATCAAAAATGGAAAAGAACTTTGGAATTATAAAAGTGAAAATACTTTTTTAAAATCAACAAAAAGAAATTCTTTAATAATATCAAATGATTTAGTGTATTTTAATAATTCTTTAGGAGATATAATTTCTGTAAATACACAAAATGGAAATTTAAAGCAATATATTCCCACTCAAAGCAGTGCAGTTTATGAAAATGCTTTTAGCTTAATTATGTCAGATTTAGTTGCTGATAAAGACAATTTAATATCATCTAATAATAGAAATGAATTTTATTCAATCAATTTAAAAAATGGAGTTTTAAACTGGAAACAAAAAATAAATTCTAGTGTTAGGCCAATTTATTTTGAAAATTTTATATTTACAATTTCAAATGAGGGATATTTTTTCGTTTTAGATAGAAATAATGGAAACATCTTAAGAATTACAGATATTTTTGATGTCTTTAATTATAAAAAAAGAAAAAAAATAAAACCCGTGGGATTTATTGCGGGCACAAACTTTCTTTTATTGTCAACAAACAATGGAAAAGTTCTTACAATCAACATAGGAGATGGAAAAACTAAATCAATCTTTAAGATTCATAATAATAAAATATCAAAACCTTTTGTGTTTGAAAAAGAAGTTTTAATTATAAAAGATGACTCAATAATACGATTAAACTAAGATGTTTTTAAGATTTTTGGAAAAAATTGGAAGAAAAAAAGTTGTTTTAGACAGAGGGCCATCACATCCAAAATTTGATTTGGCAAAACCATGGATGAATCGTTATTATGTATTATTTCGAAATCGTCCAAAATGGTTTCCATTTAATATACTGATTCATGAGATGTTAGCTGATGATCATGGTGATGGAGTTCATAATCATTTGTGTCCCTATATTACTATTATTTTAAGAGGAGGTTACTGGGAAACAACAATTAAAGGAAAATTTTGGAGGAAACCAGGATATATTGGATTCAGGTCTGCAAATGCCTATCATAGAGTAGATCTAAAAGAGGGAACTAAACCAATGACTATTTTTATACCCGGTCCGTTTGGATTAAGAAAAGGACCAAGGTCTGAATATGGCATTGATTTCAAAACTAAAAAAAATTAATGCCAAAAAGTCTTGAAGAAAAGTTCAAACTTTATTGCAACTCCAATAATTTAGAAGTAAATCACAATCAACTTTTAGTTATTAAAAATTTAAAAAATTATCATAAAAAAAATTTTCAAGCATCTATTTTTAATTTTTTTTCAAAAGAAAATTCAAAGAAAAGCTTTTACCTTTATGGAGATGTAGGAGTTGGAAAAACAATGATTTTAGATTTTTTTTTTAATCAAATAAAAGAAAAGAAAATAAGAATGCATTTCAATGAATTTATGTTGAATTTTCATGATTTTGTCCATGAAAAAAAAAACAAAAAAGGACAAAATGTAATAAATTTATTTGTAAAGGATTTAAAATCAAAAGTCTCTTTATTATATTTTGATGAGTTTCAAGTAACAAATATTGTTGATGCTATGATTTTAGGAAAATTATTTGATGAGATATTTAAAGAAAATATAAAAATAATCTTAACTTCAAACACTAAAATTTCAGAGTTATATAAAGATGGTCTACAAAGAGATCAATTTAAACCATTTATAAAAATTATGGAGGAAAGATCTTTTGAGCATGAACTCAAAATTGAAGATGATTATAGAAAATCGAAAGAAAATCAAAAACAAAGATATTTTTTTCCATTAAACCAGGAAACAAATTTTAGAATAAATAAATTTTTTAGAACAATCACCAAAAATAAAAAAAAACTTACTAAGATTTTAAACATAAAAGGGCGAGATTTTGAAATTAAGAATTACTATGAGGGAATTTCTAGATTTGATTTTAAAGATTTATGTGATCAAAATTTAGGAGCGGAAGATTATTTAGAAATCATAAAAGTTTCAAATTTTATTATTATTGAAAATATTCCACAATTTAATGATGATAATTCAAATCAACAATACAGATTTATTACATTGTTAGATGTTATTTATAATAAGAATATACCAATCGCGGTCACAGCTAATCAAAATTTAGATCAATTTACTTCATCACATTCTTTAGAAAATCAATTTAAACGTACTATTAGTCGTTTATATGAGCTAACTTCTGCAAAATAAAATAATGAAACAAAAATTTCATAATCTACAAATTAGTACAAATGGACAAAAACTGTATGAATTTACTAATCAAACTATTGAATGGATAACAAAAAACAAATTTAAAGATGGTATACTTAATTTAAGTATTCAACATACTAGTGCATCACTAATTGTACAGGAAAATGCAGACCCAGATGTTCAAACAGACTTATTAAATTATTTTGATAATATGGTTCCTATGAACAACAAATTTTATACTCACACTACTGAAGGAAAAGATGATATGCCTGCTCATATTAAGTCAGCATTAACTAATAATCAAATTTCTTTAAGTATCAAAGATAATGAATTATTACTTGGAACTTGGCAGGGGATATATCTTTTTGAACATAGACTAAATCCACAAACTCGAACGGTCATTCATCATTTTATTGGTGATATCTAATTTTTTTTTAAACTTTGAAAAGCGTTTAAAGCTGATGCTCTAGCATCTTCATGAATTACAATTGGCTTTGGATAATCTTTTCCAATTAAAGTTTTAATTGCTTGTTGAAATTCTAATTCCATATCCCATGGTTTGTGAATAAATTTTGATGGAACTCTATTTAGTTCTGGAACCCATTTTTTTACATATTTACCTTCTTTATCAAATTTTTCCCCCTGAAGAATTGGGTTAAATATTCGAAAATAAGGAGCAGCATCAGCCCCACAACCAGCAACCCATTGCCATTGGGCTATATTATTTGCTTTATTAAAATCTAATAAACAATTTCTGAAATGTTTTTCACCTTCAGTCCAATTAATTCTTAGATGTTTTACTAAAAAGGATCCTACGACCATTCTTATTCTATTATGCATCCAGCCAGTCTCATATAATTCCCTCATTCCAGCATCAACAATTGGATAGCCAGTCATTCCATCTTTCCATGCCTTAAGAAATTTTTCATTTTTTACCCAAGGAAATCTATCAAACTCTTTTCTAAAGTTACCTTTTAAAAATTCTGGAAAATAATTTATTAAACTATGAGAAAACTCTCTCCATCCCAACTCATTTATGTATTTACGATAACCAATACCTTTTGATTTAATTTCATTACATTTTTTCCATATAGTTCCAACATGTATTTGACCAAATTTTATATAAGGTGATAATTTTGAAGTACCCTCAACTGATGGAATATCTCTTGAAGTACCATAATCTTTAATTTTATTTTCTATTAAATTTTTAAGTATTTTTTTTGAGTTATTTTCAGAAACTATCCAATAATTTTCAAATTTTTTATGCCAATTTTTTTTTGGTAGTATATCGTTTGGATTAATACAACTTTTAAAAAATGATTTAATTTGAGATTGTTTCTTAATAATATAGTTTTTGGAAGGAGGAAGACTTAAATAAATTTTTTCAGCTGTTCTCCAAAAAGGAGTGAAAACTTTGAATGGAGTTTTATCATTTTTAGTTACTTCTTGAAATTCATTTAAGATATTGCCTTTAAAATATTTGAAATTAATTTCATTTTTAATAAACAGATCTCTTATTTTTTTATTTTTAGAAATAACGTCAGGTTCATAAATCTTATTCCAATAAACTGAAACATTATCATTTTTTCTTATTTTTGAAAAAATTTCTAATTCGTCTCCTTTTATGATTTGAAGATTTATTTTATAATTAAATAAATCTTTTTTAAAATTTTCTAAAGATTTTGACAACCACCACTTTTGAGCCTCTCTTTTATTGTCATAATCATTATTGTTATAAATATAAAAAGCTATAACATTTTTATGATTTTGTGTTGCATATGAAAGAGCAGCATTATTTTCCAATCTAAAATCTTCTCTTATCCAAACTAAACCGATATCTGACATAATTTATGTTTGATTAATTAATTTTTTATACATTTCTCTATCAGTATCACCTTCACATCCAATAACTAAAACATTTGAATTTGAATTTAGATTAAGTTCTTTTTTAATTTTTTGATCTTCACAACTAGCAATCAAGCTAATCACTCCAGGTGCAGAATTTTCTCCTGCTATAATTTTTTCATTACTAAAGCTTGCGTTTCCAAGTAATTTCATAGTTTTTGCAATATCATCATCAGGTAAACTAATACAATAATTAACTGAATTTTTAAGAATTTCCCATGGGACCAATGATACTTCTCCACAAGACATACCACCCATTAAGCTTTCTCTCTTAATATCGATTTTTTCTATCTTTCCAGTTTTAATACTCTCTAAAACGCAGGCAGCACTATCTGGCTCAACAACTATAGTAATTGGTATATTTGTAAAATATCTAGCAATACCTGCAATCATTGCTCCAGCCATTCCGCCAACTCCTGCTTGTAAAATTATATGAGTAATTTGGTTATTCTGTAGTTGATCAAATATTTCTTTCATCATGACTGAATAACCAGCCATAGTATATTTTGGTACCAATAAATAATTATCCCAAGCAACATCTTGAACTATTTGCCAACCATTCTCTGTTGATTGTTTAATGCATTCAATAAGTGATTTTTCGTAATTTCCATTTACTTTGATTACCTCTGCTCCAAGGTTTTTCATTGCTTGCCCTCTATTATCACTTACAAATTCACTTATAAAAATTTTACATTTAAGACCAAGTCTTTTTGCTCCCCAAGCAACAGATCTTCCATGATTGCCAGCAGTTGCAGTTGAAACTGTTAAATCCTTATTTCCCTTTGAGATTTTTTCTACAGCATATGCACCACCTAATGCCTTAAAAGATTTTAAATCAAATCTTTTACTTTCATCTTTGTAAAAAATGTTTTTCAAATTTAATTCTTTAGATAGTTTACTTAAATTAATCAAAGGAGTAGGTAAATAACCGTCCCATTTCTTTATACTTGAGTAAGCATCATCTATTTCTTTTTTGGGTAGTGATTTAAGTATTTGTGCCTTTTCAAACGAGTAATTTTTATTATGAATAAATTCAGAGTATTTCCAAATGTGACCATTAGATATGATTGTCATGATCTAACAGTCTAACGTATTATCTCGTTCCCACCTAGTAATAGACTTTGTTTTATCAAAATTTTCTTTTTGATTAAATTCTTTAATTTCTGAATTTCTAAGTTTTACGTAGCTTTTAATAACATTTTCTCCAAATGCTTCATTCATATCTTTATTATTTTGAAGTTGCTCAAGAGATTGTGAAAGTTCATCTGGTAACTTTGGTAGATTAGGATACTTCTCATAATCTTCGTACATATTACAATTGAGTGGTTTTCCTGGATTAATTTTATTTTTCAAACCATCTAAACCTGCTGCTAATACACTTGCTTGTAATAAATATGGATTTGCAGACCCATCCATTAATCTTAATTCGAATCTTCCAGGGTCAGGAATTCTGATCATATGAGTTCTATTGTTACCTGTGAAAGAGATACTACTAGGTGACCATGATGCTCCAGATTTTGTTGGAGGAGCGTTAATTCTTCTATAGCTATTTATAGTTGGATTGAAAAAAGTTGATAGTGAGGAAGCATTTTTTATCACTCCGCCTAGAAAATTATATGCCATTTTACTTAAACCTAAATCATCTGATTTGTCTAAAAATTTATTTTTTTTACCTTCCCAAACAGAAATATGAGCATGACATCCATTCCCTGTTAAATTTTCAAATGGTTTAGGCATAAACGTTGCCCTCAAACCATGTTTCTCTGCAATTGTTTTGACCATA
>QCKW01000011.1 GCA_003215055.1 Pelagibacteraceae bacterium AG-410-N23 | reverse complement strand
TATCTTTTTTTGGAATTGCTTTTTGAGGATTATTTCCATTAGCAGGCATAGGCATTAATTCATTTTCACCTAAAATCCTAGCTACTCTGGTTGTAGGTTGTGCACCTTGACCTAACCAATATTTAATTCTTTCAGATTCTAATCCAATTCTTTCTTTTTTTTCTTTTGGTAACAATGGATTAAAGAAACCTACTTTCTCTATAAATCTTCCATCTCTTGCAAAACGGCTGTCAGCAACTACAACCTTGTAAACAGGTCTTTTCTTTGTGCCTCCTCTTGATAATCTTAGTTTTAACATTTATTCTCCTTTTTTTATTTTAGTTGATTAAATAATTCTGGAGGTATTCCTTTATCAGACATACCTTTCAGATTTCCTTTTGACATCTTTTTCATCATTTCTGACATCATTTTAAATTGTTTCAACAATTTATTGATAGTGGCTGGATCAGTTCCAGAGCCATTAGCAATTCTTTTTTTTCTTGAACCATCAATTATTTTTGGATTCTCTCTTTCCTTTTTTGTCATCGATAAAATAATAGCTTCATTTTTTGTAATAACACTTTCATCAATTCCAGCTGCATCCATTTGTGATTTAACTTTGGAAACACCTGGCATAAAAGACATAATACCCTCAATTCCACCCATTTTTTTCATCTGTCTAAGTTGTGTTAAATAATCTTGCATTGAGAATTGTCCTTTTTTTAAATTTTCCTCTGTCTTCTTAATATTTTCCTCACCTAAATCTTGTGCTGCTTTTTCAACAAGAGATACAATATCTCCCATCCCAAGAATTCTGTTGGCTATTCTATCTGGATGAAATACTTCAAGATTTTCAATTTTTTCACCAATACCTAAAAATTTAATTGGAACTTGTGAAATAAATTTCATACTAACTGCAGCTCCACCTCTTGCATCACCATCTGCTCTAGTTAAAATTATTCCTGAAAGACTCACAGTATTCTTAAATTCTTTTGCTACTGAAGCTGCCACTTGTCCTGTAAGTGAGTCAGCTACTAAAAAAGTTTCTGCTGGCTTAATTGTATTCTCAATTTGCTTAATTTCACTCATCATTTGCAAATCAATCTGTGTTCTACCAGCTGTATCAAATAATATGATATCAGCACCATTAAGGTTAGCAGCGCTAATTGCTCTTTGACAAATGTCAGCTGGTTGTTGTCCCTCTATTATTGGAAGAGTTAAAATATTATTTTGTTCACCCAAAGATCTTAATTGCTCTTGCGCAGCCGGCCTATAGATATCTAAGCTGACCATCATTACTTTCTTTTTTTTTGTATTTTCTAAATATCTTGCAAGTTTGGCAGTAGTGGTAGTTTTACCAGAACCTTGTAACCCAACTAACATCATCGGCACTGGAGGTACTGCGTTAAGATTTATATCATTATTTTTTTCACCAAGTAGGTTGACTAATTCGTCATAAACAATTTTAACAACCATGTCTCCAGGAGATGTTGATCTAATTATTTCCTGGCCTAAAGCTTTTGGTTTAACTTTTTCAATAAAATCTTTTGCAACATCAAGGGATACATCTGCCTCTAATAAAGCTTTTCTTATACCTCTCAATCCTTCATCAACTTGATTTTCATCAAGTGATGGCGCTTTTTTTAGAGAGGAAAAAACTTCCTCAAATTTATTTGTTAAGTTTTCAAACATAATTATTACACACAGCAGTAATCGCACTAGTGGGCGAACCCTCGCTGACTAGTGTCGATCTCTTTGTTTCCAAAGACACCGCAAATTTAACGTTTTTGCGGAAACTGGCACAAACTATAATAGAGGTTCAAAAAGTCAATAAATAAGTTAAATAACTATATATGGACATTAAAGCATTTAAAATGGATGGATTAGGTAATGATTTTGTAATTATTGATAATCGAGAAAAAATTACAAAACTTACAAAAGAACAAATAATTAAAATTTGTGACAGAAATTTTATCGGTTGTGACCAACTAATAATAATTGAGGCTGATAAATCAGCAGATGCTTACTTAAAGTTTTTTAATTCTGATGGTGGAGAGTCTGGAGCATGTGGTAATGGAACTAGATGTGTTGCTGACTTGATTTCAAAAGAATTAAAAAACAAAAATATATTTTTAAAAACTCAATCTGGAAATTTAAAATCTGAAATATTAGGAAATAACATTGTTACAACAGAAATCGGTAAAGCTAAAATCGAGTGGAATGAAATACCCTTGTCAGAAAAATTAAATACAAAAAATTTGAATATTAAAATTAATGATAAAAATAACAAAGAACATTTAGGTGGTACAGCGGTTAATGTTGGTAATCCACATATAATTTTTTTTGTTAGCGAAATTGATAATTTTGATATTAAAAAAATTGGTCCAAGTATAGAAAATCATAAAATTTTTCCAGAGAAATGCAATGTCACTATCGCTCAAGTTATTGATAAAAATCTTATCAAGGTAAAGGTTTGGGAGAGAGGAGCCGGTTTAACTAAAGCATGTGGAACCGCTGCGTGTGCGACTGCCTTTGCTGGCAAATTAAACAATCTAACTAATAATAAAACAGATATAGAATTTGAAAATGGGAAATTAACAATTTCAATTGATGAAAAAAATTCAATTCATATGAAAGGACCTGTTTCAGACATAGAAGAAATTAAAATAAGATTATAATGGGAATTTTGGATAAATTTAAAATTGGTTTTAAAAAAAGTGCCTCAGCACTCACTTCAGGAATTAAAGAAATAATTATAAAAAAAGAAATAGATGACAAAAACTTAGACAAAATAGAAGAATTTTTAATTAAATCAGATGTAGGTGTAGAAGCTGCATCTGAAATAAAAGAAATTATTTCAACAAAAAAGATTGATCCTAAAAAAGATTTATCATCTGAAATTAATCTTATTTTGAAAGAATATATTATTTCTTTAATGAAGCCTTTAGAAAATAATTCTTTTTTCAAAAAAAAAGACAAGCTTAATGCAACTTTAATTTCAGGTGTAAATGGTGTCGGTAAAACAACCACTATAGGAAAAATTGGTAAGATTTTAAAAACTAATGGAAATAAAGTTATGTTTGCAGCATCAGATACTTTTAGAGCTGCGGCAATAGAACAATTAGAAAACTGGGCTAACAAAGTAGGTGTTCAAATAACTAAATCATCACAAGGATCTGATCCAGCATCTGTTGCATATAAAGCTGTTGAGGAGTCTTTGAAAAATAATTTTGATCAAGTTTTAATTGACACAGCCGGAAGACTTCAAAATAAAAAAAATTTAATGGAAGAATACAGAAAGATAGCCAATGTCACAAAAAAGATTGAACCAGACGCTCCCCATAATGTCATTTTGGTTTTAGATGCAACTTCAGGACAAAATGTAATCAATCAAGTTGAAGAATTTAACAAGATTATTCCGATTACAGGTATAGTTATGACAAAATTGGATGGTACTGCAAAAGGTGGTATTCTTTTAGCATTAGCAAAAAAATATAAACTTCCCATTATTGCATTAGGTTTAGGCGAAAAAGAGGATGATTTACAATTATTTAATGCTGAAAATTTTGCTGAAGCTTTTACACTAGTTAATTAAATTACTAGAAATTAATGGTTTATAAATGTTACATTTGTAATTATCTTTAAACTTATAATGTCCACAATCTTTCGAAAAGGATGAAATTATAAAATCAAATTTCCCAGTTGTCGGGTATAGTTCTAATTTTTTATTTGATATGTCATATTTAAAATTTGCATTTAAACTTTTTACTGCACTTATCATCACTAATGTTTTGTCATCTTTTAATAAGTAATACGCAAAATCATCTGGAAACACAGGGAAATCATATTCTTGCAGAAAATATTTTGCTTGGGATGGAAACCAATCATAAGAAATTAAAGGCATGGATGATTTTGTTGAATAATTATAAATATAAAGATCTTTTGGGTAATCATTTATATAATTACTATCTTCACCCCTGGCTAAAATAGATTTTTCTCTACCTTTAAAGTATAAAGAAAATTCTTTATTATGAGAATCCATATGATCAATATGAAATAAGTCATCTGGTTGAAAAAAATTATCTTGTGAATAAACAAAGCTTGTAAAAATGAAATATGAAATGAATATTAAAATTAAATACCTCATTATTCCGATTTAAAGAGAAACTTTGAAGTATCTTTGTTAAAATTATGGCTTAATTTAAACTTTTCAAAAAAGAATTAAAGGCTTTGATAAGGTTTTCGTCATACTCCATCATATGATTGTCATGTTTTGTAAAATAAGAATATTTAGGTTCTTTTGCAATTTCATAAATTTTTTTTCCCATAAAAAATGGTACTATTTGATCAGCCTCGCCATGCATTACTAAAACTGGAATATTTATATTTTTTATCTTGTTCTTATTATCAAACTTATCTTTCAACAATAAACTAACTGGAATATATGGATAAAAGTTTTTAGCTGCATCAACCATGGACGTAAAAGGCGTTTCTAATATTATACCGGCAAATTTTTTGTTTTGAGCTAAATGTGTTGCAACTCCAGTACCTAAAGACTCACCATAAAGAATAATATTTTCTTGTTTAACTCCTTTATTAACCAACCAATTTATTGCACTTTTACCATCTTCATATAAACCTTCCTCAGATGGTTTACCCTTATTACCGCTGAAACCTCTCCATGCAATTATTAAAAAATTTACATTCATGTCACGAAAATGATTTAGCTTATGTATTCTATTTTCTAAAGAACCTGCATTTCCATGAAAAAATAAAATTGTTTTATATTTTTTTATATCTTTTTCATGATACCAGCCTAAAAGATTGATTTTATCATCAGTTTCAACTTTGACTTCTTTTATATTTATAGATAATTGATCACCAAAATAGTTATTTTCATCTGGGTGATAGATCAAATTTCTCTGATTAAAATATAAAAAAACAAGAATTAGAAAATATATTAAAATAATTATTTGAATAAATAAAAGCAAACTGTTCCTAAATTTTTTTAACATTATTTTTCTTTGCTAAGTATATGCCAAAAAATACTAAAATTGTTCCTATGAAATGATAATTTTCAAATTTTTCATCAAATAAAATATATCCATAAATTGCTCCATAAACTGTAAACACATAAAGTGTAAATCCTGTTAAAGATGCACCTAGTTTTTTTTGGGCCATAGTATAAAGTGTAAAAGCAATAATACCTGGTGAAATAGCTGCAAAAATTACCCATAAATAAAATTCAGGAATAAATGTTGTCTGCTTAAAAAAAATTTCTTCTCCAATATAAAATGGGAGCAAACTTAATGCGCCAAAAAATGATATCAAAGTAAATCTTTCAAAAATCTTTAATTTAGAATTCCAATAAAATAAATAAATAGAATATAAAGCCCAACCAATTGCTGCGGCGAGCATCCATAAATCTCCAATGGTGAATTGTAATTTAATTAATAAATTAAAATCTCCCTTTATAATAATAATAAAAACACCTACTAAGCATATAATTAGTCCAAGTATTTTAGATAAATTAATTTTCTCTTTGAAGAAAAAATATGAGATCAAAATTATAAAAACTGGAGACGATGTATAAATAATTCCCATATTTGTAACCGTTGTAGTTTCACCTGCTAAAAATGGAAAAGCTCCACATACACCACATCCCATTGAACCTAAAAAAAATAATTTTTTATATTCCTTTTTAATAATATTGAAATTTTTTTTTAAAGTCAGATATGTAAAAGGTAACAATATTAAAAAGACAAGTGTCCACCTCCAAAAAGCAAGTGAAATTGGAGGAACAAATTCTACACCACCTCTTGCAACTACCAAATTGCTTGCCATAAAAATTGGCTGAATAAATAACAATGATAATGGAAAGATATTAATTTTAAAATTTTTCAATTTAATTGAAACTAACTTTTATCAAAGAAAGCTTCATAAATCATCATTATGATAGCTGCACCCATTAAAAGGTAAACTGGAATAACATCTAAAAAACCAATCATCATTGATCTTGTTAAAGTAGTTGCTAATCCTATTAGAAAAAATACTGCAAAGGACAGGCCAATAATAGTTGTAATTTTATTCATTTTAATTATTCCTCACACTCTTTTTCTAACCATCTGGCAACACCTAAAAATCTATGGTCATCATATTTGTCACCAATTAATTGAACACCTAATGGTAAATTATTTTCACCTTCAAGTAAAGGGAGTGATATACATGGTGTTCCAAGGTAAGACCAAACCTTATTAAACTCTGCAGTGCCAGTGCTTTTTAAACCTTTTGGTGCCACACCTGGACTAGAAGGAGACAAGACTCCATGATAATCTTCAAATACTTCTTGATAAGACTCATAACTTCTTTTCATAAAATCTATTGCTTCAGCATATTCTTTAGCTGAATGTTTATTTCCTTTAGTAATTGCATCTTGCATATATTTAGAAAGTTTTTTTTTAAATTTTTTAAAATACACTGAAAAATTATTTGCTAAGTCTGTTTCATGAATTATCTGGTGATATTTGTATATATCTTTAAAATATGAAGGTGTATCAAAAATCTCAATATTTTTTTTAAATGATTTTATAAAATATTCAAATGACTCTCTTGATTTTTTATCAATTATTTTCCAGTAATCAGTTTTATAAAAAATAAATTTTGGTTCAAAAAGAGGTCCTTTTTTTGTCTCTGTTAAGATATTTTCTGTAGAGTAGTGAATAGTTGCTGGATCAAATTTATCTTTTTTAATTAAAACCTTTGCTAACATTGCCACATCCTCTACTTTTCTACCAAACATCCCTATGTGATCCAGACTGTAAGAAGTTCTCAAAACACCATTTCTTGAAATTAGTCCATAAGTAGGTTTGTATCCAACAACTCCACAATAAGATGCTGGTCTAATTATTGAGCCTCCCGTCTGAGAACCAATTGAAGCTGGTGCCATAAAAGAGGCAACAGATGCTGCAGACCCACTTGAAGATCCTCCAGGTGTTCTAGTTTTATCATGAGGATTTGTTGTAGAGGGCGGTCCTAAGTAAGCAAGCTCTGAAGTGGCTGTTTTACCCATAACGATTGCACCAGAAGAATGTAGTAAATCAATTATTTCTGCATTCTGAGAATATGATTTTCCTTTTCTAATAACTGTTCCACATTCTGTTGGCATATCAACAGTCCCTATTATATCTTTAACAGCTATAGGAACTCCATGAAGAGGTCCAACTGGTTTTCCAGATTTTCTATAATCATCTGCCTCAGCTGCTTTTTCTAATAAAACCTTTTTATCGAAATGTGCCCAAGCTTTAACATCTTTTTCAAACTCACTTACTCTTTCAATATATTTTTCACAGACTTCAACAGAAGAAACTTGAGCAACTTTTATTTTCGATGCAAGTTCTTCAAGACTTAAAGAAAATATATCTGTCATTCAAAATTAATTTGCAAATAATGTCTCTGGTAACCAAAGTGCTATACCTGGAAATAAATACATTAAAACCATTGCTAAAATTACAATAGCTAAAAAAGGCATTATTCCACTAAAGATCTGCATTAGCTCAACATTCTTTGATTGAACTCCTTTTAAATAATAAGCTGACATCGCCATGGGGGGTGTCAAAAATGAGGTTTGTAGATTTAAAGCGATTAACATTGCAAAAAAATATGGGTTCACTCCAAAAAACTCAACAAGTGGCAAAAAGATAGGGACAAAAATAATCAAAATCTCTGTCCATTCTAAAGGCCAACCTAACAAAAAGATAATTAATTGAGTAATCACTAAGAATTGCCATGGTTGTAAATTTAAAGATTTAAAGAAATGTTCAAAAACCTCGTGACCTCCAAGATAAGAAAAAACAGACGCAAAGGTCCAAGAACCAATGAATAACCACATTATCATTGCAGTTGTTTTTGCTGTAAGAAATACAGACTCTTTAAAATTTTTCCACTTAAGTGTTTTATAAAAATAAGAAAGTACTAATGATCCAAAAGCACCCACTGCTGCAGCCTCAGCGGGCGTAGCAATTCCAGCAAGAATTGTACCTAAAACTAAAATTATTAAAGAAAATAAAGGTAAGAAAGAAACAAGCACTTCTTTCATGATAACTGCTGTAGGCGGAATTTCTTCTGCTGCAGGTTTTGGAGCAATTGATGGATTTAACCAAGCTCTGAATACTGCGTAAGCTATATAAAGTCCTGCCAACATTAGTCCAGGAAAAATTGCAGCCGCAAATAACCTTAAGGGTGATAATTGAGCAATTACGGAGTAAACAATTAACATAATGCTTGGTGGAATTAAAATTCCTAAACATCCTCCTGAACATATTATCCCAGATGCAAATTTTTTATCGTATCCTGCTTTTATCATCGCTGGCCATGCAAGAAGACCCATTAATGTTACTACTGCACCAATAATTCCGGTAGCAGTTGAAAATAAAGCACAGGTAATTAATGCAGCTACAGCCATTGAAGCAGGAAGTTTATGTGAAGCTAATCTTATTGCAAAAAATAATTTTGCTACAATACCGGCCCTTTCAACTAAATATCCCATAAATAGGAAAAGGGGGACGGCGGTCAGGACGTTATTATCCATTACAGTATAGGTGTTCTGAACAAAAAGTTGGAATATCCTATTATCAAAAAGATGTTCCATCTTAGTTGGATCAAAATAAGCGTAATATCCAAAGCCTAATCCCATAGCCATTAATGTGAATGCAATTGGAAAACCTAACAGGACGGCGAATAAAAATATTCCCATCATCATAATTGCTACTTCAGGATTTGTTAGACTAAATAACATCTTCTTTATTTCCTTCTTGTGACGTTCTCATTAATACTTTTTCAGTTTCTTCAGCATCACGCTCCGTTCCTCTTTCTGGCCAGCTACCAGTTTGTATGCAGATAATACATCTAAAAACTTCACTGATACCCTGTAAAGTTAACAGACTGCCTGATAAAGGTATTAAAGATTTTGCCATATATATTTGAATTTGTGCAGGACTATTCCAACTTGTTTCTTTTATTTTCCAAGCGAGTGCTGCATATTCATATCCATAAAAAGCTAATGCTAAAACACCAGGAAAAAAGAAAATAAAATATAATACTACATCTATCCATGCTTGGGTTCTTTGAGAAAATAATCTGTAAATCACATCTCCTCTAACATGAGCCTCTGTACATAGAGTGTAGGCGCCAGCCATCATAAAGATGGCTCCATACATTTGAAGACTAAAATCAAAATTCCATAAAGTTGGGGCATTTAAAGCATATGCCATGAAAACCTCGTAACATGTTCCGCCCATTAGGATTACTATGCACCATGAGAAAGCTTTACCCATTGAAACACTGAGACGATCAGAAAATTTTATGTAAGATCTCATCATAGATATAAACTTTTATTGAATTGTTCTTGATTAATCAAATAAAAAAGGGGGCCGAGGCCCCCTTTAAAGAATTATTAAAAGTTAATTATATCTTAACTTTTCCAATTGGACCAAACTCATTTTCATATGCAAGTTTGTAATTTGGCTGATTCATCAGCAAGTATTTCATTACTCTCTTCGCATATGCTTTCTGAGAATCAACGACTTTCTTAAAGAAAGGATCTTTCTTATTAAAATCACCGATTACTTTATCCCAACCTTTTAATTGTTGAGCTAAAATTTCATCAGAAGTTTGGTAAACATTTACTTTGTGCTCATTCATCAACTTAGCTAAGTCAGCTGAGTATCTTACTAAAGCTTTAAAGTAGTTATCACTGTTTGCAGCATAAGCAGCATTTTTCAATATTGCTTTGTGTGCAGGTGATAAACTATTATATGTTTTTTTGTTAACTGGTATTTCAAACATCTCTTGAGATTGGTGGAAGCTTCCTAAGTGATAATGCTTAGAAACATCTTGCATACCAAATTGAGAGTCTGAAGTAGGGTTGTTAAACTCAGCAGCTTCGATCAAACCAGTTTTCATAGCTGGCTGAATTTCACCACCTGGTAATTGTCTAACTACCATTCCCATTGCAGTTAAAACGTTAGTCGCTAGACCAACTGTTCTGTACTTCATACCTTTAACATCAGATACTTTAGTTACGTTCTTTTTGAACCAACCGAAAGGCTGAGCTGGCATAGGCATATGAAAGAAACCAATATAATCAAAACCTACTTTTGCAAGAGTTTCGTCATATAGTTTTCTTCCTCCACCATACTCCATCCATCCCATTACTTCTTGAGATGACATTCCGTATGAAGGACCAGTTCCAAATAATGATGCAGCAGGATTTTTACCATACCAATATGCTGTCACCCAGTGACCCATATCAACTACACCAGAACTAACTG
Source organism: Pelagibacteraceae bacterium AG-410-N23 (assembly GCA_003215055.1). Lineage (GTDB taxonomy): Bacteria > Pseudomonadota > Alphaproteobacteria > Pelagibacterales > Pelagibacteraceae > Pelagibacter. The sequence goes on along the minus strand of QCKW01000011.1, from coordinate 16,936 downwards.
CTTGTCCGATTTCTGAAGTCTTAACAACTGCTCCAACCGGTTGAAGATCAATCTGAAGTGAACCCCCAGACATTTCTTTAACCATGTTACAATAGTCACCAGCCATTTCAAAAAAGATGTTAGCTCCACTAGGCCATGCAGCTTGCATCTTTAATGTTGTTGCAGCATTTGCCTTAACATAAGGCATTGCAACAGCGGCTGCAGCTAAAGCACCAGTCTTTGCAGCAGTCTTAAAGAACTTACGTCTTGAAGATGTTTTCACCTTCAACGATTTATTTTCTTTAGTCATTATTTCTCCTATTAAAGTTAATTAACTCGAATAATTAAATCACAATATGACATTAGAGTCTTTCTAAAAAAAAACTCAGATGTCGCAGAATTTTATTTTTTTACAATCTCTGGTAGAATTAGTTTACTTTATTCCCACAATTTCCTGTTTTGAAAAACTCATCAATATTATCAATCGCTAAGTTAGCCATCGCAATTCTGGTATCTTTAGTTGCGCTCCCTAAATGAGGTAAAATAAAAGCGGATTTTATTTTAAGATATCCCGGATTTAAGTTAGGTTCATTTTTATAAACATCTAATCCAACTGCATAAATCTTTCTTCTTGTTAATGCATCTATTAGAGCATCATCATCAACAATATCACCCCTTGCAACATTAGTAATAACTGCTCCTTTTGGAAAGAATTCAACTGTCTCTTTGTTTATCATGTTTTCAGTCTCTTTTGTTGCTGGACAACAAATAGATAAAACATCGGAAATAGAAAAAAGACTCTTTATGTCTTTATGGTAAGTGGCTCCAAGTTCTTTCTCATCACTTAATTTTGATCGATTATGGTAGTGAATTATCATCCCAAGTGATCTTGCAATTTTTGCAATCTTTTGACCTATTCTTCCCATTCCTAAAATTCCTAGTCTTGTTCCAGTTAATTGTTTTCCAATTAAATAGTCTGCTGACCATTTCCAGCCACCCTCCCTAGCAGACTCGATCCCTTCAGCCGCTCTTCTACAAGCGCCTAATATTAATAATATTCCTATTTCAGCTGTGGCGTCTGATAAAACTTCAGGAGTGTTTGTTACAGCAATACCCCTTTTTTTAGCAGCTTCTAAATCTATGTTACCAAAACCGACTGCAAAATTTGAAATAATCTTAATTGTATCTGGCAATTTATCAATTGTTTCCTTATCCATCTTGTCAGTTAGTGATGTTAATATACCATCACATCCCTTACTCATTTCTATTACTTTTGATTGAGAATATAATTCATCATTAGAATTGAATATTGGCTCAAAAGTTTTTAAAGCTTTGTCTTCACTATCTTTAATTAATTTTCTTGTGATCAAAATTTTTTTCATAGAATTTTTTTTAGATTGTCAGTTCAGATCGAATATCTTACCTGGATTCATTATATTATTTGGGTCTAAAGTTCTTTTAATGGATTTCATTACTGGGATATTATCAGGATGTTGTTCTAGTAAATATTCTTTTTTATGAAGTCCCACACCATGTTCACCTGTAATAGTTCCATTAAGTTCTAATGATTTTTTTATTAGTGTATCATTAAAAGACCTAATTTTTTTGTAACTTTCCTTTTTTTTTGGATCGAAAGGCAAAATCACATGAAAGTTACCATCACCCATGTGACCAACCATTGGAGCTCTAACTCCGAATTTTTCTGCTTGCGCTTCTGCAAATTTTACACATTCAGTAATCTTTGAGATAGGAACACATACATCAGTTGAATAAACTCTACCATTATCGATTAAGGCTTTAACTGAATAATACACATCCCACCTTGCCTTCCAAATTTTATTTCTCTCTTCTAAATCTTTGGCCCACTTAAATGAGCTACCTTTGTTATCTTTTGATATTTCCTCTACAATTTTAATATTTTCATTATTAGAAGTTTCTGATCCATGAAATTCAAAAAATAAAGTCGGTACTGCCTGAATGTCCTTTAGTTTAGAATAATTTATGCTTATCCCCATTTGTTCTTTATTAAGCATCTCGATCCTTGCTATTGGGACACCATACTGAATAACTTGTTGAGCCGTCATGACAGCATCCTCTAAAGATGGAAAATGACAAACTGCACTCATTATACTCTCAGGTATTGGAGATAACCTTAAATGAACTTCAGTGATAATACCTAAAGTTCCCTCTGATCCAATAAATAGATTTGTTAAATTATAGCCTGCAGATGTTTTTTTAGTTCTGCCACCAGTTTTTATAATATCACCATTAGGTAAAACTACTGTTAGACCTGAAATAACTGTTTTCATGGTTCCATACTTTACTGCCATTGTACCTGACGCAGAGGTCGAGGCCATTCCACCTAGAGCAGCATTTGCTCCTGGGTCAATTGGAAAGAAAACTCCATCTTCTCTCAAATATTCATTCAATTGTTCTCTAGTGACGCAAGCTTGAACTCTACAATCAAAATCCTCAACATTAACACTTAAAATTTTATTCATCTTCTCCAAACAAATAGTTATACCATTCTCATTGCCTACTACATTTCCCTCTAAAGAAGTACCTGTTCCAAATGGAACAACAGGTATTTTATGCTCATTACATAGTTTAAGTATTTTTGAAACTTCTTCATTAGTTTCTGGAAAAACTACTGCCTGAGATAAAATTGGATCATAAGTATCCTCTCCTCTAGCATAATTAGCTCTGGCAGACTCAGAGGTAGAAAACCTCCCATTTAACATTTTTTTTAATTCTGCTTGGACTTGTTCATTCATATTTTAGAATATTATAGAAAGAATCAGAAAAAATTAAATCTTATTTAGTTAGCATTTTCTTTACATTTTCTAGCGCTTGAGAAATATTATCCCTAGAAGCCGCAAAACTAAATCTTACATAATTTTGACAAGTTTCACCAAAAGCTGAACCAGGTACAATCGCTACTCCAGCTTCATGCATCGCCTTTCTAGCAAACTCTGCACCATTCATTCCAGTACCTATTACTTTTGGAAAAGCATAAAAAGCTCCTCCGGGCAAACTACACTCTACACCTGGTAAATCGTTTAGTCCTTTATAAATTAAATCTCTTCTTTGAGTAAATTTTTCCATCATTTCGTTAATAGAGTCATCTGGACCATCTAGTGCAGCTATTCCGGCAAATTGAGCTGCTGCGTTCACACAAGAAACACTATTAATTAATAATTTATTTACATGTTCAATTAAGTGTTGTGGCCAAAAACTCCAACCAAGTCTCCACCCTGTCATTGAATAAGCTTTGCTCCACCCCTCTAACACTATCAACCTTTCTCTCAATTCTGGATAATGAAAAAAAGATGGCATTTCTTTGCCATCAAAAATCTGTCTACTATAAATTTCATCACTTAAGATTGTTACATGTGGATATTTTTTCAAACCATCAGCTAAAAAATCAATATCCCTTTTCTCAACAAAACTTCCAGTTGGATTATTGGGGTTTATTAAAATTAATAATCGAGTTTTATCTGTAATCAAAGATAAAATTTTATCAGGGTTGAATTTTAGATCTTTATCTTCTGTTAAATCATAAGGAACAGCTTTAGAACCCGTATAATTTATCATTGACTCATAAATTGGGAAAGCTGGAGTAGGATGTATAATTTCTGCACCCGGCTCACCAAAACATTGTATGGCATAATGCATGGTTGGTTTCCCACCAGGCATGATAAGTATTCTTTCAGAGTCAACATCAACACTGTATCGTTTTTTTATCCATCTAGTTACAGCTTGACGACATTCAGGAATACCATTTGACATGACATATCCATGATGTCCATCATCTAATGCTTTTTTAGCTGCTTCAACGACATGTTTTGGAGTTTTAAAATCTGGTTGACCTAATCCTAAATGAATCATAGGTTTTCCTTGAGCTTCCAATTTTTTTGCTTCTGCAAGAACAGTAAATGCAGACTCGGTTCCTAATCTTTCTAAACTCTTAGCTAATTTCATAATTTTCCCCTCTATTTTCTATAGATTAATTTTGAACTATTCAACTCTTTTAAGCTCTTGCACCCCATTAAAACCATATTTCTGTTTATTTCATCGCGCATATTTTTTAATAAATGTTCAACACCTTGTTGACCACCTGCGGCCAAAGAGAACAAAAACATTTTACCAAAACTACAAGCTTTTGCACCAGCGGCTATTGCTTTTAATACATGAGTACCCCTTCTCACACCTCCATCTAAAATAATTTCCAATCTATCGCCTACAGCATCAGAAATTGCTTTTACTTGATCGAAAGGTGATCTAGAACCATCAAGTTGACGTCCGCCATGATTTGAAATCATGATAGCTGTGCATCCAATATCAATTGCTCTTTTTGCATCTTCAATTGACATGACTCCTTTTAAAGCAAAAGGACCATTCCATTTTTTTACACAATATTCAGCATCCTTCCAGTTCATTGCAGGATCGTATTGTTCATTAATGTATTCAATAACAGATTTTGCAATATTGGTACCTTTGTCAGTTTTTGTAGCAACATTTGCTAATTTGAATTTACCGTGAGTAAGATAATTAAATACCCAACTCGGATGGAGTGCGAAACTCATTAAGCTTTGTAAAGTTAATTTTGGAGGCGTCGTAAAACCTGTACGATGGTCTCTTTCCCTGTTACCTGCAACTAAAGTATCAACTGTTAAACACATTCCATCAAATCCTGATCTTTTACAACGATCAATTAAATCATCCGTAATAGACTGATCTTTATGTACATAAAGTTGAAATAATTTCGGACCGCCAGAGATGTTTGAAATCTCTTCTATTGTATTATTAGCCATTGTAGACATGCTATAAAAAGTTCCAAATTTATCAGCTGCTCTTGCTGCAGCTTTGTCACCATCGTGGTGATAAAGTCTTTGCATTGCGCACGGTGATAAAAAAATAGGCATATCAATTTTTTTACCAAAAATAGTCGTCGATAAATCAGGTTTTCCAACACTTGTTAAAATATTAGGAACTAAATCACAATCATCAAAAGAATTTGTATTTCTTTTAAGAGTAATTTCGTCATCAGCACCGCCATCAATATAATGAAATATTGGTGAAGGTAGTTTCTTTTTCGCAAGTTTTCTAAAGTCGTTAAAATTATAGCAATTTTGTAAACTCACTATTTTCTAAATCTTAAATTACTTCTATTGAGATCAGATATTTTCGTACATCCCATTAATTTCATATCTCTAACCAATTCAGATTTGTAAAGTTCTAAAGCTCTTTCAACACCTGGTTGACCTGCTGCAGCCAATGCATAAAGATAAAGTCTTCCACCAGAACATGCCTTAGCACCAAGTGATAATGCTTTAAGCATGTGAGTCCCTCTATGGATTCCTCCCTCACATATAACATCAAGCTTATCACCCACAGCATCAACGATTTCTGCAAGCTGATCGAAGGGTGATCTAGAACCATCAAGTTGACGTCCGCCATGATTTGAAACCATTATGCCTGTACACCCAATATCAACTGCTTTTTTTGCATCCTCAACACTCATTATTCCTTTAAGTGCAAAATGACCTCCCCATTGAGAACAAAGTTTTTCTGCATCTTTCCAATTCATAGATTGATCCAACATAGTAGAAAAATAATTTCCTATCGAAGAATTAGTACTTGTACCCTCTTTTACAAAATCTTGAAGATGAGGTAATTCAAATTTTCCTTTTGTTAGGTAGTTTATTCCCCACATTGGTTTTGTCGCAAAACTAAACAAACTTGATAACGTTAATTTAGGAGGAGAAGTAAAACCAGTCCTTAAATCTCTTTCACGATTTCCTCCAGTTATAGTATCAACTGTTAAGGCCATCACGTCGAATTTTGATGCTTTAGCTCGTTCCAAACAAGAATCATTTAAGCCTCTATCTTTGTGAAAATAAAATTGAAACATTTTGGGTGTATCAATCATTGATGATATCTCCTCAACACTAACTGTGGCCAACGCAGAAACACCAAACATGGTGTTAAACTTTTTGGCTGCTCTTCCTACAGCTCTTTCTCCATCATAGTGGAATAATCTTTGAAGCGCAGTAGGTGAAAGATAAAAAGGTAAATCTAATTTTTTCCCAAAAATCGTAGTTGATAAATCAACATTCTCAACTCCTCGCAAAACGTTTGGGACTAAATCCACATCATCAAACGCACTTGTATTTCGCGCATATGTTATTTCGTCATCAGCAGCACCATCAATGTAGTGAAATATTGGGGAAGGCAATTTTTTTTTTGCCAATTTTCTAAAATCACTAAAATTGTGACAATCTTTTAAATTCATAAAGAAATTTTAGAATTTTTTGAGGAAATTAAACATATAACTATTTGCCCCAGGATTTTTATCCCCTAGACTTGCATTGGATAAATGATTATATGAAAAGCCTAATTGGCTTTCTTTTGGTAAATCTAGAGAAAGTTGAACTTCACTTTTAAATTCTAAAGCATGCCCAAGATCTTTTCCATTTCCTTTATTATAATACCCAGGTGTAAAACTTGGCACAATATTTAACTTACCCATTTTATAATTTGCTTGGACACCTGTATAAAAATATGAAGCGTTATCTGCAGTTATCATCGCACCTGTAATTGGTGATAAATTACCTAGAAATGTATCTCGATTTAGGTCCTCGTTTTGATGCTGAAAACCAATCAACGTTGATCTTTTACCATGATCACTAAAATCAAACATTCCAGTAAACACATTAAATTCAGTATTTTTATTTTCAATTTTTTTTTCATCAGCTGAAATTACTGATGAAAAATTAAATAAACAAAAAATTAATAAAGAAACAACTTTTTTTTTCATAACACAATCATACTTAATTTTTTTTAATAATAAATATTTTAAATATTATTGCACCACCAATTAAAAACATCAATATAGGTAATAACCAAAGAAAATACGTATTTTTGTTAAATTGAGGATCATATAAAATCCACTCACCATATTTATCCCTCAAAAAACTATAAATTTCCTTTTCACTAAAATCTTCGTTTAATTTTTTTTTAACGAGTAATTTTACACTAATGGCAAATTCTGAATCGGAATTATAAATGGATTGACCTTGACAAATTAAACAACGTAAATTTTTTGTAATCTTGCTTTCTAAATTTTTATTTTGTGCATTCACTACAGTAAAATTGAATAAAATTATGATAATTATAAAATATTTAAGATATCTCATTTAATAAATCTTTTTATTTCTGATAAAGAATTTATATCAAGTGGTCCAACATATTTTTTTAAAATTTTTCCGTTATGAATTAAAAAAGTTTCAGGAACACCATACGCACCCCATTCAATTGAAATTAATCCATCTTTGTCAGAAATAATAAGCTCATAAGGACTTTTGAATTCTTTAAGAAATTTTTTTGCATTTTCAATTTTATCTTTATAATTAATTCCTATAATTTCTATATTTTTTTGATTATTTAATTCTAATAAAAAAGGGTGTTCCAATCTACAAGGTGAACACCATGACGCCCATATATTCATAATATAAAATTTATTTTCTTTAAAAATTTTTTTAGAACTAATGAAATTATCTGAGTCAAATAATTTTGCTTCAAATATTGGGATATCTTTTTTTATACTTAGATTTGGGGTATAAATATTTGAATTTTTTAACCCTTTATAAAAAATAAAAAATAAAATTAAAAAAAAAACAGTTATCATTACAGGATAAATTTTAATTTTCATTTTTTCTCCTAAATAAACTTATGGTTCCTCCGAAACTTATCAACAAAGTTGATATCCAGATCCAAATCATAAAAGGCTTAATCTGATATCTAACATTAAAATAATCTTGGTTTTGAACTAAATTCATAGTTATAAATTTATCAGTAAAAATATTGGTCTTGATATCAGCTTCACTAGTCACAATATTAGGTTGATTATAAATTCTAAGCTCAGGTTTTAAAATTTCATTTTCACCATTAGAATTTGTAATACCAAATATTCCAATAATAGTTTCATAATTATCAATACTTTTCTTTTCTATACCCTCGAACTTGATTTTTATTTTTTCAGATTGAAAGGTTTCACCAATCTTTAAGTTGGTAATAACTTCAGTTGAAAAAATATTATTTAAAAGAATACTGAGAATTAAAAGACTAAAACCAAAGTGAGCAATATTTTGCGATATATTGCTAAATCTTTTAATTAAAAAATCTCTTAATGTTATAAAGAATAAATAAAAGGCAGAAGTAACTAAAATAGTATTTGTTAAAAAGTTGACATCAAAATTTTTAATTATTAAGGCTGATAATAAAAACGAAATAATGAGAAATATGAATAAATAAATTTTATCATTTAAATCTGATTTAACCCAACTCAATTTTGGGCCAATTGCCATAAAAATTAAAAAAGGAATCAAAAAAGGGATAATTAATTTGTTAAAAAAAGGCGGTCCTACCGAAATTTTTTCAGAGTTTATTACCTCTAGGAAAATTGGATAGATTGTTCCTATTAAAATAACTGTCAGAAAATACATCATAAACCAATTATTTATCAAAATTGATGTTTCTTTACTCAATAAAAAAAAATTATATTTTTTTTCTTCAATTCTATGAAAAAAGAAAAAAATGAATAATGAAATAAATATAAGACAAAATAAAAAGATTAATATGTAGAGCCCTCTTTGTGGATCGTTTGCGAAAGTATGAACTGAATTAAGAATTCCAGATCTTACCAAAAATGTTCCACTCATGCTTAACGTGAATGTAGATATTGATAAGATAATCACCCAGGATGTAAATATTAATTTTCTCTCTAAAATTAAAATACAGTGAAGAAGTATTGTCAAAGCTAGCCATGGCATTAACGAAACATTTTCAACTGGATCCCAAAACCAAAAACCTCCCCATCCCAATTCATAATAAGCCCAAATTGAACCTAATAAAATTCCTAACGTCAAAAAAATCCAAGATAACAAAACCCATTTCTTAATATGTCTTGCCCATTTAATTGAAATATAATTAAGTGATGTGGCAGCGAGTGTTGAGGAAAAAATAATAGAGGAACCAACATATCCTAAATATAAAATAGGTGGATGAATAGCTAAAGCAGGATCTTGCAAAATAGGATTCAGACCCAACCCTTCACTTGGAACTGGGAAAATATAGTTAAATGGGTTTGAGGTTTGAATAATGAAAATAAAAAAACCAATAATAATTACCTGCTGGAAAAGTAAAGTTAAAATTCTATAATTTTTTTTTTGTTCTCTAGATTTAATCAAAAAAAGGAATATAAATAATGTTAATACCAATAACCAAAGTAACAAACTTCCCTCATGATTCCCCCAAGTGCCAGAGATTTTATAAAAAATAGGTTTAGTTGTGTGGGAGTGATTAAATACACTTTCATTGACCATTCTCAAAGGTTTTAAATCTATTGAACCAACACAATAAGCAACACCTTTTATATCTGAAATGTCATTTTTAACCTTTTCAATAAACCCATCTTCTAAAACATCGGCAATAGTGAAAGTACAACCAAGTTTTTCTGAAATACTTTTTGTTTCGTTTTCATTTCTTCCAACTAAATGAACAGAATTTCCTGAGTTTACTAATTGTTCAGCTAAGCTAGATCCGATTGAACCTGTCGCACCAAAAATAAGATATTTTTCTGACATAAAAAATTTTATTCGTTATATTTAACTATGAAGTTATTTTTTATACTGGGTAATCAATTATTTCCATCAAAATACTTGGACCGCTTCAAAAAGGATCACCTATTTTTTATGGCTGAAGATTACCAATTATGCACTTATGAAAAACACCATAAACAAAAAATACTTCTTTTCTTATCATCTATGCGTTCACATGCAGAAAGTCTTAAAAGAGATAAATTTAAATTAGAGTATATAAAAATTGAGGATAAAGAATTTAAAGATGATTATTTAAAAAAATTAAAAAAAGTAATTAATTCAAAAAAAATAAAAGAGATTTCAAGCTTTGAAGTTGAAGATAAATTTTTTGAAAAAAAAATTAACCAATTTCTCAAAAAAGAAAAAATAAAATGGAATGTTGTACAAACTCCAATGTTTTTAAATTCAAGGGAGGAATTTAAACAATATTTATCCAAATCAAAAAAACCGTTCATGGCAACTTTTTATAAAGATGTCAGAAAAAAATCAGGGATATTAATGGGTTCAGATGGAAGTCCCGTTGGAAATAAATGGAGCTTTGATGAAGATAATAGAAATAAATTACCAAAAAATATTTCAATTCCAAAATTTCCAAAAATAAATGAAACTAATCATACTAAAAAGTTAAAACCAATTATTGAAAAATTATTCAAAGATCATCCAGGGAAAACTGATAATTTTTGGTTTGCAACTGAATATAATGATGTCGTTAAGCTTTTAAATTTTTTTATTAAAGAAAAATCAAATTTATTTGGAGATTATGAAGATGCTGTTGATCAAAAAGATAATGTTTTATTTCATAGTGCATTAAGTCCATACATTAACTTAGGTTTGATCACTCCAGAATTTATTATTAAAAAAGTTTTAGAATTCCACAAAAGTAAAAAGATAAGATTAAACTCACTAGAAGGTTACATACGTCAGGTAATTGGCTGGAGAGAGTTTATGAGAGGAATTTATCAAAGTTATTCAAACGAAATGGAAACTGGAAACTTTTTTAAACAAAATAGAAAAATGAAAAAATCCTGGTATGAGGGGACAACTGGATTACCACCTCTTGATTATGCAATTAAGAATGCTTTAAATCATGGATGGTCTCATCACATTGAAAGATTAATGATTTTATCTAACATTATGAATCTTTGTGAAATAAAACCTACCATTGTTTACAAATGGTTTATGGAGATGTTTGTAGATTCTTCAGATTGGGTAATGGTGCCTAATGTTTACGGTATGGGATTGTTTAGCGATGGAGGAATATTTGCAACCAAACCTTATATATGTGGCTCTAGCTACTTTATGAAAATGATGGATTTTAAAAAGGGTGATTGGTGCAACATCATGGACGGTCTGTACTGGAGATTTATTGATCGTAATAGAAAATTTTTTTTAAAAAATCCAAGACTTTCTATGATGGTAAGAATTTTTGATAAGATGAAAACTGAAAGAAAAAAATTAATTTTGTCAGCTGCAGATAAATTTATTAAACAAAATACAATCTAGTGAAAAAAGAAAATCTTCCTTCAAAAATTTGTCCTGTTTGTAAAAGATCTTTTGTTTGGCGTAAGAAATGGAGATTAAATTGGGAGAGAGTAAAATATTGTTCTAAGAAGTGTTCTAAGCTAAGTTAAGATTATTGAACATTATAATTTTACAACATATTAAAATTGAAGATCCTGGTTATATAAAAGATCTTATGTTAGCGGATGGATTAAGTCTTACGACAATTGAGTTAGACGAAGGTGATAAAATTCCAAATGATTTAAGTAAATTTGATGGAATGTTTTGCATGGGTGGTCCAATGGATACCTATATGGAAAAAGAATATCATTGGCTAATTGATGAAAAAAAAAGAATTAAAGAGTTTGTTGTTGATCTAAAAAAACCTTATTTAGGTTTTTGTTTAGGTTGTCAGCTATTGGGTGAAGTAGTTGGAGGTAAAGTTGTAAAGTCTACTCCTGCGGAAATCGGCATGATGGATATCAATTTCACAAAAGAAAAAAATCAAGATAATTTGTTTTCCAAATTTCCTGATAAAATTAAGAGTTTGCAATGGCATTCGTATGAGGTTCAAGGAATAGAGGGTAATAAAGATGTTACTTTGTTAGCTTCATCACCAGTTACTAAATATCAAATTTTTAAATATCAAAATCATGCCTATGGTATTCAATTTCATATTGAAATAAAAGACACAACGGTCAACGACTGGGGATGTGTACCAGAATATAAAAAGGCTTTAGAAGATCAATTAGGTGATGGAGCATTAGAAAAATTTGATCAATCTGCAAAAGATAATATGACAGATATGAATAATTATTCTAAGATTCTTTATAGTAATTTTAAAAAACTTTTATGAATAATAAAATTTTTGAATGGGCAGGGGTTATCACCGCAATTTTGTACTCATTATTTGTAGCTATGAATATCGGTATAGAGTTTTTTGGTTTTTGTTTATTACTTATATCTGCAATCTTAATTGGAATTTGGGCTTATAGGGGTGGTCATAGAGGAATACTATTTCTACAATTCTTTTATGCAACGGCTGGCATTATTGGAATGTTCAGGTGGTTTTAATTAAAAGTCGAAATTATTTTGGGAATATAATTTTTAAAATTAAAAAAACCTTTATTACAATATTGCCAAGAATATTGATCAAGTTTTCTATATAAAAAATCTATTTTTAAATTATTTGAATTTAAATAATCTAAGTTTTCACCCACTGTTGGATATAAAGCATAACAATTTTCAATTTTTTTAATTTCACTTATATCTATGACCTCACAATCAATTGAGTTAGTTTTTAACCTTCGTTCTTGGTCTTCGATTAATAAGGATTTAAATTTCACTACTTTTTCACTAACTTTGATAGATCTATTTTCGTTTTTATTAGAAATTAAATAAATCTTTTTAAATTTATTATTTTGAAAATCAGTGATTTCAAAAGAGAGGTTATTTTCAAAAATTAATAAATTTTTATCTTCTATATTTTGTGGATTATTAAAATCTTTTTTTATGATTTCGTAAGTTTTTTCAGATACTTTTGGAGGAGCATTTTCATTTAATTTAACATTATTAAATCTATTATTAGTAAATTTTTTTATATTCCATTCACTCGCTAAATAATGTTTTCCTTGAGTTTGAATACCAGCGACCCATCTCCATCCAAGAGTATTTGATGCAGCATCTCCATCATAAAGATGTTTCATGAAAAATTCCGCACCTAATTGCCAAGGTAGTTCTAAAGTAAAAATCCAAATACTAGCAAACCACATTCTTGTGTGATTATGTAAATAGTTGTTTTCCTTTAGCTCATTTACCCATGTATTAAAGCATTCAATGTTAGTTTTTCCTTCTATAGCATTAATGTAATTCTGATTGTTTTGAAAATCTTCACTGATTTTATTTAATTCTATCAAATAATCTGACCAAACATTTGGTCTTAATTCTAACCAACCTTTCCAATATATACGCCACAAAACTTCTTGTATAAATTTTTCATTTTTTGAGAAAGAAAATTTACCAAGTGATTTTTCAATTATTTCTTTTTCACTAATAATTCCGTGAGTAATGTAAGGAGATAAACAAGATATATTAGATCTATTTTCTGGTCCAAAATCAAAATTTCTAAGTTTAGAGTATTCTGAAAGATTATTTTCTACAAAATAATTTAATTTGTCTAAGGCCTTAGCCCTTGAAGCTCCAAAATTCATACTAAATTATTTTGATTTTTTTTTCTTTAGACCCAATTTATCACTGTGTCTTAATCTCAAGATTACAATTGCTCCAGCAATTAAAACAATCGCTACAGCTTCATAAACTAATGCAGTTGGATCCATTTCTTTTCCTTGAAGGATAATAAATCGTGCTAAAGCAGTAATAGCTATCAACAATGGCAAAGTAATACTAATTGATTGTTGGTTCCAAAAAACTCTTACCATTGCTAGTACTTCTAAATATAGAAACATTAATAACAAATCAGCTAATGTTACTGATCGATTTTGAAACATTTTACTTATTTCAATACCAACAGCAATTACTGTGCTTATCAAAATGATAACCATCAAAACAAGTTGTAAATTTTTTGCTATTTTTTCCATTATTTATCTTTACTAAATGGTAGCCATTTTTCAAATACTGATTTTGAGGAACCGTCATATGGAATTGAGTAAGAATATGGGTTTGGACTAGTTAATACCTCAATTCCTTTAGAAAAAATGAATATAAATACAATTACAAAAACGAGAACCATTATTTTAAAAGGATCGAAATTTTTGGTTTTAAAAACACTCGCAGAATTTTCTTCAGCCCTATGAAAATGTTTAAATGTCATATACACAGCAAATATAAGACCAATGTGAGCTAAAAAAAGTCCAGTCCAGCCAAATACAAAAGTTGTGTACGAAAATACGTATAAACTAAAAACAGTAGTCCAAATAAAACTTAAGACTAATAAAATTTGTAATCTTACAGTTTTAGGAAGAGAACGAAGATCATTTTTACTATCGTCAAACAAAATGTTTGCAGCATCTTTCATCCAATTTTTTAATGATTCCATAAATTTAAATTATGTTTTTTTTTAAAATAAACAATCCCCAAATTGTCCTAAATAAATAGCTAGTTTCTTAACTTTTTTTTATGAAAATTAATAAATTTCTCTACATTTGATTTATTGAAAGATTTATTTTCCTCAAACGAAACTTTTTTCATTGAGTAAGCTTTACTATTAGTGACTCTAGATTGAATTGTTATATTTCCTTTATAAAGTTTAAGTTTAACAGATCCATTTACTTTATTTTTTTTGAAGTCGACAATTTTTTGAAGTTTAAATCTTTCTTTGGAATACCAATAACCATTATAAATTAGCTCTGCATATCTAGACATTATATTATCTTTTTTATGCATTGTTTCTTTATCTAGGGTAACAGACTCAATTGCTCTGTGAGCATTAACTAATAATGTTCCTCCTGGGGTTTCATAAACACCTCTTGATTTTATTCCTAGAAATCTATTTTCAACGAGATCAACTCTTCCTATTCCATTCTTTCCAGCTAATTGATTCAATTTTTCAAGTAATTTTGAGGGTCTTAATTTTTTTCCATTAATTCCTGTTGGATCTCCATTTGTAAAATAAATAGTAATAAATGTTGGTTTGTTAGGAGCTTTTTCTGGTGAAACAGTTCTTTGAAAAATAAATTCTGGAGCTGAATTTTTCGGATTTTCCAAAACTTTTCCTTCTGTTGAAGTATGAAATAAATTGTCATCCACTGAAAAAGGAGGTGCACCTTTTTTATCTTTAGGAATAGGAATATTATATTTTTTTGCATAATTTATTAAATCAGTTCTAGATTTTAATTTCCAAATTCTCCAAGGTGCAATAATTTTTATTTTTGGACCAAAGTAATGATACCCAAGTTCAAATCTAACTTGATCATTTCCCTTACCAGTAGCACCATGTGAAACAGCAAAAGCTTTAAATTTTTTTGCAATTTTAATTTGATCTTTTGCAATTAAAGGTCTTGCAATTGAAGTTCCCAATAAATACACACCTTCATAAATTGCATGCCCTCTTATCATTGGAAAAACATACTCCTTAACAAAAGTATCTTTTAAATCTTTAATGATAATATTTTTAACTCCAAATTTTTTTGCGTTAGATATAATCTTTTTTCGATTAATTTTTTGGCCTATGTCTGCTGTATAGCAAATTACTTCAGCATTATAATTTTCTTGTAGCCATTTAAGAATGATGGATGTATCTAAACCACCTGAGTAGGCTAAAACAATTCTTTTTTTTGATTTCATTTATTAACTGCAAGCTTTTTTTGCAGCACTATAAGCTTTTGTAAAACCAAGTAGTGAATAGTGATCTATAGTTTGAGAACCTTTTTCATTATAACCGGTAACCATAATTCTTGATCCTTTTTTCATGACCTTAACCATAATATTTTCTTTTTTATTACTAGTCATCCAAGCAAATCCTTGTTGTTTGATATCAAACTTGAATTTATTATTTCCTGAAGTAGCTAACACGGAATTATTTTTGTTAAATTCGTAACCAGCTGTTGTACTAATTTCGTTTGAAATTTTTTCACCAGGTCTAAAAGTTACAAATAATCTCGCATCTCTGTTATTTTTCTTAGGAGCCTGTAAAACTGGGGTTGATTGAGCAAAACAAACTTTTCCTGATTGTTCTGATATAACCATAACTTCCCAATCTTTATATTTTCCAACTTTCTTTAAATTTTCAGCAAATGTTTGTGAAGTAAATATCACAGTGATTATTAACGTTAGAAATAAATTTTTTTTAATTACGGACATGGATTTGGATAAATTTTTTGTACCTCATTAATTTCATTAATTATTTCGTTAGTCAAATTTATATTTACACTTTCTATATTAGTTTTCAACTGCTCCATTGTAGTTGCCCCAATTATAACAGATGTCACAAAAGGTTGAATTTCTAAAAATTTTAAAGACATCTGCGCTAAGTCCAATTTATATTTTTTGGCCACTTTATAATAAGCATCGATTGCTTTCCCTGCATTAGGCTTATTATATCTAGTCCAGAAATCTTTGTGAAGAGCAATTCTAGATTTTTCAGGTAATTGATTATTTCTATACTTGCCTGAAAGATACCCGCAAGCAAGAGGAGAATAAGCTAAAAGTCCCGATTGTTCTCTCACTGACATTTCGGCCAGACCTACTTCATAAGATCTATTTAGTAAATTGTACGGGTTTTGAACTGAAAGCATTCTTGGAAGATTTTTGTCTTTAGAAATTTCTAAAAATTTAGATAGGCCCCATGGAGTTTCATTAGATAAACCAACATATCTTATTTTTCCTTGATCTATAAATCTCTTTAGATTTTCTAAAATATCTTCAAATTTAGTCCACTCACCATCATCGCCATGTTCGTAACCTAATTTACCAAAAAAGTTTGTATTTCTCTCGGGCCAGTGAAGTTGATATAAGTCTATGTAATCAGTCTTTAATCTCTTTAAACTTCCCTCCAAAGCCTCTGTAATATTTTTTTTACCAAACTGATTTCCACCACCTCGAACGTATTCTCTCATCGGTCCACAAACTTTAGAAGCAAGAATTACCTTGTCTCTTTTATTTGTTTTTTCAAACCAGTTACCAATAATTTTTTCCGTGCTACCAAAAGTTTCTTTTCTTGGAGGTATAGAATATATCTCAGCGGTATCCCAGAAGTTTACACCTTGATCTAAAGCAAAATTCATTTGTTCAAACCCCTCAGTTTGAGTATTTTGTTCACCCCAAGTCATCGTACCGAG
>QCKW01000010.1 GCA_003215055.1 Pelagibacteraceae bacterium AG-410-N23 | reverse complement strand
TAAAACTTCACTTGCTGGAAATCCTGGAAAAATTTCTACACCTAAAGCTTCAGCTTGTTCTGCAAGCCATCTACATAGGTTAGCTAAACTAATAATATAATTTTTATGATTTTGCTGAACTGAAGGAAGAAGCCATGTTGGCCAACTTAATGATTTATTTTTTCCTAAAAATAAAAATTTTTCTTTATTAACTTTTGTTCTGATTGGTGAATTCAAATCCTTCCAATTTGGTATTAATTCATCTAGTGCTCTAGTTTCAAAAACATTTCCACTTAATATATGGGCACCAATTTCTGAGGCTTTTTCTAAAAGACAAACATTCAAGTTTGGGTCAAGTTGTTTTAGTTTGATAGCAGTAGATAAGCCTGATGGACCACCACCAACAATAACAACATCATATTCCATTGTCTCTCTGGACATATTCTATATTTCTTACAGATTATATTATTTTTGTATAGTGTTTAATTTGTTCAATTCTTCAAGAAATTTTGGGAGTGCCTCAAAAAGATCTGCTTCAAGACCATAATCTGCAATACTAAATATTGGGGCCTCTCCATCTTTATTTATTGCAACAATTACTTTACTTTCCTTCATTCCAGCCAAATGTTGAATGGCTCCAGAAATTCCTACTGCGATGTATAAATCGGGCACGACAACTTTGCCTGTTTGTCCAACTTGATGGTCATTTGTAATATATCCTGCATCCACAGCAGCTCTTGATGCTCCAATTGCAGCATTAAGTTTATCAGCTACTGCTGTAATTAATTTAAAGTTTTCTCCACTTTGCATTCCCCTTCCACCTGATACAACCACCCTTGCAGTACCCAATTCTGGTCTATCAGATTTAATTTCTTCTTTTTTTAAAAATTTTGATACTTCAGAAGCATCTCCAGGCTCACCATTTGTAATTTCAGCAGACCCTCCAGACGTTGGTGCAGGATCAAAAGACGTGGGCCTGATTGTTACACATTTAATTTTATCTGTACTTTTTACTGTTGCGAATGCATTTCCAGCATAGATTGGTCTTAAAAAAGTATCTTCAGAAATTACTTTTGTAATATCACTTACTTGAGAAATATCTAATAAAGCTGCAATTCTTGGCATTAGATTTTTACCGAATGTATTGGCTGAGCAGACGATGTGTGAATAATTTCCAGCAATCTTAATTACTGCTGAAGTATAGTTTTCAGCAAGATAATTTTCATATAGGCTATTATTTACATGTATAACCTTTTTCACATTAGGAACTTCAGAAATAGATTTAGCAACACTGTCTGAATTTGAGCCCAAAATTAAAACATGTACATCTTCATTTATTTGTGATGCAGCTGAAATTGCATTTAATGTAAAAGGTTTAAATTCTTTATTGTTATGTTCTGCGATTAATAAAACTGACATTATATTACTTTAGCCTCATTTTTTAATTTTTGAACCAATTCTTCTACACTTGCGACTTTTATCCCTGCTTTTCTTTTTGGTGGTTCTTCAACTTTAATCTGTTCTATCCTTGGTTTTGTATCTACACCAAGATCTGATGCTGTAATTTGTTCAATTGGTTTTTTTTTGGCTTTCATTATATTTGGTAAAGAGGCATATCTGGGTTCATTTAATCGCAAATCGCACGTTACAATTGCTGGGACATTTACTTCAATGGTTTCTAAACCTTCATCTATTTCTCTTGTAACCTCTAATGATTTATCTTTAACTTCAATTTTAGATGCAAATGTTGCTTGAGGCCAATTCAATAATGCTGCCAACATTTGTCCGGTTTGATTACAATCATCATCAATTGCTTGTTTCCCCATAAAAACTAAATCAGGCTTTTCTTTTTCAACAACTTTCTGTAAAATTTTTGATACTGCTAGTGGCTCAATAACTCCATCAGCCTTTACAAGAATTCCTCTATCAGCACCCACGGCCAAAGCTTTTCGAACAGTCTCTTGTGCTTTTTCTTCTCCTACAGAAACTGCAACAACTTCGGTTGCTTTTCCAGCCTCTTTAATTTTCACTGCTTCTTCTATTGCATTATCATCAGGTGGATTAGTTGACATCTTAACATTATCAGTAACAACACCTGTACCATCTTCTTTAACTCTAATCTGAACATTATAATCAATAACTCTTTTTACTGCGACTAAGATTTTCATTAAGCTCTCAATAATTTATTTTCTGCATCATATGGGCTTTCCTCTAATATTGTAGCCTCATACATTTTTCCAAGAATATCAACTTTAAGTTTTTCACCAACATTCGCTAAATCAGGTTTAACCATTGCTAAAGCAATTGATTTATCTAATCTAAATCCATATTCACCGCCAGTAGCTCTTCCAACTACCTTATCATCTTTGTAAATAGGGTTGTTTCCTAAAACATCTGAGTCAGTTGTGTTGTGGACTTCAAGTGTAACTAACTTATTATCAAAACCTTTTTGTCTCCATTTATTTAGTGCTTCAAGGCCGATGAAGTTTCCTTTATTAGGATGAACAAACCTATCTAATCCAGACTCGTAAGGTGAGTACTCAATTGATAATTCTGTACCAACTAGTTTATAAGATTTTTCAATTCTCAAACTATTCATGGCTCTAATACCAAAAGGTTTAATTCCTAGATCTTTACCCGCATCCATCAATTTATCAAAAATATGGTTTTGATACTCAATTGGATGATGCAATTCCCAGCCTAGCTCACCTACAAAGTTTACTCGCATAGCATTAACAGGCGCATATCCAACATTTACATTTTTAGCTGTAAGCCATTTAAAATTTTCGTTTGAAAAATCGTCAGCTGAAACTTTTTGCATTAATTCTCTAGCTTTTGGACCTGCTACTACAAGTACTCCATTACTATTTGTAAGATCTTCAAATATTACAGATCCATCAGTTGGCATCCATTTTTGTATCCAATCGTGATCTAGTCTTAAGTTTGCTCCTGCAGAAACAAGATAATAACTATTTTCAGCTTCTTTCATTATTGTAAACTCTGAATGAACTCCACCTTTAGTATTAAGTGCGTGACATAAATTAATTCTTCCAATCTTTTTTGGAAGTTTGTTAGCCACTAAGTAATCTAAAAATTCTTCGGCTTTGGGACCTTTAATTCTACATTTTGCGAACGCGGTCATATCTAAAAGACCAACATTTTTTTTTACATTTTCGCATTCCTTCTTTATTGCATCAAACCATTTTGATCTTCTAAAAGACCAATCATCTTTTTGTTCCATACCATCAGTTGCAAAAAAATTAGGTCTTTCCCATCCAAACTTTTGTCCAAATACAGCACCAAGATTTTTCATTCTTTCATAACATGGTGAAGTTCTAAGTGGTCTTGCTGCCGGTCTTTCCTCATCTGGATAATGAACTATAAAAACATGACTGTATGCTTCCTCATTTTTAGCCTTTAAATAAGATTTAGTTGCATAATTTCCATAACGTCTAGGTTCCACGCCGAGCATATCAATTGTTGGTTCTCCATCTACAATCCATTCTGCTAATTGCCAACCTGCACCACCTGCAGCAGTAATTCCAAAACTATGTCCTTCATTAATCCAAAAATTTTTTAATCCCCAAGCAGGTCCAACTATCGGATTACCGTCTGGAGTATAACAAATTGCTCCATTGTAAACTTTTTTTACACCTACCTCTCCAAACGCTGGTACTCTATGTATTGCTCCTTCAATATGCGGTGCAAGTCTATCTAAGTCTTCTTGAAATAATTCATACTCTGACTCTTTTGATGGACCCTCAACATAACAAGCAGGTGCTCCATCTTCGTAAGGACCTAAAATTAAACCACCAGCTTCTTCTCTCATATACCATCTGCTATCACTATCTCTTAATACTCCCATTTCAGGTAAACCATCTTTTTTTCTTTTTTGAATTTCAGGATGAGGTTCAGTTACAATATATTGATGTTCAACTGGAATAACTGGAATATCTAAACCAACCATTTCTCCAGTTTGTCTTGCAAAATTTCCTGAACAAGAAATAACATGCTCACATTCTATTGATCCTTTATCAGTTTCAACGATCCATCCATTTTTGGTTTGTTTCATAGATAAGACAGTTGTGTTTCTATAAATTTCTGCTCCTCTGTTTCTTGCCCCAGTTGCCAGTGCTTGTGTTAAGTCAGCAGGCTGAATATATCCATCTTCAGGATGTTGAATAGCTCCAACTAAATCATCTGTATGACATAAGGGCCAAATCTCTTTTACTTGTTGAGGAGTTAAAAATTTTACATCAACTCCGATAGTTTTTGCAACACCAGCATATTGATGATACTCATCCATACGATCTTTAGTGCTAGCTAAACGAATATTTGATACAACACTAAAACCAACATTTTTTCCTGTTTCTTCCTCTAATTTTTTATATAGGTCGACTGCATATTTGTGAAGTTGTCCGACTGAATAACTCATATTAAAAAGAGGTAATAATCCAGCCGCGTGCCAAGTTGAACCAGACGTTAATTCTTTTCTTTCAACTAAGACAACATCTGACCACCCTTTTTTTGCTAAATGGTAAAGTGCACTTACACCAACTACTCCACCACCAACGACTACTACTTTTGTTTTAGATTTCATTAAACGATTCCTACTAAATTTTTATTCATTGCGAAACAAAATTGTATTGTGGATGATCAAATTGAACTTCCCAAAGGAACAGGGCTTGAGACCATGGTAGTTAACCAGCAATCTTTTAATGGCCCATCCTCTGTGTATTTTTCAACCTGCCAATTAAATTTATGATAAATTTTTTCGCTGTCCAAAATTATCACCTCAAATTGAGCCCATTTGTCACTACTTCCTACCTCAGTAATTGTATGACTCAAATGATTTAAAAGCATTTGATAAGATCTTCCTTTAATCATCATCTTAAAGTTAGTTAATGGTCCAGTATTTTTTTTATTTTCAGGATGTGCAAAATTCCAAGTCTGTTCAATACCACTATCTTTGAAATTATCATCATTTTTCATTAATCCAGTGAGTTGAATTTTAATTACTTCCTTTGGTTTTATTGAATTACTCGGATAAATTAAGTCAGCTTTAAGTGGAACAGTAGTAAAAAGACATAATAAAATGATATTAAACGTTAAGAGCTGTTTTTTTAACATCATTGAGAAATTGTTTTCGCTTTTCATCACCAACAAATGGTACAGCAAAATATCTTCTGTAAACAACATCCGTTATGCCACATATATTAAAAACTCCTCTTCTCAGTCGTTTAGTTGGCATATTTAAGAAGAAAGTTCTTACAGCAAATTGAGGAGAGCCATAAGTACAAAATACTACTGCTTTTTTGCCTTTCAAGTTACCCAAGGGATAACCATAATTTCCAAATAATCTTTTAAATCTAAATGCCCATGGTGGAGCAAGAACTTTATCTATCCAACCCTCAACAATAGCTGGCATTCTAAAATTCCATATTGGAGCAATCAAGACAATTGCATCAGAGCTTTCTATTTTTTTTCTATGATTTAAAACTGTATTATCTGGTTCCTCACCTGCAAAAACTGGGTTAAACTTTTCTTTATAGAGATCAATAACATCAACTGAATGGCCTTTTTCTTTTACTGTATTAACAAAAGTGTCTCTAATTGCAGCATTGAATGATTTATCACTATAATGTCCATATATAAGAATTATTTTTTTCATTAATTAAAATACTTTTCAAATTCTATTTTTGTACATTTATTTTCAATATACAAAATGTTATTTTTCTCAACCATTTTTTTTGCCTCTTCGTTTTTAATATCTAATTGCAACCATAAGACTTTTGCATTTATTTTTATAGCTTCTTTAGCAATTTCAATAGCCTCATTAGATGGTCTGAATACATTAATTATTTCAACAGCACTATCTATTTCTGAAATGCTTCCAAAAACTTTTTCACCTAATATTTCTTCTCCTCTCATTGATGGGTTTACTGGATAAACTTTGAATCCATATTGCTGTAAATACTTCATCACAACTGAAGAGGTTTTTGTTAAATCTTTGCTAGCACCTACTAAAGCAATTTTTTTATATTTTTCTAAAATTTCTTTCGTATTCTCCATTTGGCTTAATTATTATTCATAATTTTATCTTCACAAAACTTCTTTGCCTCTTGAACAGTCATGGGTTTTTCTAATTTTTGACTGCCTGCGATACATGCATCTATAGCCCTTTTAAAGTTATGATCTCTGAAAGTAAAAATAAAATAAAGACCAACAATAATTAGGATAATAGTTATAAAATTTTTAATTTTCACTTATTTTTCCATTTTGGTTTTCTTTTTTCAAGAAAGGCTGAAATTCCTTCTTTTGCATCCATTGCCATCATATTGAGTGTCATCATCTTACTTGTATAAGCATATGCTTTCCTCAATGGCATCTCTAATTGTTTGTAAAAAGCTTGCTTTCCAATTTTAATTGTTAAATTAGATTTTGAAGCAATTTTTTTAGCTAATTTTAAAACTTCATTATTTAATTTAGATTTTGGAAAATAATCGTTAATCAATCCAATTTCTTTAGCATAATTTGCTTTAATTGGTTCTCCTGTTAACAACATTTTCATCATTGATTTTCTGCTAATTTTTCTACTCACAGCAACCATTGGTGTACTACAAAATAATCCTATGTTTACACCTGGCGTAGCAAACAGGGCATTATTTGTGCTGTATGCTAAATCACAACTTGCAACTAATTGACATCCAGCGGCATATGCAGCGCCATGTACTTTTGCAATCACTGGCTTTTTTCCTTCAACTATTTGAAGCATTAGTTTTGAGCAAAGATTAAATAATTTTTGATATTTGTTTCTTGCTTTCAAATTTTTTACTTCTTTAAGATTATGTCCAGCACTAAAACCTTTGCCAGAGCCTTCAAGAATAATTACTTTTGTTTTATTGTCTTTATCAAGCTTTCTAAAAACTTTTATTAAATCATTTAGATTTTTAAATGATAACGAGTTATATGTTTTTGGTTCATTTATAATGACAATAGAAATTCCACTAGATAAATTTTTAACCTTTATGTTCATCAAGATTCTATTTTAGCTTACCTTCTTCTCTCATTTTAGCTCTAATTTTAGTAGCTGAAATTTTCTGAATTTCTTCTGGTAATACAATCTCTTCAATTTTATAACCGACGCCTCTGCCATAACAAATATTTGTAACATTAGGTACTAACATAATTTTGAATCTTCCCTCAAATTCAGGATTAAGTCTTTCTTCTATATTTTTTTTAACTGTCTCAAAGTCAAAAGGATTATCATCAACACCTTGCACATCTCTAATTTGAATACAAACCTGGCCTGTTTTTTTTATTATCTCTTTAAATAAAGTATAATGGCCATCATGAAAAGGTTGCCACCTTCCTAACATTTGTGCAGTTGGTTTTTTATTGTCCCACTCGTAACCCATTATTTAATATCCTTATATATTTTTGGCGCCCAATTTTTAGCATCTTGAGTTGTAACATGAAAGTCATACTTATCAGGTTTAACAAACATCTTGTTAGTATCGTCAAATCTTCCTTCTTTAATCGTATCTACCCAAATAATATAATCCGCGGGAAATAAACTTCTTGCTTCTGGTGTTGGGCAAATAAAATCTGCAACAACAAAATTTCCAGCTTCTTTTAATTTGATTGCGAAGTCAGCCATTCTTTTTGCTTGCCTCTTTCTACCTTCTTCAGAAAAATCCCAATCGTTAGCGGCTTTTCTAACTTCATCTGCATTCAACCTCTTTGCATTTAACATTGGACCAAGTTCGTTAGCTAAAGTAGTTTTTCCAGATCCTGGTAGTCCCATAATTAATATTATTTTCATTTATTTACCCTATACAATCCAAGCCATGCATTTACATCTTTACTAGCAATATAATCAGATTTAAAAAATTCCAATTCTTTCCATTTCCCCTCTTTTTTTAATGTATCAATCTTTTTATCAAAACCATATTCTTTATAAATACCCTCATTTATTGTAAAACATATTAATCCATCTTTTTTTGTAATTCTCACAAATTCATCTAGAGCTTGTGGTTTAACGTGTCCAAAAGTAAAAGTTCCAACACACATTACTGAATCATAAAAATCATTTTTTTCATCTATAGCTTTATTTAAATCAACTTTAGTTAATTTTTGGTAAAGATTATTTGGAATTGTATCTAGTAACTTTTGTGAAAGATCAGCTCCATAAAAATTTTTATAACCAAATTTTTTTAATTCTAATCCTACTAAACCAGTTCCACAACCAGCATCAAAAATAAGCGCTTCCTTATTTAATTCATATTTTTTAAAAACTTCAACAGTTTCTTGTGGGCCAGTATAATTCCATTCAACCATATCTTTATTATATTTATTCTGCTCACCCCACTCGTCATAATATTTCATTACCTCGCTGGTTGTTTTGAGTTTATAAATAGGAACTTTATTTCCAACATCTTTAAGTGCCATTATCTTTTACCTCATTAAACTATTTACTACCCATTTATGAAATTGATGAGTCGGTTGATCCATTACAGGAGAAAAATTTCCACCATTATAAACTGGTGAATTTCTTCCTTCTTGCATTCCCTCAATTGCTCTAACATCCTCTAACATAACATCTTTCCAGAACCTTGAGTTTTCTTTTCTTAAATCTTTTAATTCATTACCGTTAGCACTTTCATCTCCAACATAATATATTTGCATATGTTCTTTAGTTTTATTCATGGCTAACGGTTCTAACCAAAAAACATAAAAATGATCTATGTGTAAACCTATCATTATATTTGGAAACAAGGCTATATACTCAGAATTTTTTAACATCCCTTTATCCCAATTAGAAAAAGTGTTAAATTTTTTATTTCCTTTTATGGGTTGTTCGTACTTTTTACTTCCTTGTCCAGCAAATCTATTAGGTAGTCCTTGAATATGATAATGATCATTAATGTTTGAAACTTTATTTAACTCTGGATGAATTGTAGGCAAATGATAACTTTCACAATAATTTTCAATTGCAAATTTCCAATTACATCCTACTTCTAAATTGAAATAACCGTAGTCATTTGAGTGTACTAGAAAATTATGATCTTTTTTACTTACAAACTTTGACCATCTGTTTTCTAAAGGTTTAATATATTCATCAAAATCGATTTCATTTGAATTGATATTAACAAAAATTATATCCATCCAAACTTTAGTTTTTACTTCTTTTAAATTACTTTTTGTTTTATCAAAATTATTTGATTGATGGATATTCAAACCACCAATATGGGGTGTTGCAACAAGTTTTCCACTAAAATCATATGACCAAAAATGATAAGGACATCTAATAACATTTTTTAAAGAACATGGTTTATCTAAGAGTTTAAAACCCCTGTGACTACAAACGTTATGAAAAACACGAATCTGCATTTTTTTATCTCTTACTATAATCAGTGGAACTCCTAAAAGATTATGAGGTTTAGCATCTCCAGGATTTGGTAAAGAACTTGCTACCCCAACAACAGTCCATTTATTGAAAAAAACCTTTTCTCTTTCATGCACAAAATAGTCTTTACTCGTATAACACTCATTGGGTAGGCCATTAGCCACTTCTATTGAATTATCAACATTATTAAGTTTCTCAATATCTAGTATTTTTGAGAGGGGTAAGTTTTTTAGATTTTGGTCCACAAAAAAAATTAACACGAGCATTTTTTTTGGCAACAAATTTCGCCACACCCTTTAATGAATTTCTTTGACAGCTTTTTTAAAAAAGATAATGATCGGATAATGAAATTTTCTTTGGAAATTGGACCTCAAACTGACCTTTCAACGGTACCTCCTGTAAATGATATTTACATTACAATGTTGCCTGGAGGAGACTACAGAGAAACTGCACAACAGGCAGTTGAGCTTGTAAAAAAAGGCTTTAACCCCGTACCTCATTTTCCAGCAAGATCAATGCATGACGAGAAACAACTAAAAGATTATATTTCAAGGTGTAAGGATGGAGGGGTAAAACAGGTTTTAATAATTGGTGGTGGTAGAGAACCTTTAGGAAAATTTGACAGCTCGTTTCAACTTTTAGAAACTGGTTATTTTGAGAAGATGACAATAGGAATTGCTGGACACCCAGAGGGGAGTCCTGATATATCCGACTCAGATTTAGAAAAAGCTATGATAGATAAAAAGCCTTATGCTGACTATATTGTAACTCAATGGTTACTCGATCCTCAGCCTATCATTGACTTTATATCTAAACAAAGCGTGCCAGTACATGTAGGAATTACTGGGCCTCTAAAAATATCTAGCTTAATTAAATTTGCTAATATTGTTGGAGCAAAAAATTCCCTTAACTTTCTTAAATCTAATTTTAGTAAGGCGTTAGATTTATTGAAACCTAAAGACCCTAATGACTTAATTGGGAAAGTTAAATCGCATACTGATTTCTTCCACATTTATACATTCGGCGGCTTGAAGGAAACTAACAAGTGGTTGAAGGAGAATGGTTATGTCTAAAGAATTTGACTATACTAAACTAAAACATGTTACCTCTGTTGATCAATCAGATAGAGAAGTACCATACAATTTAAGACAAAGTGGGCCAACTAAAGTTGAAATGTTAATTTCAACAAGGGTTAGAAAATCACCTTATTGGCATTTATCAATGAAAGCAGGATGTTGGAGAGCAACTGTTTATAATCGTATTTATCATCCTAGGGGATATGTCAGACCTGAAGATGGTGGAGCAATGGTTGAATATGATGCTATTGTAAATCACGTTACAATGTGGAACGTTGCTGTTGAAAGACAAATAAGAGTTAAAGGTCCTGATGCAGAAAAATTTACAGATTACGTTATTACTAGAGATGCAACTAAAATTTCTCCCATGAGGGCGAGATATGTAATTTTATGTAATGCTTATGGTGGAGTTTTAAATGATCCAATTCTTTTAAGAATTTCGAAAGATGAATTTTGGTTTTCATTATCTGACTCTGACATAGGAATGTATTTACAGGGTGTCAATGCTGATGGTAGATTTAATTGTACTATTGAAGAAATAGATGCTTGCCCTGTTCAAATACAAGGTCCTAAATCAAAAGCTTTGATGAAAGATCTTTGTGGGGATCAAGTTGATTTTGACAATATGCCTTTTTATGGTTTAGCTGAAGTTAAAGTTGGTGGAAGAAGTTGTGTAATTTCACAATCAGGTTTCTCTGGCGAGGCTGGATATGAAATTTATTTAAGAAATGCTACTTTATATGCTGATGATATGTGGAATGCTGTTCTTGAGGCGGGTAAAAAACATAAATTAATGGTTATTGCTCCTGCGCACCATAGAAGAATTCAAGCTGGTATTCTTTCGTGGGGACAAGATATGGATATGCAACATAATCCTTATCAATGTAATTTAGGTTATCAAGTTTCACTATCTGGCAAAGGTGAGTGGAATAAAAAAGCAGATTATGTTGGTAAAGCCACTTTAGAAAAAATGGGCAAAGAACTTAAGGATGGTAAAAAACCTTATAAGCTTCAGTTAGTTGGACTGGAATTAGGTGGTAAACCTATCGAGGACTACGCTCCAGATTTTTGGTTAATATCTAATGAATCTGGTGGAGACCCTGTAGGATTTGTAACTTCACCATGGTACCACCCAGAAAAGAAAACTAATATTGCTATGGGATACGTACCATTTGATGGAACTTTAAATGCAAATGGATTTCCAAAAGGCAAAGTTGGGACAAAATTTAAAGTTCATTTACCTGAAAAATACTCTAATACTCCAGGAAAACCTGTAGATGCAGTTGTAGTTGATATACCATTTAAAGAGTCTTTCAACGCAAACACTAGAGAGGTTAGCAAAGGTTAATATTTCTTGGGAGGGGAATTAAATCCCCTCCCTTTTTCAATTTAAATGTCTAAGGCCTTTTTAATTGCAATTTGCATTATCATAATTATTGCATTAATAATCTTTCCATTAATTATGTCATATAATGAACAAAAAAATAAAAAAAATAAATGTTTGGTGAATTTCTAAATATTGTATTTAAATCTATAAAGTTAGACAAATCACTTTATAAAGATCCAAAAAATTTTGGAGAAGCCTCAATATACTTTGCAGGGATAATAATGATTTTAGATGGTATTGCAGGGGCCGTTGCTGCAAACACTATCATTAAAACTGCGATAGCAATGTCTGGACTGACTGCCATTTTAACATGGTTTGTTTGGTCAATTTTAATTTATGTATTGGGTGTCAAAATTTTTCCAGACAAACAAACAAAGGCATCTTTCAAGAAAGTGCTTACTGCAGTAGGTTTTGCACATGCTCCAGGTTTATTAAGATTTTTTGCTGTCACACCTGACCTTATGATAACCATTATTTTTCTTACACAATTTTGGATCTTTGCTGGATTAATAATTTCAACAAAACAAATTTTTAACCTTAAATCTAGTTTTAAATCTTTTGGTATTGTTTTCTTATCTTTTTTAATCATAGTATTTTTATCGATTTCATTTGTTATGAGTAGAATGGATGCACTGCCGATTAATCAAATCTAAATAGGAAAAATAGTTTTAGATACTCTACAGGATTTGCAAATTTTAAAACCTGTTAATATTAAATTTTGAGAAACACTCTCATCTTTTTCTTTACATTCATCACATATATCATCAAGGTCCTTCAAATCTTTTTCTTTTAAATTGTCATCTTCAATCATTGTCAGTCAAGCCAGCACCTGCTGCGCCCTCTTTTAAACTATCAGTTTCCTCAACAAATGTATCCTCTGCAAGTTTGTAGAGATTTTTCCAATCTTGATCTGAAAAATTATCTTCATTGTCTAAAAAACTTATTTCTACTTTTTTTGCTAGCATTGACATTTCTTTATCCCAAATATTAGATGAAATACTAACATTAAAATTCAATAAAAATTTACAATCGTCAAATGAAATTAATAATTTTTTTCCAATAATTTCTGAAGCTCTACTCAAAAAAGGTAAAAACAACAATGGATAAGCAAGATTTTCGACCGAGCACTTTTTTAAAATTTCAAGGTTTTTTACTTGGTCAATAAAATTAACACCCAAAATAATTGGACAAAAAAATGATCCATCTGATTTGTTAATCTCATTGATCAATTTTATCTCCTCAAAATTTTCTTTTTTTTTATTTTGATAATATTGATTAAGATGTTTGATAGCTGGAAAACCAAATAATTCGGATAATCTTATAGATTTCCCGACTTCCTCTGCTATACCCCATGAGTAGCCAGCAGCCCGACTTGCCCTTTTAACTGTAGTCTCTATCTCACTAAAGGATTTCATAATTTAAGAGTAGGTTTTATAAACCCATTGCTCATCATAATCTTTTAATTCATTTGGGAGTGGCGCACCTTGAAACATACATATTCTCAACCACTTGTCAGATCTTGGATCAAATTTTAAAGCCCCAAAGAAAGATAATTTTAATCGCAACATGTCAATTGGAACTAAATTTTCTCCAATAGTATTATCTTGTATTTCAGAATATGGAAATTTTTCGATAATAAAGGCTCTTCTAACAACATGTCTTAAATCAGAATTCTCAATTAAAAATTTATTAATCTTTAAATTATCTTTTAAAGACAATAATTTTTCATATAATTTTTTTATATCTCTTGCTATTGCCAGAGGTTGCTCTAAATCTGCACCATCCTCTTCGAAACGATTAGCTAATCTTGGCTCTTCTTTATTTTTTGAAATAAACCAAAATTTTTGATTATTTTCGTCTGTTTTGAAATTAATTTTTAGAATATCTGAATATTTATTTTCTAATATTTTCTTCAAATCTCCCACATTACGCTCAGTTGGAATGTTAAAGTATTTTTCTTCTTCAGAGCTCATCTGCCCAACCAGTGGTTGAACTATATCACCAAATGGCTCCATCATGATTGAGACAACGTATTCAATACACTCCTCACAAGTCTCTTTCTCTAACCAAAAGTAAATTTCATTGAAAGGATAATCTTTTTGAAAATTAAATTCATTTTCTAAAAAATAAATAAATTTTTTAATATCTTTTAACAAAAGTTTAATTTTTTTGAGTTGATATTCACTTTCTGTATTCCAGCTAGTAAGATTTTTAAGAGAATTTTTCACACATTCTTTAAATAAATCTTTATCTTTAGTTTTAACAATTTTAATTTCTCTAATTTTTTTAAGTGCAATTTCCCTACTAAGTATCCAATTATTAAGTAAAGTTGGATGGTTAACAATAAACGGAGCCATTCCTAACCCAGTTGAATTTCCTATCCCCAAATTTCTACAAATTATAGGATCTAGTTTAACAGCTAATTTAGGATTTCTATTTTGTGCAACATGATTAACTTGATCAAATGTGAATTGTCTTACCAGATAGACTAGCATCATTTCTAGTCTAAATGGTCCATTAATTTCTTCTCTATTTTTAATTCTAAATCGATCTGCCAAACCAAACTTACCTGATCCATAAACTGCTGTGGTTCTGTATAAATATCCAACTTTTTCAAGTAGCTCTAAATTTGGTTGATTACCATTACTTAAATTTTCAACAACATGATCAAATACCCTAATAGACTTATTTGCTCTAGATAATGTTAGTTCTTTGTAAGACAATCTACCAACTTCTTGTTTTGGAACTTCATTTCTTAATCTTTCAATATCATCTTTTAAAGGAACACCATCGTGTAGTGTAAAAGCCGCATCCCATTTAGTTGCAATCACTCTATCTGATCTTTCATCATTGTTAATTTTGTTTGCATAACAAATTAAAGAATAAACCCTAGCATTTTTTTTAAATGAATATATTGCTGTGCCATAACCCTCTTGGTCTAAATCAAATAAATCTCTATTATATTTCCAGTCCTTAAATTCACTTAAAAAACTTCTTAAAAAAGATAATCTTGATTGGTGAAAAGAACCAAGTCTTGATAACTTCATTATAATTTTAGGATCTCTTAGCTCTACATTCATATCTAAATTGTTTTATAGAAATTATACCAATTGTTACCCAGTATTCCATTAGTCTCTGTCTCTGAAAAACCAACTTTTTTCAAACCTGTCTCTAAGTTTTTAAAACCTCTTGCATCTTCGAACCATTCTGGCTGTTTTGGAAAACCTGGTTTGTTTTTTGTTCCTTCTCCATAATTTTTACTTTTGGACCAGGTTCCATTTCTCATCCATTCAACAACTTCGTCAGGTTGATTTAAACAAAGATCGGAACCAATTCCAATATTTTTCACATCCATAATCTCTGCTGTTCGAGCAACCATTTCACAGAAACTATCCAATGTACAATTAGTATTATTTTTTAGATGATGGGGATACAACGATAATCCTAAAATTCCCCCACTATCACTTAAGGCTTTTAATAAATCTGAAGATTTATTTCTTTTAGCTGCATGCCAAAATGATGGGTTGGCATGAGTAATTGCAATTGGTTTTTCGCTTAGTTCAATAGCTTCAAAAGTACTTTTTTCTGCTGAATGAGACATGTCAACTACAACACCAACTCTATTCATTTCTTTTATCACTTCTTTTCCAAAGTTTGTTACTCCACTATCAACTTTTTCATAACAACCTGTGGCTAATAACGATTGATTATTATAAGTTAATTGCATGAACCTACAGCCTAGTTCATGAATTTTTTTAACAAGGTTGATGTCATCCTCAATTGGAGAACAATTTTGAAAACCAAAAAAAATGGCTGTTTTATTTTTCTCACTTGCTTTTTCAATATCTTTAAAATCATTTCCTAAAAAAATTAAATCTGAATTATCACTAAATAAATTATCCCATTTCTTTATTTGATCTTTTAGTTCATCAAAATCTTCATGATATACTATCGTGACGTGCACTGCGTCCAGTCCTGCTTCTCTATTTATCTCAAATACTTTTCTAGACCAGTTACAATATTGAAGATTATCAATTTTAAATTTCATTTTGTTAAATAATTATAAACCATATCAATATGCTTTTTTAAATTCTATTTATTTTATTGAAATTTTAATTTAATTTTGAAATAAAGTTTAAACTCCATGAAAAAGAATAAAGCTCTTAAAGTCGTAATTGTGATGGGTAGTCAATCTGACTACAAAACTATGAAATTAGCAGAAAAAACACTCAAGAATCTGGGAGTAAAGTATGAAACTAAAATTATCTCAGCACATAGAACGCCCAAAAGAATGTATGAATTTGCGAGTTCTGCAAAGAAAAATAATATTGGTGCTATTATTGCGGGTGCAGGTGGATCAGCACACTTACCTGGTATGATTTCAGCTTTAACAACTATTCCTGTATTAGGTGTTCCTATTGAGAGTAAAAAACTTAAAGGATTAGATAGTTTATTATCTATTGTTCAAATGCCTAAAGGAATTCCAGTAGGTACATTGGCTATTGGAGAAGATGGCGCTATAAACGCTGCGTTACTTGCGGCTTCAATTATTGCAAACAATAATCTTACTATAAAAAAAAACTTAGAAAGATTAAGACTATCTCAAACAAAATCAGTTAAAAAGAAACCTCAATAATTAAGATGGCTGAAATTTATTTAGGTATAATAGGTGGTGGTCAATTGGGGAGTATGCTTTCTGTTGCAGCTAAAAAATTGAACATTAAAACAGCTATTTATTGTGATGATATTGATGCACCGGCACAAAAATTTTGTGATGAATTTATATTTGGAAAATATGATGATAAAGAAAAAATTTCTAAATTTATAGAAAAAGTAAATATTATTACCTATGAATTTGAAAATATTCCTTATGAAACACTAAATGAAATAAATAAAAAAAAATCAGTATTGCCAAAACCTTCGATCAATAGACTCATTCAACACAGATTAGCAGAAAAAGATTTTGTAAATAAACTTAATATAAGAACAACTCGATATGCTTTAGTCGAAAAAAAAGAAGATCTAGATGCATTAAAGGATTTTCTTCCAGGAATTTTAAAGACAACTACAATGGGTTATGATGGCAAAGGTCAATATCCAATAACAAAAATTGAAGAAATTGATTCACTTAAAATTGATTTTTCTAAAAATTATATTCTTGAAAAACTTGTAAAACTTAAAAAAGAAATATCTGTAATTATTACTAGATTTGGAATTAATAAATATGAAATATACGAACCAATAGAAAATACTCATGAAGATCAAATATTAAAATGTTCAAAAATACCTGCAGAAATAAGTGCTGAAATTTTTAATCAATCAAAAAATTGGGCAATTAGTATTGCAGAAGAATTAAAATATATAGGAACTTTATGCGTTGAATTTTTTATTGATAGAAATGAAAATTTATATGTTAATGAAATAGCTCCTCGAGTCCACAACTCTGGTCATTTAACGATTAATGCATTTAATGTAAGTCAATTCGAAAATCACATTAGAGCCGTTTGTTCTCTCGAAAAAGTTCCATTAAAAAAATTATCGAATGCAAAAATGATTAATTTAATAGGAAGTCAAATAGAACCTTATAGACAAAATATTCAGTTAAAGGATAATGAATTTTTCTTTGATTATTTAAAAAAAGAGATAAAAGACAAAAGAAAAATGGGTCATATAACAACTTTAATTTAATGCTAAAATCTATAGAAGGAAATTTTGATCATCCAGAAGTAAATGAACTTCTCACAAAACATTTTATTGAACTAAGAGCAGCATCTCCTGAAGGTAGTGCTCATGTGTTAGATATTCCCGGTTTAAAAATACCTTCAATTAAGTTTTGGAGTTTATGGGAAAATGATAAATTGGTGGGTTGTGGTGCATTAAAATTTTTAGACAAAGACCATGGAGAATTTAAATCTATAAGAGTTCATAACGACTATAGAAACAAAGGAAACGGTATAAAAGTTATAAAACATCTTATAGAAGAAGCAAAAAAACTTAATATTAAGCGAATAAGTATTGAGACTGGGGCTGGAAAATTTTTTGAATCTGCAAGAAAGTTATTTCAAAAGTGTGATTTTAAGCCTTGTGAACCGTTCGCACATTACAAAAAAGACATTAATTCTCTTTATTTAACCAAGCTTATAGATAATGATTAAAATTTAAGATCAATAAATATACCAATTTAGTTGACAAAACTCTAAAAATTCTAAACAAACCCCTAATTACTTAATTATAAGTAATAAATTAACATAACAACAAAAAAAAAATATGAGTCTACAAGGTAAAGTAAAATGGTTTAATCCAACCAAAGGTTATGGATTTATTGAAAGAGAAGATAAAGAAAAAGATGTATTTGTACATGTTTCAGCTGTAAGAGATGCTGGTATGAACGGTTTAGATGAGGGTCAAGCTTTGACTTTCGATGTTGAAGATGGTCCTAAAGGTCCTTCAGCAGTTAACTTAAAAACTGCATAATTTTCAAATATAATTTATTGGCTATATTAATTAAATATCCGAAAGATTTAATTTATTTTTATAGCCAATAATCTATTCTTCAACAAATTATAAAATTATAGATTATGATTGGTATTCTTGGAGGAATGGGAACACAAGCAGGATTAGATTTTTGCAATAAGTTGGCAATTCAATATAGAGGAAAAATTGATCAAGATTATCCTTTATTCTTCTTATATAATAAATCAAATATTCCTGGAAGACCAGAGTCTATTGGAAAAATTACAGGAGCACTTTCAAATAGATTTGAAAACCTTACATCAAAAAAAAAATATGAAAGAGTTTTAAAAAGTTTAATTGAGGGATGTAAAAAGTTAAAAAAGGCAAAATGTAGATTTATTGTAATTCCTTGTAACACAGCTCATTACTGGTACGAAGATCTTCAAAAACGAGTAAACATTCCAATTATAAATATGCCTAAAGAAGTATTCGATTACACAAAAAAAAAATGTAAGAAGAACTCAAAAATAGGATTATTGGCAACTGAAGGAACTTTAAAAACTAAGGTATATGATAAGATTTTTAACAAAAATTATAAATTATTTTTTCCTACAGATAAACTTCAAAAACAAAATGTAAATAAAGCAATTAAGGATGTTAAAATGGGAAATGTTAAAAAAGCTGCTAAGACTATTCAACCTGCAATTAATTATTTGATTAAAAAAAAATGTAAAAAAATTATCCTAGGGTGCACAGAATTACCAATTGCAATTTTTGCATTTAAATCTATAAAAATTGTAAAATCGTCAAAAATTTTTTTAGATCCAAATTTAATTTTAGCTTATGCAGCAATGAAAAAATATAAAAATTAAATGAGGAAATCAAAAGATCGTCCATACGTTTTATTTGTTGCTGAAATTATTTATTCTAAAATTTTTGAAATAAAAAAAAATAATCCTGGTTTTTCAAATATTGATGCTATTGATAATTTCATTGGTTCACAAACTTACATAGAAATTAGTAGTGGAAAATTTCATGATAAATGGTTTGAAGAACTCTCTCAAAATAACTTTATTGATAAAAAGACAAAAAAGAAAATTCCAGACGAGACTTTAAAACTGCTTAAAGTTCAAAAAGACATGATGATTAAACAATTAATTCAGTTCCCTAACTTATATTATGCAAAAAGTCATTTTCCACTAGAAATTTCACAAAGAGCTTTTGATCATCTGTGGAGAATTTGTGAAAGTTATGAGCTGTGGTGTAAAGAAACTAAACAACCTGAATTGTTGTTATTAAATATTATTGATTAGATTTTTTAAAAATACCTTTAGTTTTATTGATCTTATTTTTGACTAAAATATAAAAATCTTCACTCTCCAAGGTTTGTTTTTGAATATTTTTTTTATTCACGCTTAATTCTTGAATATTTTCAATTGGTGTTCTTCCAGTCTGTCGAGTTATCATTTCGTTTGATCCATATGTCAAACCAGCTTGATAAATATTTCCACTAGAGGTTAAGGTGTATGCAGGACCTAACATAGCTGTTGGTGAAGTGCATCCTGATAAAAATGCAGATACTAATAACCAAAAAACTATTTTTTTATGAATCATCATGAAGAATCTTAAGCATTTAGAAATACAACTCAAGGTAGAATTAGGTAATTGATACAAAACACTAATTTTCATAGACAAATTTAACTAAATTTGAGAATCAAATGTAAGTGCAATTTTTTTATAAAACCTAAAATGATCAGAATATATCCATTCATATTCATTCTACTATGGTCGTCTGCTTTTATAACTACAAAGCCAATTATAGATAATAGTGACCCTTTTACTGCATTAGCATTTAGATTTTTTTTTGTTGCTATAGGTTTTTATTTATTTTCTATTTACTCAAAACAATCAATAAATATCAGTAATAAAAATTTAATTGAGTCTTTGTTTAGTGGAGTTCTTTTTCATGGATTATATTTAGGTGGTGTGTTTTACTCCATCTCAATTGGTATGCCTACAGGTATAGCTGCATTAATAGTGACTCTTCAACCTATTTTGACCAATGCACTTAGTGGCCCTATATTAAATGAAAAAGTTACTATTAAACAATGGATTGGAGTTTTACTTGGGTTCTTAGGTGCAGCATTAGTTTTGGGTTTGGATGTAGGTAATAATATTCCTTTGTTAGGATTAATTGCTACCATAGTAGCTTTAATTTCGATTACAATTTCAACAATTTGGCAAAAGAAATTAAGTAACAACTTGCCTTTAACGGTAAGTAATTTTTATCAAGCTGTCGGTGGATGTTTGTTTCATATATTAATTATAGTTTTTTTTGTTGAACCATATATAGATTTTAATAAAACGTTTCTTATTGCAATAAGCCATCAAATATTTTTGGTATCTTTTGGTGCCTTTACAATACTCATGTTTTTGATTAAAAAAAATTCTGCTAGCAAAACAGTTTCAATATTTTTTCTAATACCAGCTACCTCTGCATTTATGGCTTGGCTTTTTTTAAATGAAAATTTAACTCATTTAGATTTGGTGGGTTTTTTGATAACTACTGTAGGTGTTTATATCGCTACTCGTGATTAAAAATACTTACAATGTTTTAAAGCCAAATTCTAAAGAAGCATCTGTGATGGAATGATAAAAAGATTCTCCAAAGCTTCTTAGAGTGAATAATCTCACCTTGTCAGGATTGTCTTTAATTAAATCAACTGTGAAAGCTATTCCATTATAAATGGAGTTAATTGAATTATCTTTTTCTAAAGAACTAAAATTAAATGGACATCCTTTCTTTAAAACTTCTTTAACTTCTTGTCCTTCCATTTCAATTATGGCCCTTGAATGAGATAAGTCTGTTACAGCAAAATCTGATTCTTTAAAATTTTGTAAAACATTTTTAATTAAATTTTTTTTTGTTGAAACTAAAAGCCAATTTTTTGGTCCATTCCATAGTATTCTTGTATCATTATTATTTATCACTTTTAATGACTCATCTTTAAATTTTAAACCATCAATATCAATACTATCAATTGAAACTGTAGAATTTTTATATTGAACTATTTGGACTATCAATAAATTTTTTATTTCTGAGATTTTTAAAAGATTATTTTCATTTTTACCTTCACAATCACCAAATTGTCCTAACAAATGAACTTTTGCTAATGCAGAAATTGAGCTCATGATCTAACTCTTTCACCTTTTGGATCAACATAATGTGAAGAAACTATTTCAACTGGAATAACTTTATTTTTCAGCGGGGACATTACAAATAGTTTTTTACCAATCATATTTTTTCCATCTTTAACAATAGCTAAAGAAAATGGATTATCGTGCTCAACGCTCCAACAAGAAGCTGAAATATATCCTAATTTTGGATTTGGTAGTGGCGCACTTGAATCTTTAACCAAATGTGATCCTTCTGGAATGCTTGTTTTTTTATCTAAAGGAATAACACCAACAATTTTCTGTCTATCTTCAGATATAAATGCCTTTCTAGTTAAAGATCTTTTTCCAATAAAATCTTTCTTTTTGCTCAATAAACCTTCAAGAGAATTATCATAAGGAATTGTCCTTCCATCAAGTTCTGATCCTGCTACATGCCCCATCTCAATTCTTAAAGTTGATAGTGCCTCTGTGCCATATGGTTGGATCTTAAATTCTTGACCAACTTCAATTATCTTTTCCCACATAAAGTTTCCATTATCTGACTCAACATTTATTTCGTATGCAAGTTCACCTGAAAATGAAATTCTAAAAATTCTAGCCTTTACTCCAAACAGATCACCCTCCATATAGCCCATAAAAGGCAAACCCTCATTTGATACATCAGATTTTGGAAATAATTTTTGTAATAAATTTCTTGATTTTGGTCCAGCTATTGCGGCCCCTGCCCATTGTTCTGTAGTTGAGACAACATTCACATTCAACTCTGGCCAAACTAATTGTAAATAATACTCTAAGTGTGAAAGAACATTTGCAGCTTGAGCAGTAGTGGTTGTCATATGATAATGATTTTCTGAAATTCTTGTGGTTGTTCCATCATCCATAACAATACCATCTTCTCGTAACATAACACCATATCTTGCTTTACCTACCGGTAACTTTAACCATGCGTTGGTATAAACTCTATTAAGCAATTCTGCAGCATCTGGACCTTTGATATCTATTTTACCTAATGTAGTTACATCACAAACTCCAACATTAGTTCTTACATTTTTTGCTTCCCTTTTTGATCCTTCAAATAAATTTTCATCCCCCTGCTTGTAATATCTCGGTCTTAACCACACTCCAGCATCAACAAAGACTGCATTATTTTTCTCATGCCATGAATGCATTGGAGATTTTCGTGTTGGTTTTGAATGTTTTCCAACCTCCCTTCCCACTATCGCTCCGATTGAAACTGGAGTATATGGAGGTCTAAACGTTGTGTGACCAACAGCTGGTACAACTTTGTTTTCTATTTTTGATACTAATTGTAAACCATTAAGATTACTTGTTTTACCTTGATCAGTCGCCATTCCAAGGGTCGTATATCGCTTAACATGTTCAATTGATCTGTATCCTTCTTTTAAAGCAATTTCTATGTCAGATACCGCAACATCATTTTGAAAATCTAAAAATCTTTTATAATTTTTTCCTTTTGGAAGTGGAACACACCAAAATTTATCATGAACAGTTGATTTTTTTTCAATTACATTTGGAAAAGAAATCTTATTGTCATTTTTGGTAATTTCTTTTGATAATTTATGGCCAGTTTCAAATGAACTTTTTAAAGTTTCCTCTAAAGTATAAGTTCCATTAGCAGCACCTAAAGTAGTTTCATTTTGCTTTGATGTTCCTGGAACAAAAGCATCTATATCCTCTTTAAATTTTGTTTTATTTCCTGATTGTGAAGCTAAATGAATTGTTGGCGTCCAAAAACCAGATACACATATACAATCACACTTAACACTTTCTACTGTTCCAAGTTGTTCTTTATCTTCAGAAATTTTTGCAATATCAGCTGATTTTACTTTTTTATAGCCTTGGGCAGCTACTACGACATAAGAAAATTTAATATTTATTCCTAAATTTTTTGCTTCATCAACTAATTCAGACTTTGGATCTTTTCTTGTATCTAAAATAATTGGGTTTATACCATTTTTTTGAAATTCAATTGCGGTTTCATAGCCACTATCATTGTTAGTAAATATTAAAGGATTTTTTCCAACTAAAACTCCATAAATTTTGAGATATTCTTTTGCAGCTGATGAAAGCATCACTCCTGGTGTATCATTATTCCCAAAAACAATTGGTCTTTCAATTGATCCAGAAGAAATTAGAACTTCTTTTGCTCTTATGTACCATAGTCTTTGTTTTGGATGAAATTTTTTTGTTTGTGGTAAATGGTCACTTATTCTTTCTGACATCACCAACATGTTATGATCATAATAACCAAATACTTGTGATCGATTTTTTATAGTCACATTTGGCATTTCTTTAAGTTCAGAAATTACACTTTCAGCCCATTCTTTACCTGATTGATTGCCTATATTAACTTCACTGGTTAATAATGTTCCTCCAAACCTAGATTTATCCTCAGCTAAAATTACTTTAGCCCCATTCTTCGCTGCAGCATAAGCACTGGCTAAACCTGATGGACCTGAGCCTGTAATTAATAAATCACAATATTCATACTTATGCTCATATCTTTCTTTGTCATGCTTAATAGATGCTACTCCAAGTCCTGCTGCTTTTCGAATAAATGGCTCATAAATTTTATACCAAAAACTTTTCGGCCACATAAAAGTTTTGTAATAAAATCCAGCTGGTAAAAAAATTCTTAAGAAATTATTTATTGCTCCCACATCAAAATTTACACTAGGCCAACAATTCACACTTTTTGCCTCTAATCCCTCAAAAAGCTCTTGTTCTGTAGCTTTTATGTTAGGTTCAGTTTCACCATTCCTGTATAATTGAACTATTGCATAAGGTTCATCTACCCCTGCTCCAAAAAAACCTCTAGGTCTATGATATTTAAAACTTCTTCCAATTAAGTGAACACCGTTTGCAATTAAAGCTGAGGCTAAAGTATCTCCTTCATAACCATAATAAACTTTCCCATTAAATTTGAATGAAAGTTTTTTATTTCTATTAATCATCCCAATATTTTCTAATCTGAAACTTTGAGTCATTATGAAATTTCCTCATTAGCTTTTAGTGTATTAAAAATTTCGTGAGTTGCTGTATCTCTCTCAATTTTTATCCATTGTCTGCATCCCGATAAATGTTGCCACAGCTCCCAATGCTTTCCTCTAAGACTTTTTCTGTTATAAACAAAATCATCCCACTCTTGATCTGTAACCTCTTTCCCTAGTTCAGGTCTTTTCACACTAGCGTCACCACCATAAGAAAATTCATTTTGAGATCTCATTCCACAATGTGGACATTTAATATGAAGCATTTACGAAATCCAAGTTTTTGTGCCAAGGCCCTTCT
The DNA here is from genome assembly GCA_003215055.1 of Pelagibacteraceae bacterium AG-410-N23. Classification (GTDB taxonomy): domain Bacteria; phylum Pseudomonadota; class Alphaproteobacteria; order Pelagibacterales; family Pelagibacteraceae; genus Pelagibacter. The sequence continues at coordinate 9,609 of QCKW01000010.1, read as the reverse complement.
CATCTAACAAGTGGCCTGTATTGAATCTATTTAAACTATATCCTGCATTTAATTCATGAACTCTATCTTGGGCAATAGTGTGAGCAAAAGTCCATCCAGATGCTGGAGTCGCTTTAAAGCCACCGTAACACCAACCACAATTTAAATATAATCCTTCAATATGAGTTTTGTCTATAATTGGAGAACCATCCATAGACATGTCCATTATTCCACCCCAAGTTCTTAACATTTTTAATTTACTTAAGAACGGCATCATTGCAATTCCCTCTGTTAAAACATGTTGAAGTGTTGGAAGGTTTCCTCTTTGTGCATAGCTGTTATAACCATCTAAATCACCACCCATAACCATCTCACCTTTATCCGATTGACTAATATAAAAATGTCCAGCACCAAAAGTAACTACTTTATCCAAAACTGGTTTTACTGGTTCAGAAACGCATGCTTGTAAAAGATGAGTTTCAATAGGTAATGTCATATTTAATTTTTCAGCTAAAATATTTGTGCTTCCTGCAACACATAATCCAATTTTTTTTGCTTTAATGTTTCCACGAGATGTTCTTACTCCCTGAATTTTTCCGCTTGAAACATCAAACCCAATTACCTCACAATTTTGGATTATATCTACACCCATTGAGTCCGCCTGACGAGCGTAACCCCATGCTACCGCATCATGTCTTGCTGTACCAGCGCTTGGTTGCATAAGTCCACCAAAAATTGGAAATCTTACATTTTCAGAAAAGTCTGCCATAGGGATAATTTCTTTTACTTGTTCTCTATTTAAAAGTACTGCATCAATTCCATTTAAGCGCATTGAATTTCCTCTTCTTGCATAAACATTCATCTGTGCATCAGAATGTGCGAGATTAATAATTCCTCTTGGGGAAAACATAACGTTATAATTTAAATCTTGGCTCATCTTTCTCCAAAGATCCATTCCAAATTCACTGAACAATGCATTGTCATCATGCATATAATTGGACCTGATTATTGTAGTGTTACGGCCAACGTTTCCACCACCGATCCAGCCTTTCTCTATGATAGCCACATTAGTAATATTGTGCTCTTTTGCGAGATAATAAGCAGTGGCTAAGCCATGACCTCCACCTCCAATAATAACTACATCATATTCATTCTTTGGAGTAGGGTCTTTCCATGCCAAATCCCAGTTTTCGTGATTGGAAAATGCATTTTTGACTAAACTAAATATTGAGTATTTTTGCATGAGTAAATTTTATAATAATGAATATAAATAGTTCATATTTTTTTTATATATAATTTTTAGATATTTCCAAAGCCTGAAAAAAGAGATACTAATCAAGCGTTTTAATTTAAATTAAACTTCAAATGGCAAAAATCAAATCTGATATAGAAATAGCTAGAAAAGCTAAAATGAAACCAATCAATAAAATTTTAGCTAAAATCAATGTCCCAGATAAAAGTAGTGCTTTTAGCCCAATGGGCAGACATATAGCTAAAATAAATTTTGAATTCTTAGATAAATTAAAGAAAAAAAAAGATGGTAATTTAATCTTAGTCACTGCAATTACTCCTACTCCAGCGGGTGAAGGAAAAACAACTACTTCAGTAGGTTTGAATGATGGTTTAAATAAGATTGGAAAAAAATCTATCGTTTGTCTTAGAGAACCAAGTTTAGGTCCATCATTTGGAATGAAAGGTGGTGCAGCTGGTGGAGGTTACGCGCAAGTTGTTCCTATGGAACAAATAAATTTACATTTTACTGGCGATTTTCATGCGATAACGTCAGCTCATAATTTATTATCAGCAATGATTGATAATCATATCTATTGGGGAAATAAACTAAATATTGATGAAAATAGAATAGTTTGGAAACGTGTAATGGATATGAATGACCGTGCACTTAGATTTATTGATATCAATACAAATGGAGTAGCAAAAGATTTTAAAAGAGTCGATGGTTTTGACATAACGGTTGCATCAGAAGTAATGGCAATATTCTGTCTATCTAATGACTTGAATGATTTAGAAAAAAAAATTGGAAATATTACAATTGCTTATAATAAAGAGGGAAATCCTCTTTACGCAAGAGATCTAAATGCTCATGGTCCAATGACAGTTTTGTTAAAAGAGGCAATAAGACCAAACGTAACTCAAAGTTTAGAAAATAACCCTGCAATTATTCATGGAGGTCCTTTTGCAAATATTGCACATGGATGTAATTCTGTCATTGCAACTAAAACAGCACTTAAATTGTCAGATTATGTAGTTACTGAAGCAGGTTTTGGTGCAGATCTTGGTGCTGAAAAATTTTTAGATATTAAATGTAGAAAAGCTGGTCTTACCCCTAGTTGTGTAGTTATCGTTGCTACTATCAGAGCTTTAAAAATGCATGGAGGCGTAGAAAAAGAGGATTTAAAAAATGAAAATGTAGAAGCATTAAAAAAAGGATTGGTAAATTTAGAGAGACATATTTTAAATATAAAACAATTTGGTTTAGAGCCAATCGTAGCAATAAATCATTTTGCTTTAGATACAAAAAATGAAGTTGAGACAGTATTAAAATTTTGTGAAAATATGAAAGTTGAAGTAAGTGAATGTAAGCATTGGGCGAAAGGCGGAAAAGGAGCAACTGACCTTGCAAAAAAAGTTGTTAAGATTTGCATTAGTAAAAAAAGTAAAAATAAATTTCAATTTCTATACAAGGATGATCTCAAATTATGGGACAAAATTGAATTAATTGCCAAAAAAATTTATAAAGCTAGTAATATTACAGGTAGTGATGAAGTTAAAGATCAATTAAAAATTTTTGAAAATAATGGTCATGGACATTTACCAGTATGTATTGCAAAGACACAATATAGTTTTTCTACAGATCCTAAACTTAAGGGAGCACCCTCTAACCATGAAATACCGATTAGAGAGGTAAGATTATCTTCTGGGGCTGAATTTGTAGTTGTTGTTTGTGGATCAATAATGACAATGCCAGGACTACCTAAAATTCCTGCAGCCAACTCAATTAAACTGAATAAAAAAGGTGAGATTGAAGGTTTGTTTTAAATTTTAAATTTTTTATTTTTAATTATTGTTCTAATCAAATTTACCATCAATGGTACTTTACTTTTATCTATTTTTTTTAGGACAAAAGGAGAAATTTCTCTAGCAAGCTGTTCTCCCTCAACAGTATCATTTGGCATGAATTTTTTTTTTGCATTCTTGAATGTGTATCCTTTTCCTAAATAATTTCCCATTTTGCTATTTCTGCCTCCTGCTGCACTTACGTAAAGGTCTCCTATTCCAGCGAGTCCTAAAGTTGTCTCTTCATTACCTTTAAAATACTTTGTGAGATATTTCATTTCGATTATCGATTTTTGAAATAAATTTGAAGATATATTCAAACTTTGTCCAGCTCCTATTATCATTGAGTATATATTTTTTATAGCTGAACAAACTTCTACTCCAATCACATCTTTTGAAAATTCAGTAAGATAATATTTTGTGGAAATTCTCTTTCCAATTTTCTTCGCAAAATTAATACTCTTATTAGCAATAACAACACTTGTTTGATTTTTTCTTGCCAATTCTTTTGCTAAACATGGGCCTTTTAAAACAGATATATTTCTAGTTCCGGAAACTTTTCTAAGTTGTTCAGAAATAGTTAAAATTCTTTTACTTTTTTTCTCATACTTGAGACCTTTGGTAAGAACTAAAATTGGGGTTTTAACATTACTGTCTTTCAGCTCTTTTCCAATAAAATCTATTCCGGGTAAGCTTAAGGCGATTACTATAAGATCAAATCTTTCCCTCAATAAATTCTTGGAAAATTTCTTAAATTTTAACTTCTTAGAAAGCTTAACTTTTAAAGCTGAATGGAATTTTTTTTTAGTTGATAGGTCTCTTATAAATTTTTTGCTATATGGTTCAGTAATTGTGACATCATTTTTGTTTTCTAGACATGGGATTGTAAAAGCTGACCCCATCGCACCACCGCCAATAACTAATATTCTTTTCATATTACTCTAGATTTAAAGTCATCTTATAATTACAACACATACGTGAAAAAAACATTATTTGTAAATTTTCATAATATTTGAGTATTTTATTTTAAATTTCATTAATTTGTTAGTAAAATAAATTTAAAATTTACAGAATATCATATGACTAAAGTAGCAATAATAGGAGCTGGACCATGTGGACTGTCTATGCTCAGAGCGTTTGAGTTAGCAGAAAAGAATGGCGAAAAGATCCCAGAAATAGTTTGTTTTGAAAAGCAAGAAGATTGGGGAGGATTGTGGAACTATAATTGGAGAACTGGTTCTGATCAATATGGAGACCCAGTTCACAATAGCATGTACAGATATCTTTGGTCTAATGGACCGAAAGAATGTTTAGAATTTGCAGATTATTCATTTGATGAACATTTTGGAAAACCTATTCCATCTTTTCCTCCTAGAGCAGTTTTATATGACTATATCATTGGAAGAGTAAGCAAAGGAAAATTAAAAAATAAAATCAAGTTCAATACAAGAGTAGTAAATACAATCTATAAAAATGATAAATTTGAAGTTAGTTATCAAGATAAAGTTAACGATAAAGTATTAAAAGATAATTTTGATTTTGTGGTAGTGTCTACTGGACATTTTTCAGTTCCTTTCATTCCAGAATATGAAGGGATGAATTCTTTTCCTGGAAGAATTATGCATTCCCATGATTTTAGAGATGCAGAGGAATTTAGAAATAAAAATGTAATTGTTTTAGGAAGTAGTTATTCTGCTGAAGATGTGGCGCTTCAATGTAATAAATATGGAGCAAAAAGCGTAACTATTGGATACAGACATAATCCAATGGGATTTAAATGGCCGAAAGGGGTGAAAGAAGTTCATTATCTAGATAGATTAGAGGGGAAAAAAGCAATTTTTAAAGATGGCACAGAACAAGAAGCAGATGTTGTAATTTTGTGCACTGGTTATCTTCATCATTTTCCTTTTTTAGAAGAAAATTTACAATTAAAAACTAGAAACAGGCTTTATCCACCAAAACTATACAAAGGAGTGATATGGCAAGATAATCACAAACTTTTATATCTTGGTATGCAAGACCAGTTTCATACATTTAATATGTTTGATTGTCAGGCTTGGTACGCAAGAGATGTGACAATGAATAAGATTAAAGTCCCAAATGATAAAGAAATTGAAAGTGATATTAATAAATGGGTTGCTATGGAAGAAAAATTAGAAAATCCAGATCAAATGATTGATTTTCAAACTGAATATACGAAAGAACTTCATGAAATGTCTGATTATCCAAAAATTGATTTTGAATTAATTAGAAAGCACTTTAAAGAGTGGGAACATCATAAAGTTGATGATATTTTAACTTATAGAAATAAGTCTTTTTCTTCACCTGTAACAGGATCTGTTGCTCCAATTCATCATACTCCATGGGCAACTGCTATGGATGACTCAATGAAAACATTTTTAGATAAATAAATTAGAATTAATCAATACCTAGGTGTTTTTTTCTTTTTTGAACATAAGCTCTAATTAAGTTATCAAATATCAAAGCTATAAAAGCGACACATATACCAAGTGTTAATCCAATACCTGCACCTTTTTTATCTGATAATGCTTTTAAAATATATTGACCTAAATCTTCTGTACCAATGAATGCTCCAATAATTACCATAAATAATGCAAATACTATTGTTTGGTTTATTCCAAGCATCATATGAGGAAATGCTAAAGGGAATTCTATTTTAGTTAATCTTTGAAACTTATTTACACCTGACATAGTTGCAGCATCATGCAAGCCTGCTGGAACACTTCTAAGTCCTTCAATTGTGTATCTAGTAGCAGGTATAGTGGCATAAACTATAACAGCTATTAAAACAGATGTATCAGTTATACCAAATAACATCATTACTGGAATTAAATATACAAAAGATGGGAATGTTTGAAATATATCACATACACCTAACATAAATTTTGCAGATTGTTTGTTCTGAAAACATAAGGTTCCAACCGTAAATCCTATTATACAAGATACAATTACCCCAAAAGTTGCCATATATGCAGTTACTAAAGCCCTATCCCACCATGGACTAAAAGCGATGAATAAAGTTAAAGCACAAACAACTAAAGCTGAACGAACGCCACCAATTAAATATCCTGCGCCGACAACTAAAACTATTGTAGCTATTGCAGGCATTCTTAAATACAGTGCCCTCATTGGTTGAAGTACCTCTTGAATCAACCAAGTGTTAAATGCCTTGATATACACAAAGAAGGTTTCAAAAATCCAATCAACACCTTTATTCCAAAAATCAGCTGTTGAGATTCCTTTATTATGTGGAATTTCAAATAAATAATTGAATGTACCTTTAAATAAAAAGGTTCCAACGTAAGCAAGTATTAATCCAATAACTACTGTCGCTGCAAAAAATAGTAGATTTTTGTTTCTTTGAAAGAATGTAAGGTTTCCAAAATAATCCTCTTGCTTATTTGCCCAAGCTAAAGACATCTTGTCTAATAAAATTGCAATTAAACTTATACATAAACCTGCCTCTAGTGCTAATCCAATGTTTAGCTGGTTCAATGCTAATAATAAATTAAATCCTAAACCTTTTGCGCCAATGAAAGCTGAAATAACTGCCATTGAAAAACAAACCATGATAACTTGGTTTACTCCAATTAATATATCTCTTCTTGCAGTTGGAATTAACACCTTAAACATTAATTGAAAATTGTTACAACCACTCATTCTACCAGCTTCAATAACTTCTGGCGGCACCGCTCGTAAACCTAGTATAGTTAATAAAATCATAGGCGGCACAGCAACAACCATAGTTATTATTACTGCAGCATGATCACCTACTCCAAAAAGAACTAAGGCAGGAACTAAAACTGCATACTGTGGCATTGTCTGCATCACTAACAATATTGGATATAAAGCTTTTTCAACACGTTTGCTTTTAAATGCCGCTATTCCTAATCCTAATCCAAAAATAAATGATAAAGGTGCTGCGACTAGTATAAATGATAAAGTTTGCATTGATGGTTTCCATTGACCAAATATAGAAATGTAAACCATTGTTAGACCTGCAAACAAAGCTAAACCTTTTCCACTTAATTTATAAGCAAGTAAAGTTGCACCTGCTGCAACAATCGTCCATGGTAACCCTGGTAGTTCAGCCCAAGGATTCTTATCTATCCAATCCCAGCTACTAAAAGCTACTATAGTTTCAAGACCTCCTAATAAAACTTCTCTAATTAACTGTATTAGAAAAGTCATAAATGCAGTAATATTTCTACTTATCTGTAGAACCAGAGGACGACTCTTAAACTCTTGAGTATCTTCATTCCAAACTTCGATTGGCATCCATTCGTTCATTAAAAAAAATAACGAGTCGTTTATCCAGATAGGTAACCACCCTAGAAGTGGTGGCAATCTCCAAAAAACATCAAAAGCATAGTATCTTACTTCTTTACCTAAAAATACGTAGCTGCTCTGATTAGGATCTTTTACAAATTCTGCTTGACCTCGAATAAATTTATATGTTTCAGGAACTTCAATAGCAAAACATAATGCAAAAAATACAACTAATAAAAATAACCATTGAAATGTTTTTGGATATTTCTTAAAAAATTCCATAATTAATTATTATTTTTTCTTCCTCCAAAAACTGTGTTGATTATTTTTGCTGGGTTTATAGAACCGATAATGTTATTATTATTATCTACCACAGCTACTGATTTTTCTTGAGTAAGAATTTTTTCAGCTACATTCTCTATAATTTCATCTTTTGAAACTTTTAAATCACTAAGATTATCTTTAGTTTTGTCCATAACATCTGCAATTAATAAAACTTTCTCTCTAGGCACTTCTTCTGTGAACTTTCTCACATATTCAGTGGCTGGATTTAATACAATGTTGGCTGGTGTATCTAATTGCTCAATTATACCATCCTTCATAATTGCAATACGGTCAGCAAGTTTTAAAGCTTCATCAAAATCATGTGTAATGAACATAATTGTTTTTTGTAATTTTTCCTGAAGTCTTAAAAACTCATCTTGCATTTCTTTTCTAATTAATGGATCTAAAGCAGAGAAAGGTTCGTCTAAAAACCATATATCAGGCTCAACTGCTAAAGATCTTGCTATACCTACTCTTTGTTGTTGTCCTCCTGACAACTCTCTTGGAAAATAATTTTCTCTGCCATCAAGTCCAACCAACTTAACCATGTCCATTGCTTTACTTATACTATCTTCAGTTTTGACACCTTTAATTTGAAGTGGAAAAGCAATATTTTCAACTACAGTTTTGTGAGGAAGCAAAGCAAAACTTTGAAAAACCATTCCCATTTTATTTCTTCTAAGATCAATCAGGTCTTTGTTGTTTAATTGTAATAAATCTTGACCTTCTATAAAAATTTTTCCCCCTGTTGCATCAGTTAATCTAGAAATACATCTCAATAAAGTTGATTTTCCTGAACCAGACAAACCCATAACAACCAACATCTCTCCTTTGGAAACTTCAAATGAAGCATTATTAACTCCTACAATACATCCATTTTCTTGAAAAGTTTTGGCATCAACATTACCATTAGAATCTTTCAGCATCTTTTCAGCATTTGCTCCAAAGATTTTATAAACATTTTCACATTTGATTACTGGTTCAGACATAAATTTTAATTAAGTTATATGAAATTAAGATAAAATTAAATCCATAATATTAATGTTTTCCTCCTTAAAAATTTTTAATGTAATAAACTCTGGTATCAATTCCTGTGCTTAAAAAACTTAATGCCTCACCGCTCACACTTACAGACTCATTAACTCCAACATTATTTCCACTTACTGTAAAACCTGCATAACATTTATTTTTCTCTTCATCCCACTTAACAAAAGTTTCATCAATTTTATTACCATTAATTGTATAGATTTCGTGTGCTCTAAAATTTAAAAAATTTGCACCCATAATTGCTCTTTGAGGAATGAGTTTTGTTGCTTTACAAACTTGTTCATATACTTCATCTGTTAATTTATAATGATCAGTACCATCAAAAGTTACTAATATTCCAGAAGGTAATTTAGATATTAATTCACTTAATTTTTTTCCTTCCGCAATTCTTTCTTCCTCCAATTTCATTTTTCTTACCAGCTCATCTCCTCCACCAAACATAATATTTAAAATTGAAAAAGAAAAAAGTATAATAAGGACTATTAACACTAAACCACCAAATTGTTTTACAGTTTCTGGCAAATCCTTAATCTTATTTAAATAATTTTCTTTTGACATTATTCTTGAAGCTTTCCATTTTTCCATGTGCCTGATTTCTGTGTTCCATCTGATGAGGTAAAAGTTCCTGTTCCATTCATAAATCCTTTTGCCCATTCACCTTCATAAGTTGAGCCATCAGGAAAAGTTAAAACACCTACTCCACTCCATTCGCTATTTTTAAACTCACCCGTGTAGATGTATCCATTAGGCCAAGTTTCAACTCCTTGACCGTTTTTTTTTGTTCCTACCCATTCTCCTTCGTAAGTAGTTTTATCTGTGTAAACCCATTTACCAAAACCATTTTCACAATTTCCTTCTTTACAGCCCGTACTTCGAGCTAAAGCAAATGATGTA
>QCKW01000009.1 GCA_003215055.1 Pelagibacteraceae bacterium AG-410-N23 | reverse complement strand
GCTAAAGTTAGTTGCTTACCTAAATTTTTCTTTATATCTAAAAAAATTTCAGCATTTATATTGTTATTTCTTAATAGGTCTAAAATTTCATAATAATTTTTTAGATATTTTTCATCCATTACACAAACTAAAACTGGTTTTTGACTATCTACTTTTATTTGATCCAATTGCATTAAAGCAAATAACAGTCGATCAACTCCGAAACTAATTCCAGTACCTGGAATATCTACACCTTTAAATCTTGAGATTAATTTTGCATAGGCTCCTCCAGAACAAATACTGCCTATATCAACCTCTTTACCTGTGTTATTTGTAACTTTAAAATTTAGATTTGTTTCAACAATAAAATCTGAATAATAGGCTAATCCTCTGACAATTGTAAAACTAGTTTTGACCTGATTTAAATTTGAACTGTAACCCAATACTTCAAATACTTGCTCTAATTCTTTTATACCTTCTTGGGACAAAGGATTCTTTAAAGTTTCTTTTAATTCTTTTAAATCTTTAATTTTTAAAAAATTAAGTATTTGAGAAGCTTGCTCATCATTTAATTCTGCTCCCTTGGTGATCGCACCACTTTTATCTTTTCTCTCTTTTTTAAGAAGATCTTCAACACCTTTAAGACCAAAACCTGGTTTATCTAATTTATCAATTGCCCTAATCACTTTTAATTGTTTATCTTCTGATATTTCTAAATCATCGATTAATCCTTGAACTATTTTTCTATTACTTACATTAATTGTAAATTGTTCTTTTTTTAAACCACAATCTAACAAAGTGCTCGATATTAAATTACAAAGCTCTGCATTTGCTTGAGCAGAATTAACATTTCCTACTATATCAAAATCTGCTTGCATAAATTCTCTATACCTTCCATTACCAGCCTTTTCATTTCTAAAAACATTTTGAATAGCGTATCTTTTAAAAATTGATGGAAGCTCTTGATTATTTTGAGCAACGAATCTAGCTAGTGGGCTCGAAAGATCATACCTAAGAGTGATGCTTTTTTCTCCATCTTGAAATGAGAATACATCAGACATAGGATTGGCATTATCTTCTGCCAAAAAAGATCCTATATTTTCACTAATTTCAAACGAAGGGGTTTCCAGAGCTACTGCTCCAAATTTTATAAAATTTTTCTCAATAGCTTTTAAAAGCTTTTTTTTGAGAAGAAGTTTTTTATCCCAACGATCTTCAAATCCTGAAGGTAATCCAGGAATTAATTTTTTTTCTTTATTCATTTTTTGGTACCCGGGCTGAGAGTCGAACTCAAACTTAAAGTTCCACAAACTTCCGTGCTAACCATTACACCACCCGGGCTTATCCTCTTTATTTTTATATTATTTTGTGTGGATTTTAAATTATATTATAAATGATAAATCGCTAGCTTTAGCCAGCATGGAAATAAGTATGCACACCAATCCTTGTTCCTCTATCTACAATTTCGAGAGAACTCTTAGTAGTGTATTTTGTTATATCATTTTTAATCATGAATTGTTTTTTAGACAAAAATTAAAATTATGCAACCCCTAAATGAAAAGGACGTATATCTATTTAAGAGATAAAACGCCCTTTAAAATATTTAGAAAAATTAGTCTAATTTTTTTAAATTTACTGCTGAAGGACCCTTGGGACCTTCCTCTAATGTAAATTCTAATTTATCACCTTCATTTAAATATCTCATACCTGCAGCTTTTACTGCTGATGCATGAACGAAAGCATCTTTCTCTTTATCTTCTCTTTCGATAAAACCAAAGCCCTTCTTACCATTAAACCACTTTACGGTTCCTTTTAATGTACTCATCTTATTTCTTTATCCTTTTTTTATTTATTATTAATTTAAGGTTAATTTGTTTTAAATTAATTTCAAGATGATAATTTAATCAAGAGATTTTAAGGTGGGACCGATAAGAATCGAACTTATAACCTAACGCTTTTCAGGCGTTCGTGCAGACCACTTACACCACAGTCCCATAAAATTATCCTCTAAATATAATTCTTCCTTTTGTCAAATCATATGGGGTCATTTCAACAGTAACGGAGTCACCTTGAAGAACTCTAATCCTATTTTTACGAAGTTTTCCTGCAGTATGTGCCGTCACTGTATGTCCATTTTCTAGTTCAACTTCAAACATAGCATTTTTTAGTAAAGTTTTTACCTTGCCCTTAAATTGAAGTAAATCTTGTTTTGACAAATTTATTTTCTCCCTATTCTTTTAATTACAGATTGAGCATGACCTACTAAACCTTCATAATTTGCCAGAGTTATAGCTGATGGTCCAAGTTTATCAATACCCTTTTTTGATAGTTTTATATATGAAATTTTTTTCATAAACTCAGAAACATTTAATCCACTAGAATATTTACTAGTCATATTAGTTGGTAATACATGATTGCTCCCAGGAGCACCATAGTCTGTCATTGCCATTACTGCATATTTTCCTAAACAAACAGAGCCTGCATTTTTAATCTTAGCAACAAATGACTTATAATTTTTTACATTTAACTCAAGGTGCTCAGGTCCAATTTTATTTGTGATTTCTATAATTTTTTTATCTGAATTTGTATAAATTAATATTCCATTCATCATTAAACTTTTTTTTGCAATTGATGATCTTGGAAGATTTTTAAGTTGTTCAAATACCTCTTTTTTGGTCTTTTCTAATATATTTTTATCTTTTGAAATCAAAATACATTGAGCTAGTTGATCATGCTCTGCTTGTCCTAATAAATCACTTGCTAACCACTCAGGGTTAGAACTTTTATCTGCAACAATTAAAACTTCAGACGGGCCAGCAGTCATTGCCTCTATACCAATATCACCTGAAACTTCTTTTTTTGCTGCAGATACAAATTGATTACCAGGCCCTATAACTTTATTTACGGGCCTAATTTTTTTAGTTCCATAAGCCACAGCTGCAATCGCGGAAGCTCCACCAATGGAATAAATTTCTTTAATTTTACATTTCTTTGCTGCATACAATACAGCTGGATTTTGATTTCCTTTATATCCGGGATTGATCATTACTATTCTTTTTACCTTTCCTACAATAGCTGGAATAGCATTCATCAAAACTGTTGAGGGATAAGATGCAGTAGAACCTGGAACATAAATTGCGACAGACTCTAACGGTAAATGCTTGTAATCAATTTTATTTTTATATTTATCTGTATATGAAATATTTTTAAATTTTTGTAAGGAGTGAAATTTATAAATTCTGTTGTAAGCATCATCGATTGCCTTTTTTACTTTTTTATCTAAAGATTTAATTGACTTACTTATCTGCTTATCAGATGGCTCTATAATATTATTTTTATTAAATTTTCTTTCATACTTTAATAAAGCTTTATCCCCATTTTTTTTAACATCGTTAATTATTTTTGTTACTGAGACAAAACTTGATTTAAGTTTCTTTTTTCTTTTATAAAGCAAATTATTCAGCGATTTATCAAAATTTTTGCTGTTACTATTTAATATCTTCATAACTATTTAATTTCACTTTGATCCTCTAATCTTGCTTCAATGGTTTCAGTATTTAAAGCAATATATGCATTATTATTAAAAATAAGATTTATTTCATAAACATCATTATTTTTCAAATAATCTATACCTACTAACTCTAAAACTTCTTCTTGGTTTGATTGATCAATGTTCCTTGATCTTACTTTATCAACAAAATCAAATCTCAATATACTATAAACCTTTTTATCGTCATTTTCATTTTCAACTTTAATTCTCTCGAGTGACAATAAAAATACTTTATTAGATGCTAAGTACTTAATATCTGAAATTTTGACTTTAGCTGCTGAACTACAAGCTGAAATCATCTGTAATCCTTCTTGATCATTTGCTATTATCTTAGCTAAATATTTCATTATTTTAATCTTTTAATCTTTACACCAATTTTCTTTAATTTATTTTCAAAATTTTCATAACCTCGATCACAATGATATACTCTCGTTACTATTGTATTACCTTTTGAAACTATACCAGCAAGCACTAAGGCAGCTGATGCTCTCAGATCGCTCGACATTACTTCTGCTGCTATAAAGTTTGTATTACCTTCTATTTTAGCAGTTCTATTTTTTATACTTATTTTAGCTCCAAGTCTCTGAAGTTCCATTGCATGTAAAAACCTTCCCTGAAATATATTTTCTGTTATTGAACTTGTCCCATTAGCCTTACACAGAAGGACCATAAATTGAGGGGCAAGATCCGTAGGAAATCCATCATATTCCTTGGTAGTAATATTTTTTATACTTTTGATTTTTTCTGGTCCTTTAATATGAACACTATTTTTAAATAATTTAATTTTTGCACCAACTTTTTTTAATATATTTAATTCAGTTTTAATTAACTTTGGGTCAAAATTTTTAATTAACAAGTCTCCTCTTGCTAAAGTAGCAGCAACACAAAAAGTTCCTGTTTCGATTCTATCGCCCATCACTGAATATTTTGTTTCGTTAAGAGAATTTACTCCAATTATTTGACATGTTCTTTTATTAATCCATTTAATTTTAGCACCTGCAGAAATCAAAAATTTTGTTAAATCTATAATTTCTGGTTCACATGCTAAGTTGTATAGAACTGTCTTGCCTTTAGCCAAAACTGCGCTCATGATTAGCTGCTGACTTGCCCCAACACTTATTTTAGGAAACTTAATTTTATTACCTTTTAATTTACCGTTAGATTTCGCATGAATATATCCTTTTATTATTTCATATTTCATCCCAAGTTTTTTTAAAGCTTCTAAATGTAAATTAATTGGCCTACCAGAATTACCATTTAAAATACATCCACCAGGAAAACTACAAATTGACTTATGATACTTTGAAACTAACGGTCCTAAGATCAGTATTCCAGCTCTCATTGTTTTTAGAATCGAATATGATCCAAATTGTTTTTGTTTTTTAATCTTTGTAATTTTTACTGTTTTTCTATTTTCCAAAAACTCAATATTTGAACCAAGAGACTTTAATAAATTTAACATTGTATAAATATCTCTTACCTTAGGAAGGTTTTTGATAATTACAGGTTTGTCAAATAACAGCGTTGCAGCAAGTATTGGTAAAGTAGCATTTTTAGAGCCTGAAATTGAAACTTCACCTTTCATCACTCGACAAGGACCAGTGATAGAAAATTTATCCATAAATTATTTTGGTTTTGCTAAAGTAATTCCTGTTTGGCCTTGATATTTTCCATCTCTATCTGCATAAGAAATATCAGGTTGCTCTCCTTGAAAAAATAATATCTGAGCTGCACCACTATTTGCATACAATCTTATTGAATTGCTTGTATGGTTGGAAAATTCCAAAACTAAAACACCATGCCATCCTCCTTCAAGAACTGTTGGTGGAACTCCTAGACCACATCTTGCATAAGTTGATTTTGCAGTCACTAACCCTGTAACATTTCTTGGCATCTTAAAATATTCCAGACTTGAGGCAAGAGCGAAAGAATTAGGTGGAATTAAAATTGATTCTTCATTTTTTACTGTAATAAAATTATCTTCGCTAAAATTTTTTGGATCTGCTGTAGCTCCTTTAATATTAGTAAATATTTTGAATTCAGAACCACATCTTAAATCATAACCAAAAGAATTAAGTCCATGACTAATACCCATAGATATACTTTCACCTACAAATGGGCTGATCATTTCCTCCTCTTGAGCTAGTTTTTTAATTTGCTTATCGTTTAGTATCATTTTTTTTTTTTATTTTTTTTAGGAATAATTTTCTTTTTTTCAAATTCGATCGTAATGCTAAAGATTCTCTAGCCTTTCTAGCTTTGATCTTATCAATCATAATTCTATTTTTTTTCTGGATTTGTAAGAAAATCTAAATCTAAAGGTTTATTTGGATCTAAAGTATTTGTACTATTTGCATCTTTTTTTGGACCCTCTTTGGCTTCTCTTTTAGCTTTTCTTTCTAAAAGTTTTTTCTCTCTTTTAGCTTGCTTTTCCATCAGCTTAGCTGACCTAGTGCTTTTATAATCATAGTGAATGCCCATAACTTTCTATATTTTACCCTTGAGCTCAAAGGGCACCTTCCAAATTAATTTATTATTTTTTTTTAAAGTTTCTTTTGTATAAATTTTCATGAATTACTCTTTTAAATTATTTATAAACTAATAAAATAATATGGCAATAATTAGCAAAATAGCTTTTTAGTTGAATTGCTCCTATAGTTTTAATGGTAAAACAAGTCATTGGTAATGACTAATTTCCTGGTCAGTACAGGATGGGAGCACCACATTTATTTTGAATAAAATTTTTTCCTCAAAAAAAGTGTTATAATTACTAAACATGCAAAAATACCCAATGGTATGTAAATTTCAGATGAGTAAATTATATCTTTTATAGTTGGTACTTCTAAATTATCATCAATAATTTTCTCTAATCCACTTCCAATTGATGCTAATAAAAAAATTTGAGGTATAATTCCTATTAAGGTAGCAAAGAAGAAATTACTTTTTTTCACATTAAAAATTGCTGGTAGAACACAACTGAGTTGCCAAGGAACTCCTCCAATAAATCTATATAATAATAAATAATTAAACTCTGATTTCTTAAATTTTTCTTCTAAGTTTTTAAAACGACTCAAAAATTTCTTTCTTACTAAATCTTTTAAAAAATAATTTCCAAAAAGATATAACAATGTGGCTCCTATGCTTAATCCCAAAACTACTATAATCAATCCCAACCATTTGCCTAAGATAAAACCTCCTAATAAAGCAATTGGTGAGCCAAAACCCAATAATGGGAAAACCCAAAAAATAGTAAATAAAAGAAACAGCAATGGCAACATTAGTGAATTAGAATTTTTAAGTTTTGAGAAAAAATCTGCATTAGATTTTATAAACTCATAACTAGTTAACTCTTGGATAGAAAATTTTGAAAAAAGAAAGTATAAAAAAAATCCAATAAATATAAGATACAAAATGCCTACTAATAATTTAATTTTGTTACTTTTTTCCATAAAAGATATCGTAATGATAAAATCTTATATTTGCTATTTATATATTTAATTACTATAAAGAGGCGAAATTTTATTTAAATTAAACATCTATTTATGAAGAGAACATACCAGCCATCTAAAATCAAAAGAGCAAGAAAACATGGATTTAGATCGAAAATGAAGAGTAAGGGTGGAAAAAAACTTTTAGCAAGAAGACGAGCGAGAGGAAGAAAAAAATTAACAGTATCTGGTTAAATTAATGAGAAGCAAAATACTTGCTCTTTCCAAGAACAAAGAATTTAAATCTTTACTAGAACAAAAAAAAGTTTCAAATCAATATGTAACTATTTTTTTTGGTAATTTAGAAGGTAAAAACAGTAAAAAATTAAATATCAGTTTTGTTGTCAAAAAAAAAATTGGAAATGCTGTTAAGAGAAATAAAATAAAACGCAGGTTGAAAAACATAGTTAATTCTGCTGTAAAAGAAATGTTAATAAAATTAAAATATTCATACCTTGTTATTTCTAAGCCAACTATGTTAAACAGTGAATTTAAAAATATAAAAGAAACTTTAATTCAAGATTTTAGAAAAATTAAATAATGAATATTTTAACTTATTTTTTAATAAAATTGATTAAAGGATATAAATTTTTAATCAGTCCATTATTTGGAAACTCATGTCGGTATTTTCCAACTTGTTCAGACTATTCTATCGAAGCACTCAAAACTTTTGGATTTTTAAAAGGTTTAATATTAAGTTTAAAAAGAATTTTTTCATGTCATCCAATAAAATTTTTAGGCGGTGGTGATGGTTTTGATCCTGTTATTAAAGATATGAAGGAAAAAAAATAATGGATTCTAAAAATGTCATCGCAGCTATAGCCTTATCTTCTGCAGTAATAGTATTGTATTCGTTATTTTTTATACCCGAAAAACCAACAGTAAATCAAAACTTAGCTGAAAAAAAAAAGATTGAACAGAATTCTGATACACCAAGTTTAGATCAAAAAGAAACTATCAAAAATATATCAAGAGAAGAAGCTTTAAGTCAAAATGAAAGAATTGAATTTGAAAATAATAATATTATTGGATCAATATCATTAAAGGGAGCTTCAATAGATGATTTAACTTTTAAAAATTATAATACTGAACTTAAAAGCAATGAAAAAATTATACTTCTCGCCCCAAGAAATATTGAAGATGGTTATTTAATTGAAAGTGGTTTTGTTACTTCAGACAAAAATATTGATATTCCTAATTCAGATACAGTCTGGTCAATAGTTGGAAATAATAAATTAACAGATCAAACTCCCATAAAATTATCTTGGACTAATAATCAAGGAATTACATATGAGAAAGAAATATTTTTAGATGAAAAATTTTTATTCACAATAAAACAAAAAGTAATTAATGGAACTAATAAAAAATACGATTTTTACTCATATGGTCAAATAATCAGAAATAAAATTCCTCAAGATCTGACAGATTTTTATATAAATCATGAAGGGTTTGTTTCCCATTTGGATGATGAATTAATAGAAGAAGATTATGATGATATACAAGAAAAAAAGTTTTCGAGAGTAGCTCAAAAAGGATGGTTGGGTATTGGAGATAAATACTGGATAACCTCATTAATTCCTCCAAGTAACAAGGAATTTAAAACTACATTTGATTATAAAAAAAAATTTAGAGCAAATTTTATAGCAACCGAACCACTTACGTTAAACGAAAATAGTTCTCTTGAAGAGGAGGTAAAAATAATTGTAGCTGCAAAAAGAGTAGATGTGATCGATGGTTATGCGCAATCTTTAAATATTGATAATTTTGACCTTGTAATAGATTTTGGTTTTTTATATTTCATTACAAAGCCTCTTTTCTTCGGTATTGATTATTTCTTTAAACTTCTTGGAAATTATGGTTTAGCAATTATAGCTATTACGATTTGTATTCGATTAGCTTTTTTTCCACTAGCTAATTTTTCATTCAGAAGTATGGCAAAAATGAAAGCACTTCAGCCTGAAATGGTGAGACTAAAAGAGCTTCACAAAAATGATAAAATGAAACTACAACAAGAAATGATGGCACTTTATAAAAAAGAAAAAGTAAATCCTATGTCTGGATGTCTACCAATACTAGTACAGATTCCAGTATTTTTTGCTTTGTATAAAGTTTTATTCGTAACTATAGAGATGCGACATATGCCTTTCTATGGTTGGATAGAAGACTTGAGTGCCAAAGATCCAACCTCTTTATTTAATTTATTTGGATTACTCCCATATGATGTACCTTCATTTTTAGTTATTGGAGCTTGGCCCATCGCAATGGGAGTTAGTATGTGGATTCAACAAAAGTTGAATCCAGCACCAACAGATCCGATGCAAGCAAAAATATTCATGTTCTTCCCGCTCTTCTTAACTGTAATTCTTGCACCTTTTCCAAGTGGCTTGGTTATCTATTGGACAGTGAACAACATACTTACCATGCTTCAGCAAGTATTTATAATGAAACGGACAACAGTTAAAACTGTAACTTAATGTCAAAGATTACAGAGGAAGAAATTAAAAAAATTTTACCATTAAAAGGTCCTTCTTTTGAAGAAGTTAAAAAATATTTAGATAAATATAACGAGGAATACATAGTAATTAAATGTGGTGGTAGTGTTTTAGTTGATCACAATTTATTAAATAACTTTATTAATGATATTTCAGTGCTAAATAAATTAGGTTTTATACCTATCGTTATTCATGGTGGTGGTAAAAGAATTTCAAAAAAATTATATGAGTCTGGAATTAAAAGCAATTTTATCAATGGATTAAGAGTCACTGATGAAAAATCAATTACTGTTGTAGAAGAAGTTTTAATTAACTTTAATGAAGAAATAACAGAAGCTTTAAAAAAAAATAGTTGTGATAGTCAAAGTGTAACAAATAAAAAAAATAATATTCTACTTGTTGAACGAGAGAATAAGGAACTAGGTTTTGTTGGTACTCCTAAAGAAATAAACCAATCAATTATAGAACAGATAGTAAAGGAAAAAAAAGTTCCTGTAATAGCTCCTTTAGGGCTAGATAAAGATAATCAAGTTTTCAACATCAATGCTGATACAGCAGCGGGTGCTATTGCAAAAAAACTCAATGCTAGAAGACTTATTATTATGAGCGATGTTGAGGGTGTATTAGATGATAATAAAAAATTAATACCTGAGATCGATACAAATAAAATTAATGAATTAATAAGAAATAAAATAATAAGTGGTGGTATGATCCCAAAAATTAACAATTGTTTAGATGTTGCAAGTAATGGTGTTAAAGGAGTTTGTATTATAGATGGACGACTAAATCACTCAATCTTATTTGAATTACTCTCAGATAAAGGATCAGGAACACTTATAAGATTATGAACCTTAAAGAAAAAAAATATTTACTTCTAGACCTTGATGGAGTTTGTTACGGAAAGCACAATAATTATTCCTTAGAGAGGGTATTTGGTCAAGTGTCACAAAGAATGACTAAATTTATTTCAGAAAGGCTAAAAATAGATATCAATGCAGCAAAAGAACTTCAAACCAATTATTTTTATAAATACAATACAAGTTTAAATGGCCTTATGATCCACCATAACATACCACCACAAGAATTTTTAAAATATGTGCATACAATCGATCTTTCATTTATGAAAGAAGATACTGTTATGAGAAGAGAACTAGAACAATTAGATATGGAGAAATTTATTTTTACTAATGGAAGTGCCGAGCATGCAGAAAATATTTTAACCCATCTTGGAATATATGACTTATTTGGTCGAGAAAAAGTATTTGATATAGAAGATGCTGGTTACATTCCTAAACCTGAGGCAAAAACTTTTGATCTTATGCTTAAAAAATTTGGTATTAATCCAAAAGAAACAATTTACATAGAAGATATTGCAAAGAATCTTAGCATAGGGCATAAACGAGGCTGTACAACTGTTTGGTTGATTAATGATGAGCATTTTGGGAAGATGGATGCGGATAAAGATTTTATTTCACACAAAATTGAAAATCTGTCTTTATTTCTTAGAGAAATAAGGTTATTAAAAAGTCAGTAAATTATGTCTTTAGAAAAAATTATAAATGATGCTTGGGAAAATAAAGATCAAGTAAATCAAAATTCAGATAAATCACTTAAAGATGCAATTAATCAAGTTATAAGTGATTTAGATAGCGGTAAATCTCGAGTTGCAGAAAAAGTAAATGGTGAATGGATTACTCACCAACATTTGAAGAAAGCTATTATGTTGAGTTTTAGGATTTACCCAATGGAAAATTTAAATGGTCCATATAGCAGTTGGTATGACAAAGCTCATTTATTAAAAGGTAAGACTGCTGGTTGGTCTAAAGAACAACATGAAGCTGCAGGCTTCCGTATGACACCCAATAGTCCCGTAAGGCCTGGATCTTTTATCGGAAAGAATGCTGTTCTTATGCCGTGTTATGTAAACATTGGTGCTTTTATTGGAGCTGGAACAATGATGGATACTTTTAGTCGTGCTGGTAGCTGTTGCCAGATTGGAGAAAATTGCCATATATCTGCTGGATCAGGAATTGGAGGAGTGTTAGAACCTGCTCAAGCACTACCAACTATCATTGAAGATAATGTTTTCGTTGGAGCTATGTCTGAAGTTGTTGAAGGAGTTATTGTTGAGGAAGGAAGTGTTCTTTCTATGGGATGCTACATTGGGCAAAGTACCAAAATTATAAACAGATCAAATGGTGAGATTACAAAAGGTCGTATACCACCTTATTCGGTTGTAGTACCAGGCACGCATAAAGATCTTTATGCTGTACATATAATAAAAACGGTCGACTCAAAAACTAGATCGAAGACATCAATCAATGATCTTTTAAGAGATTAAATATGCAAAAAATTAACGAATTACAATTAGCTAAAGAGCTAATTAGATTTCCAACTGTAACTCCTATAGATGCTGGGGTAATGAAATTTTTAGAAAAAAAATTAAAAAAATTGGGCTTTAAAACAATAATACTAGAGTTTAAAGAAAAAGGTTTCAAACCAGTCAAAAATCTCTATGCAAGATTGGGAACAAAAGGACCAAATTTATGTTATGCGGGTCACCTAGATGTTGTGCCTCCAGGTAATGTAAAAGATTGGACAATAAATCCATTCAGACCATCTATAAAAAAAGGTCATTTAATTGGAAGAGGAGCAAATGACATGAAAAGTTCCATTGCAGCTTTTGTTTCAGCTGTAAGTACTTTTGTGTCAAAAAATAGAAAATTTAATGGATCAATTAGTTTACTGATTACAGGAGACGAAGAAGGTGATGCCGTCAATGGAACAAAAAAAGTAGTAGAATATTTAAAAAGAAAAAAAGAAAAAATAAATTTTTGTTTAGTGGGAGAACCAACAAATCCGAATAAGTTAGGTGAAATGATAAAAATCGGACGTAGAGGAAGTTTAACCGGAAAATTGACTATATTTGGTTTACAAGGTCATGTTGCGTACCCTCACAGAGCAAATAATCCCTCAACCATTATTATAAAAATTTTAAAAGAATTAAAGGATATTCAATTTGATAAAGGGACAAAAGATTTTCAGCCTACAAACTTAGAAGTTACAAAAATAAATATAAATAACACTGCAGATAATATTATTCCTTCTACAGCTGAGGCAACATTTAATATTAGGTTTAATAACAAACATTCCTCGATTTCTATTAAAAAAAGACTGAATAAAATTTTTGTTAAATTTAGTAAAAAGTATAAATCAAAATTCAATATTGATTATCGAGTTTCTGGTGAAGCTTTTTTAACTAAACCAAACAAAACAACGTATATGATTCAAAATACTATTAAAAAAATCACTAAGATAAAACCAAAATTATCTACTACAGGAGGAACTTCGGATCTTCGCTTTATTAAAGCTATATCACCTGGTTTAGAATTTGGTTTGGTTGGAAAAACTATGCATAAAGTTGATGAAGCAGTATCATTAGAAGATTTAAAGAATTTAACTAAAATATATCAAAATATTTTACAAAATTATTTTAAGTGAAAACTGGTTTAATTACTTCTGCTACTTACCAAAACCATGACACAGGTCCTGGGCATCCAGAACAAATAGCTAGAGTATCTGTCATTAATGAAAATTTTAAAAAATTAAATAATAAAAACATATTATGGAAAAAACCTTCTTTAATTACAGATGATATTATTAAAGATGTGCATGATGCTGACTACGTAGATTTGGTAAAAAAATCTTTTCCATCAAAAGGTTTTTCTTTCCTAGATGGTGATACAATTATTTCACCAGGGAGTAGAGAAGCTACTTTTGATGCAGCAGGTTCAATTATTTCAGCTATTGATGGTGTTCAAAATAGAGAATTCAAAAATGCTTTTTGCAACATTCGTCCTCCTGGACATCATTGTAATCAAAACAAAGCTGCAGGGTTTTGTATCTTAAATAATATTGCAATAGGAGCAAAATATTTACTAAATAAATATAAGTATAAAAAAGTTGCGATAGTTGATTTTGATGTCCATCATGGAAACGGCACGCAGGACATATTTTATGAAAATGAAAATGTTTTGTTCATCTCAACTCATCAATATCCTTTTTATCCAGGCACTGGAACTGAAAAAGAAAAAGGTAAATTTAATAATATTTGCAACATACCTTTACCAGCCGGCACAAACTCAGAGGAATATTTAAATGCTTTTGAATTTGCTCTTAAAAAATTAAAAGAATTTAAACCTGAATTCGTATTAGTTAGCGCAGGATTTGATTGTGATTTCAGAGATCCGCTAGCTTCCCTCAAGCTTGGGCCTGAAGATTTTTATAATATTACTAAAAGAATATTAGAAACCACAAAAAAATTTTGTAATGGCAAGGTTGTTTCAATTTTGGAAGGTGGTTATGATTTACAAGCTCTCCAAGAAGATACTAAAAGACATGTTGATGCATTACTAGAATATTCTTGATAAATATTAATTTGACTTTAAGTACTCCCTCATGAAATTATACAGAATTAAAAAATCTAAGATCGATAATAAAGGACGTGGTCTATATGCTACGTGTAATATAAAAGAAGGTACAAAAATAATCAATTATGTTGGAAAAATTATTACAAATAAAGAAGTAGATGAGTCTGATAAATTTGATAATAAAAAACCTATTTACTTATTTACACTAAATAAAAAATATACACTTGATGGTGATTTTACTTGGAACACTGCGGGTTTAATAAATCATTCATGTGATAATAATTGTGACTATAACGGAAAAGGACTCAAAGTTTGGATTACAGCAATTAGAGATATAAAAAAAGGTGAAGAATTTACTTGTGACTACGGATTCGGATTTGATAAAGATTTTAAACAGTTCAAATGTAAATGTGGTGCAAAAAATTGCTGTGGATATATTGTTCGAGCCGAGTCTAGATGGCGAATTAACAAAAAATTTGCAATGAAAAATAAAAAAAAACTAGTAAATAACTCTTGTTAAATAAAGTCCTTCAGGTGGTGCTGGAGGAGCACATAAAATTCTTTTTTTTGACTTCATTACGTTATCAAATTTTTTTAATGACCATTTTTTCTCTCCAAGATATTTCAAACAACCAACCATTGAACGAACTTGCTGTTGTAAGAAAGATTGGGATCTAAATTCTATTTCTATCTTATTTTTAAGAGATTTAATTTTTACAATTTTCATTGTTTTTACTGGACTTTTTGCTCTACAACTAGAGGCTCTAAAAGTTGAAAAATCTTTTGTTCCAACTAATTTTTTTGCACCTTTTTTCATAGTAGCAACATCGAGTTCTTTTGTAATATGCCAACCTCTATTCTTTTCTAAAACTGGTCCACTAAAACGGTTTATAATAATGTATTTATAAATTCTCATTCGTGCAGAAAACCTTGCGTGAAAATTTTTATTTCTCCTTTTTATTTTAAGAACAGTTACACCGTCTTTATTCAAAAAATGATTAATAGATTTCAAAAACCTTTCTAACTCTTTAATTTGTTTTTTACAGTCAAAATGAGCTGACTGTTCAATTGCGTGCACACCAGTATCTGTTCTACCCGATCCTAATAATATTATTTTTTCCTTCAACATCCTTGAAATTTTTTCTTGAAGAAGTCCTTGGATAGTTTTACTCTTTTTTTGAACTTGCCAACCTCTAAAATTAGTACCAACGTACTCAATCAATATTTGATACCTAAACATTTTAAATCATCGAACCTTTTTTAATTCTAGATCCAAGCATAAACTCACTGATTTTTTGTGGATTTTTTCCTTGTCTTTGAATTTCAAGAATTTTAATAGTTTGATTTTTACCACAAGCCACCTCTAAATTATCAGAAATTACTTCACCAATTTTGCCCACACCACTACCAATCTCAGCTTTTAAAATCTTATATCTCTCTCCATTGAAATTAAAAAAAGCTCCTGGGGAAGGAAATAAACCATTTATCTTTCCAATAATTTTTGATGCTCCTATTCTCCAATCAATCTGGCCTTCTTTCTTATTTATTTTTTTTGCATATGTTGCTTTTGAATGATCTTGTTCGATAAATTTTGCTTTACCTTCAAGAATATCATCCAAGTTATCTAAAATTTTTTCTGCTGCTAACAAAGATAATTTTTCTGAAATTTCTTGTGCATTATTATTTCTATCTAGTTTTAACTTATATGTATTGGCTAAAGGTCCACTATCAAGTTCTTCTACAATCTTCATAATGCTTATTCCTGTTTCTTCATCTAAATTCATAATTGCTCTTTGAATAGGAGCGGCACCTCTCAACCTAGGTAATAATGATCCATGAATGTTAATAAAACCTTTTTTTGTTAATTCTAAAAAATCTTTCGGAATAATTTGACCATAAGCTACAACAACTGCTAAATCAGCATTTAAGTTTTTGATAAAATTATATTCATCATAATTATTTTTTAAAATTTCTGGAGACCTAAATTCTAAATTTAACGTTTCTGAAATTCCTTGAATTGGTGACTTATTAATTTTCTGTCCACGGTGAGATTTTTGTGGAGGTTGGGTATAAACTACAGTTATCTCATAGCCATTCTGGTATAAAGATTTTAAAATAGGTACAGCAAACAGAGGCGTACCCATAAAAATAATTTTTTTTGACATTAATTAAACTACTATCCGTGTAGATTTAGCTTTAGATAGTTTTTTAATAATCATAGATTTTTTTAATTTTGACAAATAATCAATAAAAAGTATTCCCTCAAGATGATCCATTTCATGTTGAATACAAGTGGCTAATAAGCCTTCTGCTTTTAATAATTTCTTTTCACCATTATAATCTAAATATTCAACTTCACACTTTTTTGGTCGATCTATTTCTGCAAATTGATTTGGAACAGATAAACAGCCCTCCTCGTAGGTAGATTTTGAAGAATCGCTTTTTTTTATTACAGGATTAACAAAATATAGTGGTTCTTTTTTATTTTCATCTTTACTAAGATCCATTACGATTATTCTTTTTGGAACACCTATCTGAATTGCAGCGAGGCCTATGCCATTTGCTGCATACATTGTTTCTAGCATGTCATCCATTAATTGCATTTCTTCCCTACCAACTTCTTTAACAGGTTTAGATATCTGTCTTAATAATTTATTTGGTTCTGTTAAGATTGTTTTTACTGCCATATTAAACTTATTTTAATATAATTTTTAAACTTTTAAAGGCAGAACTTTTAGTAAAATTTTATTTCTTGGAATATCAATATTCAATTGGTTTAATGCGCTTATAATAAAAAATAGAGTATCCTCATCAATCCTATCCAAGTCATCTTGACCAATTACCTCAACAATTCTTAATAATACAGCCGCCTTTTCATTATTATTTATCATAACTTGAATATCAGTAGGCATTTCAGACTCATCTATTTGATACATTTCTTCATATTTTTTTTCAAATTGAACACCATCTGATTTAAGTGAGTCTAGAAAGATTATGTCCTTTTTTGAAAGAAAATATTTTTTATTTCTTTTTATTTTTTTTAGAAAATTATTAATATCTTTTTCAATTTTGTTTTGTGAATAATCACCATTAAAATAATTAATCAATTTTGATTGATGTAACACATCATTATTAAATTTTGTTTTTTTATTTACATCATCATTATTAATTTTGATATTTGTATAATAAAAACTAGTAAGATTATCTGGAATTTCTGATGGACTCATCTCTGCTAAAAATTTTTTAAGCTCAATATCAAATGCATTTTCTATTTGATTTTTTTTAAATGATTCTTTTAACATCTTTAATAATTTTAATTTTTCAACCATGTCAGTTGTTAGAAGAATTTTTTGATACAATAGGGCTCTACCTTCTATATCTGAAAGTAATTTATAATTATTTTGAGCATTTAATAGCTGACCTATATTAAACTGAAACCTCTTATATAGTTCAAATAGATCTTTTTCTGGATAATTTCTATTATTAACAGCTTTTTCAATTGTATTTATTTTATCTAACTCAGTTATATCTATTTCTTGGAATGACGTCAGCAAGTTTGAGGATGATAAATATTTCCAAATTATTTTCTTTGTTCCTTCTTTTGGCTCAAAAATAAAGTTTGGAATAGTTTTATGAGCTAAATGAAAATCGAGAATACTTTTTTCAGAGATACTAGTATCAACTGTTGAAGTGTATCCAAGTAAAAATTCAATTTTTTTTTCAAAATATTTATTTTTGAATCCTAACTCTTTTTTTAAATCATACACAATTTGGGCTTCTTCTTTTTTTTTATTATGTATTAAACAATAAATATTAAATTTTGATAAATATTCATCTGTTAGTGGTTCTAAATTTTTTGATAATATCTCACAAGCTTCATCTAATTTTGAATTTGATAAATAATCATCTATTAAAAATTTTGTCAATTTAGAGTGCAAATTAAAAATTTGATTTTTAACTAAAAAATCTTCTATCAATTCTAGATTATTATTTTTTATCAACCAATTGGTTTTAATATTTAAATATTCTTTTTCTGATATATTCTTCTTCGGATAGTATGCGTTTGTAAGCATTGCTATGTTCATTATTTCTTTTGCGTCATCAGAAAGTTCAATTTTATCAATTTTTTTAAAAATATTTTTCAATTGATCACCATCTGAATTAAGCCACATATTGATATTTAAACTATAATCTTCAGGGTCATACAATCCAACTATTTTTACTTTTTGTACTGTTGAAGTTTGTTCAAGTTCAATCTTATTATTTTGATTTTGAGATTGCATCTTGTATATATCACTTTCAGAAATTTTTTGATTTTCATTTAAATCATTGTTTGTTGTCTTATTACTATCTTCTGCATTTACTTCTTCTTTATCTATGTTCCAAATATCTACAGGTTGTTCTTCTGCATTAACAGACAAACTTAAAAATAAAACAAATAAAATTTGTAATATTTTTTTACTTAACGGTTTTAAAATTTTCATTTGGAATTATTTTTTCAATCTCTTTTTTAGGTGAGGGGAAATCTATTTTATTTAAAATAAAAACAATTCCTAAGATTACTGCCAAAATTAAAGTAAATTTTATTACTAGCCCAAGAATATTTTTACTTAAACTTGTTTTTTTAATAAATTGCATATAACTTTGAGTAATTTCAAATTAAGACATATTTGTGTTTTTTCAATAAATAATAATATGAAATCTGAGGGAAATATTGTTTTTTTGGGCATGATGGGTACTGGTAAGACCACTATAGGTAAACTTATATCAAAGAGACTTAAATTAGATTTTTTTGATATCGATAATTGTATTGAAAAAAAATCGGGAATGAAAATTACTGAAATATTTAATGATTATGGTGAAAAATTTTTTAGAGAAATTGAGGAAAAAGTTACATTACAAATTTTAAAAAAAAAAAATATAGTTGTTGCATTAGGCGGGGGTGGTTTTCTCAACAGCAAAATAAGAAAAGAAATTTTAAGCAATCATTTGTCTTTTTGGCTTAATTTAGGTAGTGAACAATTATTAAAAAGATTAAGAAAAAACTCCAAAAGGCCGCTTGTCAAAAATTTAACGAAAAATGAATTAATAAATATGATAAAAAAACGTTCAAACTTTTACTCAAAATCATTATATAAGATAAATTGTGATAATCTCTCAAAAATAGAAATAGTTAATGAAATTTTAAATATTTATGAAACCAATAAAATTGACAGTTAAAACTAGCACTGAAAAATATCCTATAATTATTGGTTCAAATATAATTAAAGATACATCGAGTTTTTTTAATAATAATTCAATCAAATTTGAAAAAGCTCTTTTAGTAATTGACAAAAATGTACCAAAAAAAATGATTTTTAAAATTAAAAAATCATTGTCTAAAAAAGAAGTTTTTTTACTTTTAATCTCAACATCTGAAAAAAATAAAAATCAAAATACTGTAAATTTAATTCTTGAAAATTTACTTAAAAGGAATTTTTCAAGGCAAGATTGTTTGATAAGTGTTGGAGGAGGAATAGCAGGTGATATAGGTGGATTTGCTGCTAGCCTTTATAAGAGAGGATTACAATTTATTAATATTCCTACTACTCTTTTATCTCAAGTAGATTCTTCTGTTGGTGGTAAAACTGGAGTTAACACAAAATATGGTAAAAATCTTATTGGTAGTTTTTATCAACCAAAACTAGTTTTAAGTGATACAGATTTCTTAAAATCTTTACCAAAAAGAGAAATAATATGTGGATATGGTGAAATTTTGAAACATTCAATCATCGCAGATAAAAATTATTATATCTATCTAAAAAAAAATATTAGTTATATTCTTAACTTGAAATCTCCCTACATTGAAAGAGCAATTTATAAAAGTTGCAATATAAAAAAAAAGGTGGTTCAAAAAGATGAAAAAGAAAAAAAATTTAGAAAAATATTAAATTTTGGTCATACTTTTGCACATAGCTATGAAGCAACATTAAAGTATTCAAGAAAACTTAATCATGGAGAGGCTGTCATTCTTGGAATGGTCTCAGCCTTAAAGTTAAGTTATGAAAAAAAACTTTTAAATAAAAATGATTTTGACTCAATATGTAACCATATCAAAAAATCAAATTTACCTTTCTATCTTAAAAATTATTTTTCTTTAAAAGACTTAAATAGAATTATTAGATTTATGCTTAATGATAAAAAGAATACTACAAATAAGGTAAATTTAATACTACTAGAAAAAATTAGCAAACCATTGCATCATAAGCGATATAGTAAAATTGAGTTAAAATCATTTTTAAAAAAAGAATTAGTGAATTAATAACTGAAGAGAATGAATCCATTCTTTCATTTCTTTATCTAAAATTTTATAAATTTTTTTATTACTTTCAATCTTACTCATATTTTTTAACTCATTTGAGATAATTTCAATTTTTAAATGAAATTTTCCCTTCTGATTATTTTTGTGTTTTTTGTGAATAAAGGACTTATCTTCGATTTTAATATTTTCAATAGAAATATTTTTTTCAATTTTTTTTTTAACAATTGCAATTAACTCATTTATATTCATATATACACTATATCATGAAAATAATTTGTGACTGGAATAAATGTAAAAAAATTGGAGAATACAAAGCTCCAGTTGAAAAAGATAATAGTAGAAAATTTAGGATGTTATGTCTTGAACACATAAAAGAATTTAATAAAAATTGGAATTATTTTTCTGGTATGAATGATGAACAAGTCATGAATTTTTTAAAATCAGATATGACTTGGCATAAACCAACTCAAAGCTTTAGTTCTTCCGATAATTTTTTTAAAGTATTATGGAACAATACGCTTAGTGATGAGGCGGATAAGAGTAAATTTGACAGCGAGTTTAATTACATGCGTCAATTTAAATTTGACAACAAAGATATTAAAGCTTTCAGTATATTGGGTGTTTCAGTCGGTATAAAATGGCAAAAAATTCAAGATAAATTCAAAATCCTTGTCAAAAAATTTCACCCTGATATGAATTCTGGTAATAAAAAATTTGAAGAAAAATTGAAATTAATAACTTTAGCTTATACACAACTAAAAAACACATATAGGAAAAAAATTGACACCTAATTTAGATATCAAACCAGATATAAAAGTCTCATTAAAACAAACTTTTGGAGTTGAGTCTGAAATGGAGGTAGATGCTTTTTCAAAAAAAAATGAATATGTTCCTGAGATAGATAAAAATTATAAATTTGATAGAGACACTACACTTGCAATTATCTCTGGTTTTGCCTTTAATAAAAGAGTATTAGTCCAAGGATATCATGGAACTGGTAAATCAACTCATATAGAGCAAATAGCAGCAAGACTAAATTGGCCATGCATTAGAGTCAACTTGGATAGCCACATAAGCAGAATAGATCTAATAGGTAAAGATGCAATAACATTAAAGGACGGAAAACAAATCACTCAATTTAAAGAGGGAATTCTACCTTGGTCAATTCAGAATCCAGTTGCATTAGTATTTGATGAATATGATGCTGGGAGACCAGATGTTATGTTTGTTATCCAAAGAGTTTTAGAAGCCGAAGGAAGCTTTACTTTGCTAGACAAGAATAAAGTAATTAAACAAAATAAATTTTTTAGGTTGTTTGCAACATCCAACACAGTTGGTCTGGGAGATACTTCAGGTTTATACCATGGTACTCAGCAAATAAACCAAGGCCAAATGGATAGATGGAATATTGTAACAACTTTGAATTATCTTAGTCTTGATAAAGAGATGGAAATTATCTTAGCAAAAAATAAAAGTTATAATAATCCAAAAGGTAAAGAAAAAATTTCTAACATGATCAAAGTTGCTTCTTTAACTAGAAAAGGTTTTATAGCAGGAGATATATCTACTGTAATGAGTCCAAGAACAGTTTTACATTGGGCAGAAAATGCAGAGATTTTTAAAGATATAGGCTATGCTTTCAGAGTTACTTTTTTAAACAAATGTGATGAAATTGAAAAAAATATCATTGCTGAGTATTATCAAAGATGTTTTGGGGAAGATTTACCGGAGTCCTTAATTAATATTCAAATTTAAATGAATAATAAGGAAAACATTTTAAAAGAAAAACTTAGACAAGCACTTACCTCAACTGCGAAAGCTATATCTGGTGACTTTAAAATAAATGATGAATTTGATAAAAACAAAAATTCAAAAAAGTTTGATTTTTTTAATTTAGATAACTTAAATTCAAAAAGTGACTTTTTAAAAGCGAGAGCAGAGTCTGATTCCAATGCTTTAAAAAAAAAATTTTCAAATATTAAAATACTGAATAAAAATTTGCCTTCAAATTCATCCTATAAATCTCTTTATTTAATTGCTGAAAAAATTCGGTACGAGTTACTTGGTTTCAAAATACTAAAAGGCATAGAAAAAAATATTAAAAGTAATTACGAAAAGATAATTGAATTAAAAAGAAAGGACCAGATTAAAAACAAGGAAGATGTTCCCGTGAGTGAAGCTTTTGAGTTATATTTGCTAAAAAAATTTCACAATATAAATTTAAATTCTTCAACTACAAAATTGTTAAATTTTTGGGAAAAAGAATTTGATAAATCTATTGAACAACATATTGATTTTTTAAAAGCTAATTTAGAAAATCAAGACATATATTCATCTAAATTTTGTGAAATTTTACAATCTATGGAAATTTTCCAAAATGATAATAATGAAGAAACTGAAGAACAGAATGAAAATAACTCATCAAATAACCAATCAAATGACAATCAAGAAAATGATACTGATGATAATAACAATCAAAATAAACAAGAAGAGGCAGAGACAAGGTTGGACTCAGATTACGATATAGATGAATATAAGTTAGATGAACAATTAGTTGATACGGACTCAGATAAACAGAGCAAAGAGAGTGTGGTTCAAAAGCAGTCTTTTAAATATAATGACCTAAATTATAAAATTTTTACAAATAAGTTTGATGAAACTATCAAAGCAGAAAATTTAGAAAATTTTGATGATGCATTAAAACTAAGAAAAACTCTCGATCAACAACTTATTGGTTTCCAGGATGTAATTACAAAACTTGCTAACAAATTACAAAGACAATTGTTAGCTAAACAAAACCGATCTTGGGAGTTTGACTTAGAAGAGGGGTTATTAGATAGTTCAAAATTACCTAGAATAATAATGGACCCATATAATTCTTTATCATTTAAAAAAGAAAAAGATTTGGATTTTAAGGACACAGTGGTAACTTTATTAATTGATAATTCTGGTTCTATGAGAGGTAGACCAATTACAATTGCAGCAATTTGTGCTGATATTTTATCAAGAACATTAGAAAGATGTTCCGTAAAAGTTGAAATACTAGGCTTTACCACAAAGAATTGGAAAGGTGGTCAATGTAGAGAATTCTGGAACAAAGCTGGTAAACCTAAAACTCCTGGAAGACTGAACGATCTAAGACATATAATTTATAAAAGTGCTGATACTCATTGGAGACAAGCCAAAAACAATCTTGGGTTAATGTTAAAAGAGGGTTTGCTTAAAGAGAACATTGATGGTGAGGCAATATCTTGGGCATTTAATCGAATAAAAAAAAGAAAAGAAGAAAGAAAAATAATTATGGTAATCTCTGATGGAGCACCAGTTGATGATTCTACGCTATCAGTTAACTCAGGAGATTTTTTAGAAAAACACTTAAAAAAAATGGTAAAATTTATTGAGGAAAAAACATCGATTGAAATTCTTGCTATTGGAATTGGTCATGACGTCTCACGATACTATAACCGTGCAATTAAAATAACCGATGTAAATGAACTAGGAGATGTAATGATATCTGAACTAAGTCAATTATTTGATAATAAAAAGAAGTTACATTAAAGATTAAACAAATCTTTGTTTTTCCATTTTATAATAACTTCAGCTCCACTTCTTGTCCTCGAATTCCAACAATTTACGGAAGCAAAATTTTTTTCAAGAAGAGTTTTGCCAATAAATAATCCCAAGCCTAAACCTGTTTTTTCTTTATCAATAAATCTAGGAGACTTTAAATACGGTTCACCTATTTTAGATAATATATCACTAGGATACCCTCTGCCATCATCTTCGATGGTAACAACTGTAAAGTTACTATCACTTTTCAAGTTAATAAAAACTTTACTTTTACTAAATTTATTTGCATTACCAATAAAATTTCTCAAACCATAAACCAATTCAATCGATTTAGTTATTTTTTTAGAGTTTAAATCTTGACTTATATTAAAAATAAATTCTTTTTTACTAGTTTCTTTAAAGGATAGAATTATCTCTTTTAAGTAATCTTTCATGGCTAAATCCTCATCTATAAAATCATCTTCTTCATTTGGGTTAAGTGATAGTCTTTTTAGTATTTGATTACATCTCTCAACTTGACTAGATAATAATTCTATATCTTGTATCACTTCTTTTTGATCTTTTAGCTGTTTAGATAGTTCTTGAGTAATAATCTTTATTGTTGAAAGTGGAGTTCCTAATGAATGTGCTGCAGCTGCAGCTTGACCTCCTAGGGAAAGCATCTCGTGCTCTTTAGCCATTATTTCCTCCATCTTATTTAATGCATCCTTTCTTAATTTTGACTCTACTCCAAAGATAATTGCAAAGTAATTTAAAAAAAGAAGTGCAATTATTAAAGCTATGGGTATTGAATAATAATAATAAGGACTGACATGAAAGTGATAACCTAAAGGAGATGGTAAATCTTTGGAAAAAAATGATAAAAAAACTATTGAGACCGTGGTGATAAAAACTAAGATTGAATTCGTTCTAAACCCTAAATTTGATGATGCAAATACGCTTGGTATAATTAAAAAAATGATAAATGGGTTTTTTATACCTCCAGTTAAGTAAATAAGTCCACTCAACTGAACTATATCAATGATCAAATGTATAAAAGCGGATCTATCTGTTAATTGAGTTTTTTTATAGATAAAAATAAGGTAAAAATTACTTATAATACCAATTAAAATTATTAAATTCGCAGAAACAAAATCAAATTCAAAGTTAAAGTAAAAATATACTAAGTTTACTGAAATAAGTTGACCAATAATTCCTATCCACCTTAAATTTAAGTAAATTGATTTTTTTAACGAATATTGTTTAGAAGTTTCAAAAAACTTCATTATTTAAATATCTAAATTTTGAACGTTTATTGCATTAGAAATAATGAAATCTTTTCTTAAAGAAACATCATTACCCATCAAAGTATGGATTAAATTTTGGTCTTTTTTCAAGTCTTTAGAATATTGAACCTTTAATAAATTCCTTGTCTCTGGGTCTAATGTAGTGCTCCAAAGTTCTTCCGGATTCATTTCACCTAATCCTTTAAATCTTTGTATGTTCATTTTTGATTTTTCTAATTCAAATTTTTTTTCGTACTCTTTTGAACCTTTTTTAAATTTCTTAAGTTCTTTATTATTATTTACAATATATTTTTCAAGTTCTTGCTCATCTTTTATATATATTCCTTTAGACCCTTTATTAATTTTAAATAATGGTGGTTGAGCTAAATATACATGACCATTTTCTATTAATTTATTAAACGGTTTATTATTAAAGAATGTTAATAATAAAGCTCTAATATGAGACCCATCAACGTCTGCATCAGTCATAATGATAATCTTTCCATAACGTAAGTCTTTTAAATCTATCTCTTGAACCTTTGGATCCAATCCAAGTGCATTTATTAATGTTAAGATTTCATTTGATGAAATCATTTTTGATAGGGCTTTTGTTCTTTGATCACTAGTATTTTTATTTCCATTGCCATTTTTCTTTTGTTTCATCTCTTCAACATAAGTATTTAAAATTTTTCCTCTTAAAGGTAAAACTGCCTGATTAGACCTGTTCCTTCCTTGTTTTGCAGATCCACCTGCGGAGTCTCCCTCAACTATAAACAATTCTGTTCCTTCTTGTTTACCAATTTGGCAGTCAGCTAATTTTCCTGGAAGCCCACTTAATTCAAGAGCACCCTTTCTTCTTACAGTTTCACGAGCTTTTCTTGCTACGTCTCTAGCAAGTGATGCCTGAATAATTTTAGCTAAAATAATTTTAGCAATTGATGGATTTTGATCAAACCAAATAGATAGTTTTTCATTAATAATTGTTTCGACTATATTTCTTACCTCTGATGAGACTAGCTTATCTTTTGTTTGTGAAGAAAATTTTGGATCTGGGACTTTTAAAGATAGAACACAAGTTAATCCCTCTTTTATATCATCACCTGAAATATTTAGTTTATTTTTTTTAAGTAAATTATGCTCGTTAGCATATTTATTAATTACCCTGGTCAATGCACTCCTAAAACCTAATAAATGTGTCCCTCCATCTTTTTGATAAATATTATTAGTATATGGTAATACCTCTTCAGAATAACCAGAGTTCCATTTAAGAGAACATTCGATTTCAATTTGTTCTTTTTTTCCCTCAACGTAGACTGGTTTTTTAAATAAATCGTTATCATTTTTATTCTTTAAACTTTCTCTTTTTTTATCCAAAAATTCAACAAACTCTAAAACACCCCCATCAAATTTAAATTCTTCTTTTTTTTCTTTCTTTAAAGAAGCATCAATTAGAATTATTTTAACTCCCTTATTTAGAAATGCTAGTTCTCGCATCCTTTTTGTTAAAATATTTCCGCTAAACTTAGTTGATGAAAAAATTTCTTTGGAAGGCAAAAAAGTAATTTGTGTGCCTGTAGTTTTCGATTTTCCAATTACTTTAAGTGGTTTTCTTGCTTCACCGTTTTTAAATTCTACAAAATATTTTTTACCGTCTCTATTGATTTCTAATTCTAATTTTTCAGACAAAGCATTAACAACTGAAACACCAACGCCATGTAAACCTCCTGAAACTTTATAGGAATCATGATCAAATTTACCTCCTGCATGTAATTGAGTCATTATAACTTCGGCTGCAGATTTTTTTTCACCTTTGTGTAAATCTACTGGTATCCCCCTACCATCATCTGAAACTGTAATAGTTCCGTCTGAATTAATCTCTACAGTTATATTTTTACAATATCCTGCTAACGCCTCATCTATAGAGTTATCGACTACCTCATAAACCATATGATGAAGACCTGTACCATCATCTGTATCTCCGATATACATTCCAGGTCTTTTTCTTACTGCTTCAAGACCTTTTAAAACTTTAATTGAGTCTGCTTGATATGTATTATTTTTCATTTTTTGGAAAAATTAATCATAACATAAATATAAGTATTTAAATATAGAAGTTTTAATATATGTTTAATATTTACAAACCAAAATGATTAAAAAAGGCATTATTCTCGCAGGTGGATCTGGAACAAGGTTAAGCCCATTAACTAAAGCTGTAAATAAACAGTTGCTACCTATAAATGACAAGCCAATGATTTTTTATCCTTTATCAGTCATGATGTTAGCGAATATTAAGGATATACTTTTAATTGTAAATCCTGGTCAAATTAATTCTTTTAAAAACCTTTTAGGAAATGGTTCAAGGTTAGGTATAAATATTAATTATAAAATTCAAAATAAGCCCAGAGGGTTACCAGAAGCTTTTATTCTTGGAGAGGATTTTATTAGTGGAGATAATGTTGCTTTGATTCTTGGTGATAATTTTTTTTATGGACAAAATTTAACAAAAACATTGGAAAAATCATCTAAACATACAAAGGGAGCAAAAATATTTTTGAAAGACGTAACAAATCCAGAAAATTATGGAGTAGCAAAAATAAAAAAAAATAAAATTCAAAATATTGTAGAAAAACCAAAAAATTTTATTTCTAATAAAGCTATTACTGGATTATATTTTTTTGATAAGAATGTTTGTAAATTTTCAAAAGAATTAAAACCATCAAAAAGAGGTGAATTAGAAATAACCGACCTGATAAAAAAATATAAAAAACTAAATCAATTAAAATTCGAAATGATTGGAAGGGGAGCTATTTGGTCAGATGCGGGTAAAATAAAAGATTTAAATAATATTTCAAATTATGTCAAATCTGTAGAAGAAGTGCAAAATATTAAAATAGCTTGCTTAGAAGAAATTTCACTAATAAAAAAATGGATCAATAAAAAAGATATCAGTGAAAACATCAAATTTTACGGGAATTGTGAATACAGTAATTATTTAAAAAAATTATAATTTTGAAAATAAAAACTATATTATTAACAGGAACATCTGGATTTATTGGAAAAGTATTTTTAAAATTTATTTTAACAAAGAAATACAAAGTAATTGATATTTTAAGAAATAAAAATAAAAATAATAAGTATCTCACTCATTTGAGAAAAAAATATAAAAACACTTATGAATCAATTTTTTTTAAAGATGAGAATGAAATAAACAAAAAATTGAGGAAGAAAAAAATTGATTTTTTTATCAATTTTGCAACTTTATATAAAAATGACCATTCACATAATGAAATTTCTAAATTTGTAGAATCTAATATCTATTTTCCAACAATCGTCACAGATACAATTTTTTTAAAAATAAAAAAAATAATAAATTTTGGAACAATGATGCAACATTCAGATGGAAAAACATATTCACCTAAAAATTTCTATGCTTCTACTAAATCCGCTTTTGAAATGATACTTAACTATTACACATTACAAAATAAAAAATTAAATCAATATAATTTAAAGTTTTACGAGAGTTTTCATGAAGATGATGCCAGAAAAAAATTAATACCAACTCTTATAAAAAATTATAGACAAAAAAAAACAACATTTATAAACTCTAAAAAACTTCAATTAAATATAATCCATGTGAATGATATAATAAATGCAGTTATGATAATTCTTCAGAATAATATTAAACCAGGTGACTATTGTCTAAAGCAAAGAAAAAATTTTAAAATTGATTATCTTATTTCAAAAATTAATGTGAAACTTAATAAAAAACTTAAGATTAAATATAGAAATGAAAAAATATTGAAATTCAAAAATTCATCATTAAAAATATTACCAAAATGGAAACCCAAAGCAAATATATTGAATAAAATACAAAGTAAATTTAATTAATGAAAATAGTTAAAACAAAAATAAAAGATTTGGTTCTCATCAAAACTAAAATACATTCAGATAGAAGAGGTTTTTTTAAGGAAGTTGAAAAAAAAAATGTTACCAAAAAAAAATTCATCTTTGATTGTTTTTCATTTTCAAAAAAAAATACTCTTAGAGGACTTCATTTACAAAAAAAAAGACCTCAAGCAAAAATTATAACTGTAGTACATGGAAAAATTTTAGATGTAGTTGTTGATCTTAGAAAAAAGTCACCTACATATGGTAAGCATTTTGCAATACAGATATCTCAAAACTCTGACTTTTCTCTTTACATTCCAGAAAATTTTGCTCATGGTTTTTTATGTTTGTCTAAAGTATGTGGTGTATTTTATAAATGTACTAATTATAGACATAAAGAAAGTGAGACAACTATCAAATGGGATGATCCACAATTAAAAATTAATTGGAAGATCAAAAAACCCTTACTATCAGATAAAGATAAAAATGGATTAAATTTTACCGATTTTAAATGATTTTTGGGTGTGGAATATGAGTTATAAATTTCCCACCAGACTTAATAAAAGTCTTCTCTTTTTTGAATATTTCGTCTTTAAAATTCCAAGCTCCTAAAAAAACATAACAATTTTTTTTAAAGTCTAATTTTTTATATTTTCTTATCTGAATTTTACTACCTGGTAAATATTTGTTTATTTTATAAGAAGTCGTATCATAAAAAAAATCAATGGTTTTATAATTTATGTTACAATAATTTAAAACAGTGCAGGATTTAGCTGTTGCACCATAACCAATTATATTGCCTTGGTTTTGTTTAATTTTTCTCACTATTTCGTTTAATTTTTTTTTTGAATTTTTGACTTTGTTCGCAAATTTTAAATAAGTAGAAAATTTGTGTAATCCAAATTTTTTTTCATTATTTATATTCTTTTTAACATTTTTTGAAATTTGATAAAAATTATTATTGATTTTTTTAATATAATATCGATTAGAACCACCGTGTGTTTTAGTATTCTCAATATCAAATATTTCCAAATTAAATTTTTTTAAAATCTTATTTATTGCAATTGTTGAAAAAACATAAATATGTTCGCAATAAAATTGATCATAAGCACCTTTTTTCAGGCATTCGAGTAACGAAGGATCTTCTAAAATCAAAACTCCTTTATCACTTAAAGTAAACCTTATAGCTTTAAATATCTCATTATAATTTTTAATGTGGCTCAATGTGTTAGCAGAATATATCAGGTCAATGTTATTTCTCTTTTTTATTTTTTTTGCTAAATCAAAATTCCAATACTCAGAAAATATTTTAAAACCTTTTTTTTTTGTAATTAATGCTAAATTTTTACACGGTTCTACTCCTATGACATGATTTTTATTAAAATTCTTAATAAATGCACCATCATTACTTCCAATTTCTAGAATCTTTTTTGGCTTGAAAACTCTCTTAATTTTTTTTGATAAATTTCTAAATGAATTTTTCATTGTAAAAGACTCAGATGATTTATATGGGTAATCTTTATTAAACATTTTCTCTTTTGATACTGTGTTTAATATAGAAACTAGATAATTTTCTGGATCAAAACCAACTTCTAGCCTGAATTTTTTTTCTTTCAAATTCAAATTTTTTTTAGTTAAATACGAATTAGCTAATGGTTGTAATCCTAAATCTAAAAATTTTTTCATAATCAATTATCGATACAATGACTTCATTAAATAAATTAAAAATTTTATTACTCCACAAAATACAGCTAAATTTACGATTGATGTTTTTAGTTGAAATTTCAAAATATTAAAGAAAAATAAAAAAAAATTTGTAATAATTTTTCTTAAAATTTTGATATTTTTTAATTTTTTTCTTTTAAATTGATAAACTAAATCACCGTATGTGAAATTTAAATTTCTAATTAATTCAGTTTTGATATTAATTGACGATGATTTACTCACATCATGTGAAATTGATAAACCTGGGATAGTTATCATTTTATATTCTGTTTTATTCACTCTATCCATCAAATCTATATCTTCCCAATAAAGAAAAAAATCCTCATCAAAAAATCCAATTTTTTTTAATTTTTTTACATCGCAAAGAACACAAGCTAAATTTATTTTTTTTGAAAAAGATAATTTTTTCTCATTTTGAGTATTTTCTAAATATTCTGGTGCTACAAAAATTATATCTTTATTTATATCAAATCCGGCTTTTAGTTTTTTAATAGACTTCTCATCTATGTTAATATCAGCTTGGGAAAATAAACAATATTTTGTTTCTACTTTTGTTAAAAGATAATTTGAGGATTTACTTAAACCTATATTTTTTTCAGAAAAAAAATATTTAAATTTAAAATTCAAAATATTTTTTAATTCTTGCTTCTTTTCTAATGATCCATTTTGCTCAAAAAAAATAGGATTAAAATTTTTATATTGAACTAAATTTCTTAATTTACTCAAAGGAGTTTTGTATAGAGTAATGATTGTAGTAATTTCATTATTCATATAAAAATGTCATTTATTTTAAATTCAGTTTTAACTTTAATTTTATTTAAAAAAAATAAAAAAAATGGCGGAGAGAATGGGATTCGAACCCATGAAAGAGTTTCCCCTTTACACGCTTTCCAAGCGTGCGCCTTCAACCACTCGGCCACCTCTCCAAATCAATTTCATTTCCCTATTTCTTTTTTTTGAAAAATCTAAATCTTAAAAATTTTTTTTCGAATTCTTTAATTTTTTGATAAAAACTTAAACTTCTCAGAAATCTTTTCAAACTAGTGTCATTTTGAAATGTTTCATTATGATGTCCAACACGATTTTTAAAATAAGTTGTATTCTTTATATACATTTTATCAACTTCATTTGAAGGTCTGCCATTTGAATAGTAGTATGTTGCTACAGATTTTCTTGATCTTTTATCGGGACAATTCAGTGGATCAGGATGCCCGTGATTACTATAATCAGTTGTTGAAAATACAACCATTCTGTTGAATATTGGTAAAATTTTTTTTTCACATTTTTGCATCTCTTTGTCCCATAATTGTAGGTGACCACCATAGTCTTCATTCCAATCTTTGTTAAGATATACTAATACATTTAATCTTCTATCAAGATTTAATATGGGATGACGATTAAAATCTGAATGAATTTTAAGTAAGCCACCTTTTTTAATTTCATGAAGACCTCCACCATTTAATTTTTCATCAATAATTAGTTTTTCATTAATATTTGTTATTTTTTGTAAAAACCCCACAAAATAATTTGAATTTAAAAAATCAAATAATAATTTAATATTTTTAGGAAAATCACTGTAAAGATTATTTGCAAATTTAATTTCATTTTGATTCACAT
This sequence comes from Pelagibacteraceae bacterium AG-410-N23, assembly GCA_003215055.1. Taxonomy (GTDB): domain Bacteria; phylum Pseudomonadota; class Alphaproteobacteria; order Pelagibacterales; family Pelagibacteraceae; genus Pelagibacter. The sequence goes on along the minus strand of QCKW01000009.1, from coordinate 7,108 downwards.
AAGAGTCTGAATTTTGTTTTTTTGAAAGATTAGGAAATTCGTTTAAGACATCATTTAGAAATTCCTCATTAAAAAAATCATCAATTACTATATTTGGAAATGGATTTGCATTTATATAATTATTTTGATTATCTTTTATAAATCTATCTAAATCATAATATTTTTCATTTAACAATTCATTCATAATTCAAATTTATATTATCCATTCTTCAAGTTCATCTTTATTCTTTAAAATATAATCTGGATAATCATTATCAATTTCAATTTTATGATAAATGTGACCCCTGTCAAAAAGGTCAATTTTTTTATTAATTTTTTCTTTAATTGTTTCTAAGTTAGAAAATTTATCATTATCCCATGAAGTTTCTGCTAAACTTTTAAATTTTTTTGATATTTCTTCTGGTTTCAAAAGATAACTAAAATGCCATCCACCATTATTGAGTATTTGAATACTTTTTTCTTTATCTATTCTCCAAAATGGATATTTTAAATTTTTTGCTACAACTTTTTGTCTAAGCCAATCAACTGATTTTAAATCTTTTTTTCTACAGATTCTAGTACCTTCCCATGGGCTCTCATGGGGATTAAATAAATTAAGCTTATATGAAAATATTTTTTGAAAAAAAATACCAAATTTTTTCTCAAGTTTTAAGTCTTTAAGTAATTTTGGATTAGGAATTTCATCAGGATCAGAAAACATAATGTAGTCATTTTGATCTACTGTATCTAGATTTTCTAATATAAATTCTCTTTGTATAGCTTGATTTCTCCAAGGATCATTATTGTTAGGAAACTTCTTTTTATAAACTACATGCTCAATTTGATGATTATTTTTATATTTTTCATAATTAAAATTAATTTCTTTTTTATTTCCTCGATGGTCATAAATAGACTCACAAACTAAAAATTTATCAACAACATCTTTGAGAATATTAAATCTTAAATTGAAATGTCTATTTTCTTGAAAAAATGTTATACAATCAATTATTTTATTTTTCATTTTAATATCGTTATTCTTTATTATTAATTTTTAAAACACCAATAAATGCTTCTTGGGGTATTTCCACTTTTCCAAATTGTTTAGATCTTGCTTTTCCCTTTTTTTGTTTTTCAAGTAATTTTCTTTTTCTATCTGATGCACCTCCACCATGAATTTTAGTCAATACATCTTTTTTAAAACCCTTAATAGTTTCTCTTGCTATTATTTTTCCGCCAATAGCTGCTTGGATTGGAATCATAAAATTATGTCTTGGTATTAGATCTTTCAATTTTTCACAAACATCTCTGCCTGCCTTTTGAGCAAAATCCTTGTGAATCATCATTGCGAGTGCATCAACAGGTTCACTATTAACTAAAATACCAAGCTTAACTAAATCTCCTTCTCTATGTTCAATTATTTCATAATCAAAACTTGCATAACCACTTGTCATTGACTTAATTCTATCATTAAAGTCAAAAACAACTTCATTTAATGGTAGCTCATAAATTAATACTGCTCTATTTCCTGAATAGCTAAGATTGAGTTGAATTCCTCTTTTATCTTGGCATAACTTAATTATAGATCCTAGATATTGATCTGGGGTAATTATAGTTGCCTTAATCCACGGTTCCTCGATAGAATTAATATTAGTAGGATCAGGAAGACTTGATGGATTCTGTAAATCAACAACCTTTCCATTATTTAATTTTACCTTGTAAACAACTCCTGGAGTAGTAGTTAATAAATTTACATCAAACTCTCTTTCTAATCTTTCAGTAACAATTTCAAGATGTAATAATCCTAAAAATCCACATCTAAATCCCAAGCCTAATGCTGAAGAAGACTCAGCCTCAAATGAAAAACTAGAATCATTTAATTGTAATTTAGCTAAACCATCTTTTAATTTCTGGTATTCTGAACTATCTACAGGAAACAATCCGCAGAATACGACTGGCTTACTAGGTTTGAATCCTGGCAAAGCTTCTATTAACGGCTTTGTAGCGTCACAAATTGTATCTCCTACTTTTGTATCTGATAAGACTTTTATACCAGTGGTAATAAAACCAATTTCTCCAGAATTTAATTCTTCGATATCTTTTGCCTTTGGAGTAAATATACCTACTTTTTCAACAATATAATCTTGATTGGTAGACAGCATTTTAATTTTCATATGCTTTCTAATTTTTCCATTAATCACTCTTACTAATATAACTACACCGAGATATGTATCGTACCAACTGTCAACTAATAAGCATTTTAAATTTTCGTTTGTTTCTCCTTTAGGTCCTGGCAGCTTGTGAATTATCTGTTCTAAAATATCCTCAATACCTTGGCCTGTTTTTCCAGAGCAGGGAACAGCATTTTCAGTATCTATACCTATAACATCCTCAATTTGTTTTTTTGTTCTTTCAAGATCTGAAGCTGCTAAATCTATTTTATTTAACACTGGAATAATTTCATGATTTATGTCTAATGCCTGATATACATTTGCTAAGGTTTGTGCTTCTACGCCTTGAGTACTATCAACAATTAGTATTGATCCTTCACATGCATAAAGAGATCTGCTCACCTCATAACTAAAGTCTACGTGACCGGGCGTATCAATAATATTAAGAATGTAATTTTTTCCATTTTTTGCTTTATAATTCAATTTAACTGTCTGAGCTTTAATTGTAATGCCCCTCTCTCGTTCGATATCCATTGAGTCTAATACTTGTTCTTTCATTTCCCTCTCGGATAAGCCTCCACATTTATGAATAATTCTATCGGCTATCGTTGATTTTCCATGATCAATATGAGCTATAATTGCAAAATTTCTGATATTTTCAATATTGCTCATTTTAATTCTTAAGATCTAATTTTAGCACCAGTTTTATTTTCAACAGTGTCAATTATCAATCTATTAACTCTCTCTAAATCTTCATCTTTAAGTGGTTTATCTAATGATTGAATGCTCACATTTATCGCTATAGATTTTTTGTCACTTGGAATTTTTTCACCCTCGTACACATCAAATATATCTACATTGCTGATGATTTCTGAATTAACGTTTGAGATAACATCTATTAATTCTTGAGATTTAAAGTTTTTATCAATTATAAAAGCAAAATCTCTTTCTGACTTTTGAAAATCTGAAACTTGATACAATTTTTTTTTGATCCTTTAATAATTTTTGAGGTTTTTTGAGATTATCCACAAATATTTCAAACCCTACTAATGCCTCTGTTTTAATATCAATTTTTTTTATTATATTTGGATGAATCTCTCCAAAGTATCCTACAATTTTATCCTTATCTTTATTTAAAAAAATTCTTCCAGACTTTCCAGGATGATAATAATTGGGAGTTATATCATCTATCTGAATTTTTGACCTATCGTAACCAGCTTCGATTAATGTCTGAATAACATCTTTTTTGACATCAAATATATCAACATTTCTATCATTTTCTATCCAAGACAATCTTGAAATTTTTCCAGATCTTAAACCACCAATAACTGTCTCTTGTTCACCTGGTGCTGAACCGCTAAATATTGGTCCAATTTCAAATAAAGATAAATCTTTTATATCCCTGTTTAAATTTTTATGTGTATAAAAAATTAAATTTGAAAAGATTGAATTTCTTAAAACTCCAATTTCAGAACTTAAAGGATTTACAATCTTAATTTCCTTTTTCTTTTCTCTAAAAAGATCGTTATATTTTGGATCAGTAAATGACCAAGTGATTGCTTCTAAGTAGCCTTTGGTTGCAACTGATCTTTGTAAAAAATGAAATAATTTCTGTGATTTATTTAGTGTCGGTTTGTGACGTTCTTTTATTGGTTCATTTATTATTATGTGATTATATCCATATATTCGTACTAGTTCCTCCACCACATCAATTGGCTTTGAAATATCAGGTCTCCATGATGGAACTATCAACTTGAAATAATTTTTTTCTTTTTTTAATCTAAAGCCAAGATTGTCTAGGATTTTAAGTATATCTTTTTTGGAAATTTTAAAACCAGTTATTTTTTCAAAAAGCTTAGGATCAAACTTGATAGTTTTATTTTTAAAATTTTCATTTTTTTGTAAATCTATCTTGCTTATTTCACCACCACATATTTCTTTTATTAATAAAGCAGCTTTACACAAACCATTTTCGATAGACAGAGGATCAATACCTCTTTCAAATCTAAATTTAGCATCTGTATCAAGATTTAATTTTTTTGCAGTTTTTCTTATTGAGCTTGGCTCGAAATAAGCTGACTCCAATAAGATATTTTTTGTATCAAATTCTGTTCCTGATCTTGTTCCACCAATAATTCCTCCTAATCCTAAAACACCTTTATTATCACTAATTACGCACATGCCATTTTCTAATTTATAAGTTTTATTGTCTAATGCTGTAAAAACTTCTCCATGTTTGGAATTTCTAACAATTATGCCTTTTTCAATCTTATCAGCATCATATGCATGTAATGGTCGATTGATATCAAGCATTATATAATTTGTAATATCAACAATTGCAGAAATTGGTTTTTGACCTATAGAGATCAATTTATCTTTAAGCCATTTGGGGCTTTCAGTATTTTTTACATTAGTAATTAAACAGCTTCCAAAAGCACTACATCCTTGATTTTTTTCTTTTGTAATTTTTACTTTTAAAGATTGTTTTATTTTTGATTTAATTTTTTTCTCTTTAATATCTTTTAATTTACCAAAACCAGATGCAGCAAGATCTCTTGCTATACCCCTAAAACCAAGACAATCTGGTCTATTAGGAGTGATGGATAAATCAATAAGTTTCGTTTTCGATTTTGTGAAATAATTTTTACCAATGTTTTTTTCATACTTAGAATTTGATAATTCAATGATCCCAGCACTCTCATCGGTCAAATTTAATTCAGATCCAGAACAAAGCATTCCATAAGAAGTGACTCCTCTGATTTTTGCCACTACTAACTTTGTTTTAGTTTTAGGAATTATTGCACCAGGAGGTGCATATATTGTAATTAATCCTTCTTTTGCATTTAAAGCACCACAAACCACTTTTTTAAGTTCTTTTTCTCCAACATTAACATCACAGATTTTAAGTCGATCAGCATTAGGATGTTTTTCAGTTTTAATAATTTTAGCTATTTTAAATAACTCTTTGTCACCTGATAAATTTTCTACACTTTCTACTTCCAGCCCAATATTAGTAAGTTGCTCCAAAAGATTTTTTTCTTTTAAGTTAGTTTTCAAGTGATCTTTGAGCCAATCAAACGTGATCTTCATCTACTTAAACCTCTATAATTTGTTGGCACATCCAAAGGATCAAATCCAAAATGATTTAACCATCTATAATCACATTCAAAAAAAGCTCTAAGATCATTAATTCCATATTTTAACATCGCTAACCTGTCTATACCAATCCCAAACGCATAACCTTGATATTTATCTGAATCAACTTTCACATTTTTTAAAACATTAGGGTGAACCATTCCACATCCCAAAATTTCAAGCCACTTATCACCCTCCCCAATAACAATTTTACCATCTTTAATTTTGTAACCTATGTCCACTTCTGCTGATGGTTCAGTGAATGGAAAATGACTTGGTCTGAATCTCATCTTAATTTTATCAACTTCAAAAAATTCTTTTATAAAATAATTAAGACATCCTTTTAAATGTCCCATATTAATGTCTTTATCAATATGTAGGCCCTCTACTTGATGAAACATCGGAGCATGTGTTTGATCACTATCAGATCTATATGTTCTTCCAGGTGCAATTATTTTGAAAGGCGGTTTATCTTTAAGCATAGTTCTAATTTGTACTGGAGAAGTATGTGTTCTCAATAGCTTTTGTTTATTCTTATCTAAATAAAAAGTATCATGCATATCTCTCGCAGGATGATGATCAGGAGTATTTAATGCTGTGAAATTATTGTATTCATTTTCCACATCTGGTCCTTCCTCAATACTAAACCCTATCTCTGAAAATATTGATGAAATTTCATCTATTGTTTGAGATACTGGATGTATCTTTCCTCTTGATATTGGTCTTTCTGGTAATGTGACATCAATTTTTTCTTTTTGTAGCTTTTGATTTACCTCTGCAATTTCAACTTCAATTACTTTCAAATTTATTAAATTCATCAATTCATCCTTGATAAGATTTAATTCTGATGCATAATTCTTTCGTTCTAACTCAGGTATTGATCCAATCTTTTTAAACTGATTAGTTATTAACCCATTTTTACCAAATAAATCAGTTTTTATCTGGTTAACTTCCAGGAGGTTTAGTTTAGATTTTAATTTAGATAAAAATTCTTCTTTTATTTTTTTTAGATCTGACATTATTACAGATTATTTCTTCAGAAAAATAAAACAATAGCGAAGATTAATTTAAAGCAGATTGAGCTTTTTGAACTATGGTTTTAAAGGCTTCTGGACTATCGTATGCTATTTCAGCAAGAATTTTTCTATCAATTTTGATCCCACATTTATTCAAACCATTAATAAATTTTGAGTATGTTAGACCTTCAGCTCTAACTCCTGCATTAATTCTTTGTATCCAAAGTGATTTAAAGTCTCTTTTTTTATTTCTTCTATCCCTGTAAGCATACTGCATTGCTTTTTCCATAGCTTGTTTTGCAACTCTTATGGTATTCTTTCTTCTTCCCCACTGACCTTTTACGGCCTTTAGAACTTTTTTATGTTTTGCTTTGCTGGTTACGCCTCTTTTTACTCTTGCCATTTTAACCTCTCAGACTGTAGGGCATGTACGATTTGACTATTTTTCCATCTTGTTTTGTCATAGTTGTTGTGCCTCTTAATTTTCTAATTTGAGAATTTGATCTTTTAATCATGCCATGCCTCTTACCTGCTTGAGCCATTATAACTTTGCCTCTTGCTGAGATTTTAAATCTTTTTTTTGCTGAACTTTTTGTTTTTAATTTTGGCATAATTGAGCGACGTTATACATATAATGACAAAAATTTACAACACCTATTAGAGCCTATAATGGCTGAATAACCATTATCATTTGTTTTCCATCAAATTTAGGTTGAGATTCAACTTTACCGGTTTCTTTCATATCTTCTTTTATTTTATTCATAAGTTCATTTCCTAAATGTGAATGCTGAAGCTCTCTTCCTTTAAACT
>QCKW01000008.1 GCA_003215055.1 Pelagibacteraceae bacterium AG-410-N23 | reverse complement strand
AAAAAGAATTTGGTAAAGTACAAGATGAAAAAATAAAAAAACAAATGGTCAATGATTTTGTAGACTTTTATGGAAAAAATATTGTTAATGAGAGTACTCTTATAAATGGTGTAAAAGAATTTTTATTTTGGTGTAAAGAGAAAAAAATTTCAATGGGTGTTTGCACTAACAAACAAGAACATTTAGCAATCGATTTATTAAAAAAAATTGGTATTTATGATTTTTTTGAATATGTTGCAGGTCACAACACTTTTGAATATTGCAAACCTGATCCAAGACATTTAACCTCAGTTGTTGAAATACTAGGTGGCGATATCAAAAAATCTTTAATGATCGGTGATAGTGAGACAGATGCTAATGCAGCGAAAAATGCTGGTATGCCTGTTATATTATTAGAAGATGGTTATACAGAAAAAAATATAACTGAAATATATCATAATCATCTAGTAAAAGACTTTGTTGGTATTGAAAAAATTGTATTAAAATATCTTTAATATTGATTATTTTTTTTTAACTATTAAAAACAATTTCGAGAATTAGGAGTTATTTTGATTATTCATAAAGTAAAAGTTTATCCATCTAAAATTCATTTACCGAAGAAAAAACAACTTGCATGGAAAATTGCTGAGATTGCGAGTGACAATGCAAAGCTTAATAAAGATGCTATAGAAATGGTAATTAATAGAATTATTGACAATGCCTCTGTTGCAATTGCATCCTTGAATAGAAAGTCAGTAATTTCATCAAGAGAAATGGCTTTGAAACATTCTAGAATTAATGGTGCAACATTATTTGGAGTTAATAGTAAATTAAAATTTGATTGTGAATGGGCTGCCTGGTCAAATGGAACAGCTGTACGAGAACTTGATTTTCATGACACTTTTTTAGCTGCAGATTACAGCCATCCAGGAGATAATATTCCCCCACTGATAAGTGTTGCACAACAAAATAAAAAAAGTGGTTTAGATCTTTTAAAAGGAATTATAACTGCCTACGAAGTTCAAGTTAATTTAGTTAAAGGAATTTGTTTACATAAACATAAAGTAGATCATATAGCCCACTTAGGTCCAAGTGTGGCCGCTGGAATAGGCTCGATGTTAAAACTAAATACTGAAACAATTTATCAAGCAGTTCAACAAGCATTACACACAACGATATCTACTAGACAATCTAGAAAAGGAGAAATCTCAAGTTGGAAAGCTTATGCACCTGCACATGCTGGTAAACTTGCAATTGAAGCTGTTGATAGAGTTATGCGTGGTGAAGGTGCACCTAGTCCAATTTATGAAGGAGAAGATAGTGTAATTGCAAGAATTCTGGATGGTAAAAAAGCTTTGTACAAAGTTCCTCTTCCAAAAAAAAGAGAAACAAAAAAAGCAATACTTGAAACATACACAAAAGAGTATTCAGCTGAATATCAATCCCAAGCTTTAATTGATTTAGCCAAAAAACTTAAAAAGAAAGTTCAAAATTTAAACCAAATAAAAAAAATAGACATCTACACTAGTCATCATACCCACTATGTAATCGGCACTGGTGCAAATGATCCTCAAAAAATGGATCCTAATGCTAGTAGAGAAACATTGGATCACTCAATAATGTATATATTTGCAGTAGCGTTAGAGGATGGTACTTGGCACCATGTAAAATCTTACACAAAAGCAAGAGCTAAAAGAAAAAGTACAATAAAAATTTGGAGATCAATAAAAACTCATGAAGATAAGAAATGGACAAGAAGATATCATGATCAAAATCCAAGAAAAAAAGCTTTTGGAGCTAGGGTAGTAATAACCCTTAAAAATGGTAAAAAAATCACTGAAGAACAAGGTGTTGCTGATGCTCATCCTTATGGAACACGTCCTTTTAAAAGAAAAAATTATATTAACAAATTTTTAACACTAACAGAAAATATATTGAATAAAAAAGAAAGTGATAGATTTTTAAAAGTGGTACAAAATCTTAAAAAACTAAAAGCAGGTCAATTAGATAAATTAAATTTAGAGGTTAAAAAAAATAAGATTAAAAGAAATTTTAAAAAGGGAATTTTTTAATGCACTTTGTGGAAAAAGAACCAAAACAAAAAAGAGAAGACTTTGTAAAAAAACTGAAGTCAAATAAAATTTTAAGAGTTCCAGGTGCTTATAATCCATTAACTGCAAAACTAATTGAAGAAATTGGTTATGATGCTGTTTATGTTTCAGGTGGTGTAATGGCAAATGATCTTGGTTTTCCTGATATTGGTTTAACAACATTACAAGATGTAAGTACTCGATCATATTTAATTTCAAGAGTAACTAATCTACCGACAATTGTTGATATAGATACTGGATTTAAGTCATGCAAAGAAACAATTGAAACTTTTGAAGAGTTTGGAATTAGTGCTGTTCATTTAGAAGATCAAATAGAAAGAAAAAGATGTGGTCACTTAGATAATAAAGAATTGATTACAACAGAAGCAATGGTAAAAAAAATTAAAGAATGTGTGGCTGCTAAAAAAGATAAAAATTTTAAAATCATTGCAAGATCTGATGCTAAAAGTGTAGAGGGAATTGATAAAATGATTGATAGGTGTAAAGCTTATGTTGATGCAGGTGCTGAGATAATTTTTCCAGAAGCTTTAGAAAATGAAAAAGATTTCGAGAGAGTTAGAAAAGATCTATCATGCTACTTACTCGCGAACATGACAGAATTTGGAAAATCTAAATTATTTAATTATAAAGAACTAGAAAAATTTGGTTATAATATTGTTATTTATCCAGTCACAACTCAAAGATTAGCAATGAAAAATGTTGAAGATGGATTAAGAGACATTTATGCAAATGGACACCAAAACAATATTATTGATAAAATGCAAACTAGAAAAAGATTATATGAACTTGTTGATTACGAAAAATATAATAGTTTAGACGAAAAAATATATAACTTTGATACTGAAGGTCATGAATAATGAGTGATGAAATAAAAAAAGGTTTATTAGGGATAGTGGTTGATGAAACAGAAGTTTCCAAAGTTATGCCTGAAATTAATTCTCTTACTTATAGAGGATATGCTGCTCAAGATTTATGTGAATATTGTAAATTTGAAGAGGTAGCTTATTTAATTTTAAACAAAGATCTTCCAAATACTATTGAACTAAGAAAATTTGAAAAAGAAGAGAGAAATAACAGAGATTTATCAAAAGATCTTTATTCTATTTTAAAGAAGATACCTAAAAAATCTCATCCAATGGATGTTGCAAGAACAGCAGTAAGTGTAATGGGTCTCGAAGACAAAGAAACAGTCAACTCATCACCAGAAGCAAACATGCGTAAGGCTATAAGAATTTTAGCTAAAACACCTACAGCTTTAGCTGCTTTTTATAGATTAAGAAAAGGTAAAAATATTATTAAACCCAAAAAAAATTTAAATATTGCTGAAAATTTTTTCTATATGTGTTTTGGAAAAGTTCCTCAAAAAGAAATAGTAAAAGCTTTTGATGTGTCTTTAATCCTATATGCAGAACATAGTTTTAATGTATCTACATTTACAGCAAGAACTATAACTAGTAGCTTATCAGATATACATGGTGCTATTACTGGAGCAATAGCGAGTTTGAAGGGTCCTCTTCATGGTGGTGCTAATGAGGAAGTGATGCATATGATGAATAAGATTAAGTCACCTAACAACGCTCTTAAATGGATTAATAACGCTTTAGATAAAAAAGAAGTAGTCATGGGATTTGGTCATAGAGTTTATAAATCTGGTGACTCTAGAGTTCCAACAATGAGAAAATACTTTGCTAAAGTGGCGAAAATTAAAAAAGATAAAAAATTCGAAAAAATTTATGACATTGTTGAAAAAGTCATGATAGACAGAAAAAATATTCATCCAAACGTGGATTATCCTACCGGCCCAACTTATCATTTAATGGGTTTTGATACTGATTTCTTCACTCCAATTTTTGTAATTTCAAGAATAACAGGTTGGTCGGCTCATATCATGGAGCAACATGCAGCAAATAAATTAATTAGACCTTTGGCTAGTTATAAAGGTAATCAACATAGAAAAGTTGTTCAATTAAATCAAAGATAACTTACTTCTTTTCAATTCTAACAAATCTTGAATTGTGTAAAATTTCAAAACTATAATTTTTTACTTCAACAAATTCTTCAATAGCTTTTTTTACTCCCGGTGCATAAGACAAGTTATAGTCATCACATAAAATTGTACCATTATTATCAACAACCTCACTACAACAATTTAAGTCATTTTTAACAGTTTCATAATCATGTCCACCATCTAAAAAGACATAATCTATTTTTGACATATCTATTTTTTTTAATACTGTATTTGAATTACCTTTGATTAGATGAATATTTTCTTTGAATTTTTTTAATAAATCCTCAACAGCTTCTATAGTGTAAGGATCTTGTCTTTTAATATACTTAAAATAAATTTGTTTGAATGGGTTTGAAAAATTTGTATTTGGAATTATTTCAGATTCATTTTCTTGATTTTTTTTAAATAAATCCAAACCTATATATTTAAAATCATGGTTATGTATTTCAAAAAGTAATTCACAAACATTTCTAGCTGTTACACCATGAAACACTCCTACTTCCAAAAAAAACTTAGGTTTTTTTCTTTTTATTTCCTCTAAAAAAAAAGCACCATCACTTTTTTGTTTTAGACTTGTTTTTCTAAAATATTTTTTATATTTCAAATGAATTAACTAAATGCTTCAACCCAAGTACCCTGCGTCGATGCTTTAGAATATTCTGTTGCACGACCTTCAAAAAAATTCATGTGTTCAACTGCATTCAACATAGTATCTAACCAACCAAGAGGGTTTTTCTCTACTTTATAAATTGGCTCTAACCCGAGTTGATCTAATCTTCTGTTAGCAATGAATCTTATATAGTCTTTAACTTCTTTTGCTGTTAATCCTTCCATTGGACCCATTTCAAAAGCAAGATCTATAAAAGCATCTTCGTGTTCAATAATAGTTCTGCAAGCTTCATAAAGTTCTTTTTTTAATTTAGGTGTCCATATTTCAGGATTTTCTTTTATGAATTCCTTAAAAACTCTTATCATTGAATTACAATGAAGTGTTTCATCTCTAACAGACCAAGTTACTATTTGACCCATTCCTTTCATTTTATTATGTCTAGGAAAGTTTAAAAGAATTGCAAAACTCGCAAACAATTGTAACCCTTCAGTAAATGCACTAAAAACGGCAACAGTTTTTGCAATATCTTCTTTTGAATTAACATTAAAGTCTTGCATATAATCATATTTATCTTTCATCTCTTTATATTTCATGAAAGCAGAATATTCAGACTCAGGCATGCCTATTGTATCTAATAAGTGAGAGTATGCTGCTATGTGAACTGTTTCCATCGATGCAAAAGCAGTCATCATCATCAACACTTCTGTAGGTTTAAACACAGTTGTATAATGTCTTAAATAACAATTACTAACTTCAACATCGGCTTGAGTAAAAAATCTAAATATTTGAGTTAATAAATTTTTTTCTGATTGAGACAGATTTTTTTGCCAATCTCTAACATCATCTCCTAGTGGAACTTCTTCTGGTAACCAATGTATTCTTTGTTGAGTCAACCATGCATCATAACACCATGGGTATCTAAACGGTTTATAAACAGGGTTTTCAACTAGTAACCCCATCTTTTTAGGTTGAATTATCTCTTTATTCTCTACTTTGATTTTCTCTGCTACTGACATGATAAACACTCCTCGTATTCTGGTTCTTCGTTTGTTTGTTGATTTTTAGATTTATATACATTGGCTGTAATATCGGTTGATTTTGCATCATTAATATTTTCAGCTCTTTGAATTGATTTTGACCTACAGTAATAAAGGCTTTTAAGACCTTTTTTCCATGCATCAAAATGAATTCTATGTAATTCTTTTTTATGAACATCAGCGGGTAAAAATAAATTAACTGACTGAGCTTGAGAGATAAATGGTGTTCTGTCTCCGCTTAGTTCTATAATCCATTGTTGATTTAATTCAAAAGCAGTTTTAAAAACATCTTTTTCTAAATCTGTTAAAAAATTCAGATGTGAAACAGATCCTTGATTTGTTGTAATAGTAGACCATGTTTCATCATCGTTTTTACCGTGACTTTCTAAAATTTCTTCTAAATATCTATTTCTAACATTGAAAGATCCTGACAAAGTTTTGTGTGTATAACTATTTGCAGCTATAGGTTCTACTCCTGGTGAAGCACCGCCACAAATAATTGAAATTGAAGCAGTCGGAGCAATTGCTGTTTTATTAGAAAATCTTTCCTTAAAACCATATTCGTCTGCGTCAGGACAGGCTCCTCTTTCATCAGCTAAAATTTTTGAAGCTTTATTAACTTGCTCATCGATCTGTTTAAATATTTTTTTATTCCAAGATTTAGCCATTACAGACTCAAGTGGAATTTTATTTTTTTGTAAAAATGAATGAAATCCCATAACTCCTAATCCCACACTTCTCTCTCTTTCAGCAGAATATTTTGCGTCTTTAAATTGATCTGGAGCTTTGTTAATAAAATCTGATAAAACATTATCTAAAAACCTCATAACATCTTCAATCATATCTGGATCATCTTTCCATTCATCATACTTTTCTAAATTTAATGAAGATAAACAACAAACAGCTGTTCTATCTCTCCCATCTTTATCAATACCTGTAGGCAAAGTTATTTCGCTACATAAGTTAGATGTTTTAACTGTTAAATTAGCAAGCTTATGATGTTGAGGAATTAATCGATTAACAGTATCAATATAGATTATATATGGTTCACCTGTTTCTATTCTAGCTGTAAGTAATCTAATCCACAAATTTCTAGCAGATATAGTTTGTTGAACTGTTCCGTCAGCTGGACTTTTTAATGCCCATTGTTCATCAGTTTCAACAGCACGCATGAAAGCGTCTGAAACTAAAACACCATGATGTAAATTTAATGCTTTTCTATTAGGGTCTCCTCCTGTGGGTCTTCTCATTTCAATAAACTCTTCTATTTCTGGATGATCAACTGGAAGGTAACAAGCTGCAGAACCTCTTCTTAAAGACCCTTGGCTAATCGCCATTGTTAAAGAATCCATCACTTTAATAAAAGGAATTATTCCAGAAGTTTTTCCAACTTTACCAATTTTTTCACCAATAGATCTTAAATTACCCCAGTAGCTTCCAATACCACCACCTTTTGCAGCTAACCATACATTTTCACTCCAAAGATCTAAAATACCACCTAAACTATCTGAAGCTTCATTTAAAAAACATGAAATTGGTAACCCTCTTTTTGTTCCTCCATTAGATAAAACTGGCGTTGCTGGCATGAACCAGAGATTACTTATATAATTATAAATTCTTTGTGCATGTAAATTGTCATCTGCATAAGAACTTGCAACACGTGCAAATAAGTCTTGAAAAGACTCATTGTGACCAAGATATCTGTCTTTTAAAGTTGCTTTACCAAAATCAGTTAAATTTGCATCACGAGAACGATCGATTTTAATTATAATTCCTCTATCATTCTGAAAAAGTTCAGTTTCATTACTTAAAGAGAAAAGATCAGGTCTACTGACTTTTGGAACGTCTTTGATTTCTGGGCTATATTCAGAGACAGCTTTCTTCAGGGCCTGCGATAGAATTTTATTCATAATTTAGTATTTTATACTGTTATTTTGCGAAAACAACTATATGTTGTATGCGCTTTGATTTGATACACTATATAAACAACAAATCAATAGAACATTTATAGAACGTGACAAAAAAAATATCAATAAAAAAATCAAAAAAAAGGTAAGTAATTAACAAAATGTCAGAAAATTTAAAAATAAATCCTTACGGATTTAGAGAATATGACGCTCGATGGTTGTACGAAAAAGACATAAATCAGCTTGGTATAACGAATCTTGGTAAAGGGTTAGGAACACAAATTATAAATAATACAAAAAAAAATAATCCAAGAGTAATAATAGGACATGATTACAGATCTTACAGTGAAGAAATTAAATCAGCTTTAAAAGAGGGATTAATTTCGACCGGATGCTTTGTTGAAGATATAGGATTGTCATTATCCCCAATGGTTTATTTCGCACAATTTAACTTAGATGCTGATGCAGTGGCAATGATAACTGCAAGTCATAACGAGAATGGTTGGACTGGAGTCAAAATGGGGATCAAAAAAGGCTTAACTCATGCTCCGGATGAAATGAAAGAGCTAAAAGATATAACTTTAAATATGCAATTTAAACTTGGTAAAGGTCATTGCAAAAACATTAAAAATTTTCAAGAAATTTATAAAAAAGATTTAATTACAAAAAATAAAATTAATAAAAAAATCAAGGCTGTTGTAGCTTGTGGAAATGGAACAGCTGGTATTTTTGCACCAGATATTTTAAGAGGAATTGGTTGTGATGTAATTGAATTAGATTGTAATCTAGATTGGACGTTTCCAAAATATAATCCAAATCCTGAAGATTTAAAAATGCTTCATGAAATTTCAAAATCTGTGAAAGAAAATAATGCAGATATTGGATTTGGATTTGATGGCGATGGAGATAGAGTTGGGGTCATTGATAACAGAGGTAATGAAATATTTTCTGACAAGATCGGTTTATTGATTGCTAGAAATTTATCATTATCATATCAAAATTCAAAATTTATAGTTGATGTAAAATCGACTGGACTTTTCTCAAACGATAAAATCTTAAATAAAAATAAATGTAAAACTATCTATTGGAAAACAGGACATTCACACATTAAAAGAAAAGTCAACGATGAAAAAGCTTTAGCAGGATTTGAAAAAAGTGGACATTTCTTTTTCAATCAACCTTTGGGGTATGGATATGATGATGGAATAAATTCAGCTATTCAAGTATGTCATCTTTTAGATAAACAAGATAAAAAAATTAGTGAAATATTAAATGAACTACCAAAAACTTTTCAATCACCGACAATGGCACCATATTGTAAAGATGAAGAAAAATATAAAGTTGTTGATGATGTAACTAATATTTTTGATAAAATTAAAAATGAAAAAATTAAAATAGATAATCAAGAAATAAAAGAAATACTAACTGTTAATGGAATAAGATTTTCTTTTGAAGATGGATCATGGGGATTAATCAGAGCTTCTTCAAACAAACCCTCGCTAGTTGTTGTTGTAGAAAGCCCAACCTCAAATGATAGAAAAAATAAAATTTTTAAATTTATAGATGAAATTCTTCAAAAAACTGGAAAAATTGGAGAATATGATCAAAAAATTTAATTAACTATTTTTATTTTCTTCACTATCATCAGTTTTAACATTTTCTTCTAAAGAGTTGTCACTATAAAATTTCTTGATTAATTCCTCTTCTTTTTTTTGTTGCTCTTGATCAAATTTATCTTCCCATTCTTTAATTCTTCGATTTTCTTCTCTAATTCTCTCTTCTTCTTCAGCTTTTTGTTTTAAAGCAATTTCCTTTTCCTCTTCAATTCTTTTTCTTGTTTCCTCTTCTTTTCTTAATTCTTCCTCTTTTTCCCTTTGCTCTTTTTCCCTTTGTATTCTCTCTTGTTCTGCAGCTTTTATTCTTTCCTCTTTTATCTTTAACTCCTCTTCTTTAGCTCTTTGTTCTGCTTGTTCTTTTAATAATTGTCTTTCAATTTCTTGTTGTCTTTCAATTTCCAATTGTCTCAGTCTATTTTCAGTTTCTCTTAATTTTTCTTCCTCATATTTTAATTTTCTGGCTGCTTCTCTAATTTTTTGCTCCTCATCTAATCTTTTTTGCCGTTCGATTTCATTCAATCTAATTTTTTCTTGTCTTTCTCTCTCTTTTTCCTCTCTAATTTTCTGTCTCTCAATTTCTTTAGCTTTAATCTGTTCTTCTCTTATCTTTATTTTTTCCTCTCTAACTCTTTGTCTTTCAAGCATTTTCAGTCTCTGCTCTTCTTCCTTTAATCTTTGAGCATCTTCTCTTAATTTTCTTGCCTCTTCATCTTTTAATTTTTGTTGTTCAATTTTGATTCTTTTTGCCTCTACTTTTTTTCTTTTTTCCTCATTTTTTCTAACTTGCTTTTCATTGTCTGATATTAATTTCTTCTGTGCTAATATTTGACGTTTTTCCTCTCTAATTTTATTTAGTCTATCTTTCTGAGCCTGTTTTTTTTCTTTTTGTAATTCTTTTTTTTCATCTAGTTTTCTTTTTTTATCTAGTCTCTTTTTTTCTTTATCTCGTTCTTTTTTTAAAGTTGTATAGTAATCTTCTATTTTTTCTTTTGTGTTCTTAATTAAATTTGCTGGATTAAGCTTTATCTTTTCTAAACCTATATTCTTAGGGATAAGAGATTTGATATTTGAAATCTTTATTTTCTTTTTCATATCTTAAAATAACAATATTAGTTAGTTTAAAATATATGATGTGTGTTTGATTTGAGTTATCTAAATATTATAATAAATATTTGATTAATTTATAATTATTCAATTCTAACGTGCAAATTATATTTCGGTCTTTGCTCTAAATCGTTCATATAAAAGTCTAGCTTTGACACCTAAACTTAAAAATGGATCTGGAGGAAGCCATGTAGGTTTATTTCTAGCTTCAATAATTTCAATTTCTTTTGTATTTTCATTGCTTGCTTTAATTGCTATTTGTTCGCCAAATAAAGTTCCAACTCCAATGCCTGAACCATTATAACAACCTGCAACAAATATATTTTCATTTATTTTTTCAAAAATTTGAGAACTATTTCTAGTTCTTGAAACTATTCCAGACCACGTTGATTGAATAATATTATCTGGTAATTGTGGAAATCTTTTTTTAATTCCTATCTTTTGTTTAAATGATCTTTTATCTAATTCAGATTGAGGCATTTTATAAGGGTTATAAATTTCTGCAGTGTTTCTAATTAAAATTCTCCTATCTTTAGTCATTCTGATAGTAGCCCCCATGGGTCTAACTGGTAACACTCCCCACTCTTTTGGTTGACCAATTGACTTGAACTCTTCATCTGTTAATGATCTGGTCATACTTGCTGTTAAAGTAATAGGAAAATTATAATTATATTTAATTCCTATAGATTTTAGAAATCCGTTTGTAGCAAAGATAATTTTTTTGGTTTTTATAGATCCATTTTTAAAATTACAAATGACAGTATCATTTATCTTTTTCCAATTTAATAACGAGGAATTTTCATAAAGGCTGACATTTTTAGGCAATGTATCGACCATAGCTCTTACCAATTTGCCTGGATGTAGCAAAATTCCTCCCTTTGTATAAAGAGCGATGTTGTAAAAATTTGTACCTAATCTTTTTTTAAGCTCTTTATTTGACAATAAATAATGCTCAAAACCTAATTTAGATAAAGTAGCAGAAAAATTCTCAAGAATTTTTTTATCTTCTTCCTTTGATGAAGCAAAATACTTTCCACATTTATTCCAATCACAATCTACCTGATGCTCTTTGACAAATCTTTTAACGGCTTCTATTCCTAATTTGTAAATGTCTGCTTTTTTTTTATAATTATCCAATTCTTTATTGGAGGTAAAACCATCATTAAGTGTTGTATCAACTAGATAACCTGAGTTTCTTGAACTTGCTCCCTCACCTGCTAACTGAGCATCGACTAATAATATTTTATGATTTGGATATAATTGACCTAATTTTCTTGCAGCAGATAATCCTGTATAACCAGCACCTACAATTAACCACTCACAATCTAAATCAGATGAAATTGTTTGAATATTGTTCCTCGGAGTTAGATCATTAATCCAACTACAAGTATTATCATTTATCACTTCCATAAGAGAAGAATACGATAATTGATTGCTATTTTAAAGATCTTAAGAAACTAAACCAAAGAAGGTTGTTTCTTCATGTCAGCTTTATTGATGCCAGCAACTTTAACTGGTTTTTTCATTGCATCTCTTCTGAACGGTTCACCAAGTTCTTGATTAAGAATTACTTCAATAAAGGTTGTAATGTCTTTCTTTTGATCTTCACAAGATTGTTTAATTGCTGCTGTTGTTTCTTCCATCGTTCTGACTGTAACTCCTTTTAAACCACAGGCATCAGCTACTTTAGCATAACTTAATTCTGGATCTAACTCAGTTCCAACAAAATTATTATCAAACCAAAGAGTAGTATTTCTTTTTTCTGCGCCCCATTGATAATTTCTAAAAATTACCATTGTAATTGCAGGCCACTCTTCCCTTGCGCAAGAGCTCATTTCGTTCATGCTAATTCCAAATGCACCATCTCCTGCAAAACCAATTACAGGTGTATCAGGACATCCAATTTTTGCTCCTAAGATTGATGGGAAACCATAACCACAAGGTCCAAATAAACCTGGCGCTAAATATTTTCTTGGTTTTTCAAATGTGGGATAGGCATTTCCTATTGCACAATTGTTCCCGATATCACTTGAGATAATTACATCTTCTGGCATACCAGCTTGGATTGCTCTCCAAGCTTGTCTAGGAGACATTCTATCTTTATCTCTTTCTCTTGCTTCTTTGTTCCAAACTGTTCCTTCATCATCGTCTTCGTGATCTAAGCTTGATAATTTTTGTAACCATGCAGATTTAGTTTGATGAATAAGATCTTTTCTTTTTTGCCTATCTATATCTCCAGCATTTGAAGATAATTTATCAAAAATTTGTTGCGCGACTAATTTTGCATCCCCACTTATTCCTACTGTTACCTTTTTAGTTAAACCAATTCTATCTGGGTTTATATCTACTTGGATTATGCTTGCTTTTTTTGGCCAATAATCAATTCCATATCCTGGAAGAGTAGAAAAAGGATTTAATCTTGTGCCTAAAGCTAAGACAACGTCTGCTTTTGAAATTAATTCCATTGCAGCTTTTGATCCATTATAACCAAGAGGTCCAACCGCTAAAGGATGACTTCCTGGAAAACTATCATTGTGTTGATAACCAGAACAAACTGGTGAGTCTAATTTTTCAGCAAGTTTTTTTGTTTCCTCAATTGCTCCTCCAATTACCACACCTGCTCCAGATAAAATTACTGGGAACTTTGCTTTAGATAATAAATCTGCCGCTTTTGAAATTGCATCAGCACCTCCACCTTGTCTTTCTAATCGAACAATTGGTGGTAATTCTATATCGATTACTTGTGTCCAATAATCTCTTGGAACATTTATTTGTGCTGGCGCTGAGCCTCTAATTGCCTTTTCAATAACTCTATTTAAAACTTCTGCCATTCTTGATGGATCTCTAACCTCTTCTTGATAACAAACCATATCTTTAAATAAATTCATTTGTTCAACTTCTTGAAATCCACCTTGACCCATTGTTTTATTCGCAGCTTGAGGTGTTACTAATAATAGGGGCGTATGATTCCAGTAAGCAGTTTTAATTGGTGTTACTAGTCCAGTTATACCTGGTCCGTTTTGTGCTATCACCATCGACATTTTTCCAGTAGATCTCGTGTAACCATCAGCGATTAATCCACCATTTGTTTCATGAGCAACATCCCAAAAAGTTATTCCAGCATCGGGGAAAATATCTGAGATTGGCATAAATGCTGAACCTATAATACCAAAAGCATGTTCAATGCCGTGCATTTGTAAAACTTTTACAAAAGCTTCCTCTGTTGTCATTTTTGTCATTAATAGAACCTTTCTAAATTAGAACGAATTTTTAAAATTTAATTGTTAATTTTTGCGATTAATATATAAGTTTTTACGAAATTCAAATAAACATTTCGACACTATATATGGCTACAGACATTATAATTCACGACCAAAAGGACAATGTTGGCGTTATTGTTGTTGAAAAAATTACCCCAAAACAAGATTGCTCTTGCTGGATTATGGAAAATGACAGTACAGTCAATATTCAATCAGTAGATGAAATTCCATTGGGTCATAAAATTGCAATGACAGACCTCAAAGAGGGAGATACAATTTTAAAATACGGTCATGATATTGGTAAAGTAGTCAAATCAATTAAAAAAGGTGAACATGTTCATGTTCACAATGTCAAAACAAAGAAATGGTAAGGATATGGAAATTCCAAAAAGTTTTTTAGGTTATAAAAGAGAAAATGGAAGAGCGGGTACTAGAAATCATGTAATAATTCTTCCAGTAGATGACATTTCAAACGCTTGTGCGGAAGCAGTAGCTAATAACATCAAAGGGACTATTGCCTTGCCACACTCATATGGAAGACTTCAATTTGGTGCTGATTTAGAATTACATTTTAGAACGATGATTGGAACGGGAAGCAATCCAAATGTAGCTGCTGTTATTGTGATAGGAATAGAACCTAAATGGACAAAAAAAATTGTAGATGGTATTGCAAAAACTGGAAAACCTGTTGAGGGTTTTCACATAGAAAGAACAGGTGATATTGGTACTGTAATGAAGGCTTCAAAAAAAGCACAAGAGTTTGTGATGTGGGCATCAGAAAAACAGAGAGAAGAATGTCCAATAAGTGATCTTTGGATATCTGTCAAATGTGGTGAATCAGATACAACTTCAGGATTAGCAGCAAATCCAACTGTAGGAAACTTAATGGATAAACTTGAGCCATTAGGAGTTCATTTGTGTTTTGGTGAAACATCTGAATTAACTGGAGCTGAAAAGGTTTGTGCCACTAGGGGAGCAACTAAAGAAGCATCAGACAAATTTATGAAAACATGGAGTTCATATAATGATTTTATTCTTAAAGAAGCAACAGATGATCTTTCTGAAAGTCAACCAACTGCAGGAAATATTGCAGGTGGTTTGACTACTATTGAAGAAAAAGCTTTTGGAAATTTTCAAAAAATTGGAAACTGTAAATTTGTTGATGTTTTAGAGCCAGCTGAAGAACCAAAAAAAGGAAAAGGTTTATATTTCATGGATACTTCGTCAGCTGCAGCAGAATGCGTAACTCTTCAAGCAGCAGCAGGCTTTAATATTCATTTATTTCCAACAGGACAAGGAAATATTGTAGGCAACCCAATTGAACCAGTAGTAAAATTGACTGCAAACCCATTGACAGTAAAAGGAATGGGGGAACATATTGATTGTGATGTATCAAAAATTCTTTCTAGAGAAATGAACATGTCACAAGCAGGTGACAAACTTATTGAAACAACTTTAAAAGTTGCAAATGGTAGATTAACTTGCGCAGAAGCCTTAGGTCATAGGGAATTTGTGATGACTAAACTTTATAGAAGCGCTTAAAATTATTTTGCGGGTTTTACTAAATATTTTTTTCTCAGACTAGATAAAAATCTTCTAATGAATGCAGCACTAATCCCAAGAATAACTGCAAATAAAATTGAAAATAATCCGTAAAAGAATGGCATATCTTTTGAAAAATCTTTGATAAATCTTGAGAAGAAATTTAAATCCTTGTTTGCTATTTTAACTACCTCTTTTTGAATTTCCTCTGCAAAAAAAGTATCATAAGCAATCGCTATACCAACAATTAATAACAAGATTGCTAATAATGCTTTTAATCCAGAACTATCTATTTGTTCTCCTAGTTTTTGTCCAACTTGAACACCAACAATAGATCCAACTACTAATAATAAAACTAACATTAAATCTATTGAACCGTAATTAAACGAATGCAAAAAAGTAACTATTACACTTACAAAAATAGTTACAAATAAAGAAGTTCCTGGAACCAATCTTGTTGGCATCTTAATAATATAAATCATTGCAGGAACTAAAATAAAAGCCCCACCTATGCCCATAATAGCAGCTATAAAACCAACTAATAAACCGATTATTATTGGTGTAAATATACTTTCATACAATTTAGATTTTGGAAATCTCATTCTGAAAGGAAGACCGTGTATCCAATAATGAACGTGTAATTTTTTTCTTTCTACAACATTTTTTTTAGCTTTATCAATTTCTCCTAAACTCTCGACTAGCATTAAAGTTCCAATTATTGCAAGTATGTACATATAAGCCAAAGAAATGACTGTATCTATTTTTCCAATCCCTTTAAAATAACTAAAAGTATAGATACCTAAAGCTGTTCCTATAGACCCTCCAATCACAATCATAAAACCCATTTTATAATCCAAAGTATTTTTTAACCAATGAGTAGTAGATCCAGAGACTGAAGTTGCTAAAATATTATTAGCTTCATTTGCTACTGCGTATGCAGGTGGAACACCTAAAAAAATTAAAAATGGTGTCATTAAAAACCCCCCACCAACTCCAAATAGACCTGAGAGAACTCCAACAAGCGCACTTAATAAAAGAATTTCTATTGGACTTACAAAAACTTGAGCTATAGGTAAAAAAACTTCCATTTAATAATAAAAACTAAAAATATTACTTATTTAAAAGTTATAAAAGTTCCAAGTAAAATTACTCCCCAACAAGCAGCTATAGCCGAAAAAATCCCAGTCTTAATAAATGTTGTTTTTTTATTTAAAATTTTTTGAGGGATTTTTATATTTGAAAGGTGCATCTATAATTCTTCAATACACCCACTATTAAAATTGTCAAACTTTAATTGAATAAGAGAGAACTTTTTTTAATTAGTAAATTGTAGCTCCAAAGACCTTGATTTCACCATCCTCAACTCCTAAAACTAGTCTACCTAAAAATTCTCCTGGTATCTCTTTATTGGTTTGTTTAATCAATACAGTGATATGCTCTCCTCTTCTTAAGGTACCAAAAGGTTCATAGGTTTCGTTTAGGTTTGTAATAATCTTGTTGTTAGCCCATTGTTTGCCTAGCTCTACCTCGTTCGCTCCAAATAACATTTGTGTTGAAAAATCTCTAGTAAAGCCACCATAATCCTTCATATTCGATGCTTTCACTAAATTTTCCCAGAAAGGTTTAGCTATTGCAAAAATCTCATCGTCTGATTTTGCCAAAAGGTCCATTGTTAACCTAAATGATTAGGAAGCCTTCTTCTTTTCTTTTTCATCAACAATATGGTAAACAGGTACTTTTTCCATAGAGAACTTGCCGGTTTTAGGATCTCGTCTAGAAACTGTTAAACAGTGCCAATTATCATCATCTAGCTTCATATGATCACCTCTATAGTAATAACCTGGCCAACGAGTTTCTTCTCTAAATAATGTATGTTCAGTTACACATTGAGAAGTTAAAGTTCTATGCTTGAGTTCCCAAGCTCTCATCAATTGATGATAATCTTCAGCTCCAACCTTTTCTAAATCCTCTTGAAGCCAATCTAAAAGCTCTAAAGCTCTTTTTAGCATGTTGCCATTGGTCATGTAATTAGAAGTGATTCCGCCAACGTACTCATCCATAATTTTTTGCAGTCTTTGTAAACCTTGAATAGGTGAAATATAACTAGGAGAAACTGTTCCACCTGTAATTTCATTTTGAGAAACAGTATATGTTTCTAGAGGTTTATAGACAGCTTTTTTGAAATCATCACATTGCTTATCTGAAACATTAATACCTTCAGCTTTTTGATCTTGAATATATTTAACTGCTGCTTTTGCAGCTAATCTACCTTCAGTGAAAGAACCAGATGAAAACTTATGAGCACTTCCTCCAACCGTATCACCAGCTCCAAATAGACCATCAATAGTCAACATTCTATTGTATCCCCAGAAATATTCAGGTGGAGATAAATCTTCAGGACCACTTACCCATGCACCAGAACATGTAGCATGTGAACCCATTACATATGGCTCTGAAGTTGTTAATTCTGGATTTGTGTATTTAGGATCTATATTTTGAGAAGCCCAAACTACAGCTTGACCAACCGTCATACCTAAAAAGTTTTCCCAACCTACTGTCTCTAAATGTGGATCTTGAAAAGCTTCTTTAGTTACCATGTGGATTGGTCCACCACCTGCAGCTACCTCTTGAATAAATGCGTGATTTCTTAAACATGTTGGGGTTGGATGGTGATCAATATATTCTCCAACTAACTCTTTTGTTTGTTCATACCATTTCTTCTCATAATTTTCACCATTGGCATTTTGCGTATAAGTTTTTAGATGTAAAAAATATGCTCCTACAGGGCCATAACCATCTTTAAATCTACATAATACAATCCTGTTTTCCATTTGTGTCATTTTTGCACCTGCTGCTATTGGTAAAGCATAAGCTGAACCATTACTCCATGGTGCATACCAAGTTCTTCCCATTCCTTCTCCAACTGCTCTCGGTTTAAAAATATGTGAAGCCCCACCTGCTGCAACGATCACTGTTTTTGCTCTAAACACATGAAAGTCACCCGTTCTCATGTTGAAACCTACAGCACCACCGATTCTATTCTCTTTAGCTTCATCCATTAAAAGATGAGTAACCATAATTCTATTATAAATTTTATCAGCAGATTTTTTTGCAGCCTCAGCAACAATTGGCTTATAACTTTCACCGTGGATCATTATTTGCCATTTACCTTCTCTTAAATATCTTCCTGTTTTTTCATTCTTCATCATTGGAAGACCCCACTCATCAAACATATGAACTGTAGAGTCTACATGTCTTGCCATGTCATAACCTAAATCTTCTCTAACCATTCCCATTAAATCATTTCGTGCATATCTTACATGGTCCTCTGGTTGATTTTCATCCCATTGCATACCCATATAACAATTAATTGCATATAATCCTTGAGCAACAGCACCACTTCTATCGATATTAGCTTTTTCTACACAAATAATTTTTAAGTCTCTTCCCCAATGTCTTGCTTCAAAAGTAGCACCTGTGCCTGCCATTCCTCCACCGACAACTAATACATCACATTCTTCATAATGGGTTTTATGTTTAGCCATTAATAATAAACTCCTTTTTTAAAAGACTCTTTTGGTACCGATGGTAATTCTTGATTGGTATTTAATCCTTCTGGTTCACTATATAATCTTTGAGAATTTATTTCACCCTGATTTGGTGTATCGCCTTCTGCAAGTTTAGGAATAAATTTTCCCCAAGGTTTAGTTGTAATTGGAGATACAAAATTTTTTTCAGTTCCATTTCGAAATTTAATTTTCCAAGAAATAGTACCTTTCTCCTCTTCTCTTCTTACTCTTACACTGTGACCCATCGGTGCAAAATCAGCGTAACCTCTAACATCTATTGCATGATTAGGACAAGCTTTTACACAAGAATAACACTCCCAACAAAAGTTTGGTTCAATATTTTTTGCACGTCTAATATTTTCATCTATGTGCATAATATCTGATGGACAAATATCTACACAGTGACCACATCCATCACATCTTGTCATGTATACAAAAGTTGACATAATTTTTATTTTTCTCCTTTTTTTAATAACACATTAATAATGTTTTGGCTCTTCTCTTTTTATACCTAAGCCAAATTGCTCAGGCGCATCTGCTGGGGGAGGTAAATTATCCCTTGAACCATCAGCTTCAGCTAAATTTTTTTGTATTGCTGCTCCAGGTTTATAAAACATATGAGCAAATTTAGACCAATAAACGCCTCCAAATAAAATCAGATTAGCTGCTACAAACAAAATTAAAAATAAAAATGATAAAGTTACTTGACCATTAAATTGAGTATAAGACCATGCTAATCCAAAAGTTGCACAAGCTAGTAAAGCTAGAACAAATAAATCTGCTTTAATAATTCTATACCAAGGATGTGCCTCTGCAGATACATCAACTCTTAAAAAAAACCAAAACCAATATCCACCTATACAAGTTAAGATTGCTCCAGCATGCCAAAGCATTGACCAAGTTTCTGAATTTGATTTATCAGCACCTGTATAACAAAAAACTAACATGGCTGAGGAAACCCAGAACAAAATAGTTCCATACATTCCAAGAACATGAGCAAGTCTTCTTTTACCAAAACCTAATTCAGAGGTTGTTCCAATATCAACAACTGTTGTTTTGGCAATTACAGAAACTTTTTCTCCTACACCTAACTTTTTTGTGGCAGAAAGTTTTGCTTTTTTAGCATTATTTAAAAAGTAAGTAAGATTTTTATGATGTATCATTTGTATGATTGTTCCAATTGCAATCAACAAAACCATCGCAATAATAAAAGACTGCATTGCAAAGGGTGAGATTGTTTCAGATAAAATTGAAAATGGATTGTTACTTAACATTTCCGCCTTTTTTTTAAATTTTGAATTAATTTTTTAAGTTTTATATATAGTTGAATTTATAGTGCAACCTCAAACTAGGGTCAATTTGTCATTAATAACAAGCTATTTATTTCTTTTATAGTGTTGTTTATTTGGGATCACAGACCTCACTCCACCTTGAGGATTATCAACATCCCCTTCTCTACGGGGAATCAGGTGTAGATGACAATGTAAGATTGATTGACCAGAAACTTTTCCAATATTTGTTCCTAAATTAAATCCTTTAACAGTCGGATCTTTTTTTGTAATTTCCTTTTTTATAATTTGAATAAGTTCATTACAAGCAACTAATTCATCATTAGATAAATCAAAATAATCTTTTATATGTCTTTTAGGAATTATTAAACAATGATGTTCTGTAACAGGATAAGAGTCATAACTTGCGTAAGCTAATTCATTTTCATAAGCAGATCCACTTTTCTTAATATCACAAAATAAACAAGGGTTATTTGGGTCTTTCATTTTTGAAATCTATAAGAATTACATTTCTTTATTGCATGATCATAATATTTTGAAAGAATTCTAAAATTTTTCAAATTCTTTCTTTTCCATTTTATCTCATGAATAGTTCTAACTGAAGCGACACCTTTACCAGAACCTAAAAGTAAGATTTCATCATAATTCTTAATCTCTTTTAATAAGATATCTTTTTTTGTTATTCCTTTTATCTTTGTTCTAAAAAATTTATAAGTATTTCCTTCATAATAATCTTTTTTTGGAGTAAAAAATTTTTTATCTTTAATAAACAATAAATTTGAAGTTCCAGTTTCTAATAATTTTTTATTGGATACCAATGCAATATCTGATTTGGAGTTATCAATTTTGGATAAATAAGATAAAATTTTTTTGTATTCAAGATTTTTAAATTCTGGTTCTTTTCTTTTTAATTTTACTAACTTCAAATTAAAATTTAATTTTGGTTTAACTCTTTTTCTTAAAGATATTGAAATAATTTTCTTATTTACAGCAATTCTCAATAGATGATTATATTTTCTTTTTTTAGATAAATTTTTATTAATTATTTGTAAAATATCTAATTTTAAAGATTTCTTTTTTATTTGATATTTTTTTAAAGATAAAATTAAATTTTTTAAATGATTATCAAAGAATAAAATTTTTGCTGGTTTGCCAAAAATCCACATTGTTGTAAAAATTCCATGATCTCCCCAAAGATCTTGGAACTCTATTTGTTTTAAGTCTTTAAGCTGATAAGATTTTTTTAATAAGTAAGTTACCATTGATAGTTAAAAAAGATTCTGGGTGAAATTGAAATCCATATATTTTTTCCATTTTATTTTCAAATGCCATTGCGACTTTTGAATTTAAACATCTCATAGTTATCTCAAAATTATAAGATTTGAAAGGTTCTTTTAATTTTAAAGAATGATACCTGCCAACTTTAAATATTTTTCCTTTTTTGAATAAAGATTTATTAGTGATTACTTTTACATTTGATTGAAAACCATGATAAATTTTTTTTTGTTCAACAATTTTTGCACCTTCACAAAATAGAATGTGTTGAAATCCTAAACAAATCCCTATGATTTTTTTTTTACCTTTAAATTTTTTATAAATTTTTGAAGTAATCGGATAATTTTTTGGATTACCTGGTCCAGGTGAAAAAATTATTGTTGATGCTTGCTTAATCTTATTTTCACTAACTTTATCATAGTTGTCACACTCAACCTTATCAAATAAAGCAAATTGATGAACCACATTATGAGTAAAGGAGTCGTTATGGTCAATTACATAAATCATTTAAATAAATCTATTAACGCTTTAGCTTTAAGAAAATTCTCATTAAATTCATGATTGGCGTTACTGTCGACAACAACACCTGAGGCAACTGAAATTTCAGATATATTTTTAAAATTTAAAATTGATCGTATAATTATATTAAATCTCATATCACCATTGAATTTTATGTAACCAAAACTACCTGTATAAATATTCCTATTTTCTTTTTCCTGATTATTTAAAAGATTAAGCGTATTTATCTTTGGGCACCCAACAACTGAACCACCTGGCATCATTGCTTTAATTATTTCAAAATTATTTATATTTTTTTTTAATTTTCCCTTGATGAGGCTTACATAATGAAAAAGGTCTTTATATTCTTCTACGATTTTTTGTTTAGATAATTTTACAGTACCCACTTTACAAATTCTTGATAAATCATTTCTTTCCATATCAACAATCATATTATGCTCTTTGGTTTCTTTTAAATTTTTTCTAAAATAATTTAATGCTTTTATTTTATTTAACTTCTTAGTTTTTTTTACAGTCCCGGCTATTGGTTTTGTAGATATATTTCTCCCCTTTTTTGTAATTAAATTTTCGGGTGAACAACTAATTATTGAGTAATTATCATCTTTAATCATAAAAGCCTCTGGAGCAAGATTAGTATTAGATAACCTTGAAAAAAAATCTAACGGATTAATTTTAGACTTTGTTTTATATTTAGTGCAAATTTTGATTTGGTATGTTTCACCACTTTTTATTTTTTTCTTAAATTTATTAAATATTTTCGTATAATTTTTTCTATTAATATTTATTTTAAAGTTTCCCGATTTAAAATTTTCAAAATTATAATTTAAATTATTACTAAGTTTAATTTTCTTTTCTGGTTTATAAAAAATCCCTTTTGGAAAGTTTAAATTCTTTTGTTTGGGAACTTTAACTTCAATAAGATTATTTAATAACTCATATCCAAAAAAACCAATAAAAAGGTCAGTACTTTTTGATTTCTTTTTATTTTTTTTTGTTAAAAAACTTTTAATATTTTTGTTATTTAAAATAATTTTTTTTGAAAAATTTGTGTACAAATCAAATCCCTTACCCGATTTGTAAATAATATAGGGTTTTCTAGAATTATGAATATCGGCTAATTGATTTTTTTTGTTCAATTTATTCTATTTTTAATCTTAAAACTGGTTCTTCTTTAATTGGCAAATGTATTATTGCTGCGAAAACAGATAAAGCAATTGCTAAATACCACGCATAGTCATATGAACCATACAGATCATGAAACAAACCTCCCAAATAAGCACCAAAAAAAGATCCTATTTGATGACTTAAAAAAACTATCCCGTACAACATGCCTAAATATTTTGTGCCAAACATATGTGCTACTATTCCGCTTGTAGCTGGAACTGTTGAAAGCCATAGAAAACCAAAGCTCGCTCCAAATAAAAATGCACTAATATTTGTTGCTGGCGTAAATATAAAAAGAACAATAGAAATACCCCTCAAGAAATAAATTGTACTAAGAATAATTTTTTTACTCATTTTTGTTGAAAGATATCCGCTCAACAATGAACCAAAAATATTAAATAGACCAATTAACGATAAAATAGCAGCAGCAGTCCAATCCTCTAAACCCCTATCTATAACGTATTTTGGTACATGGGTTCCAACTAAAGTAATATGAAAACCGCAAACAAAAAACCCTGATACTAGTAAAATATAACTTTTAGTTTTGAAAGCTTCGGTCAAGGCCTCTTTAAATGATTGATCAGAAGTTTTTTCTACACTTTCAATTTCAGATGGCGATCTAACAAAGTAAGCAGCAACCAAACCCGTTATTAAAAATAAAGTAAATATGAATAAAGTATAATTCCAACCATATTCATTTAAAGAATAAGTGGTAAAAATTGGTGAAAGAAAATAACCAAATGACCCAATGGCGGTTACAATGCTCATCGCAATAGTTCTTGTGGAAAGTGGGAAATGTTTACCAACTACTGACATTGGGATACTTATTGCAGTACCTCCAAGACCTATTCCAATCAATAAACCCATATGAATTTGAAAATAAATTCCAGTGTTTGGACCTGTATATAAAAAATATATACCCAAAGTATAAAATATGAATGCGGAGATTATAGCTACATGACCACCATATTTATCAGCCAATGCTCCAAAGATTGGACCAGTTAAACCCCACATTAACATTTGTATTCCAATAGCAAATCCAAATGCAGTATTACTAATTTTCAAACTTTCATTGAAATCAATGAAGAATAAACCAAAAACTTGCCTTACCCCCAAAGAGATTAAAACAACAAAACATGCAGCAAACAAAGTTATAACTGCAGTTTTTGAATGAAAAAATTTTTCTGATATCATTTTAAATGTCTTAATGCTTGTTTGATATCTGCAATTAAGTCATTTGGATCCTCAAGTCCAATGTGTAATCTTACAAGATGTTCGTCTTTAGGTAAATTCATATATTTTCTTTTTCCAGTTTCTCTAAATTCTTGATGTAGTGCTAAACTTTCAAATCCACCCCAACTATATCCATATCCAAAGAGTTTTAAAGAATTAACAAATCTTCTTACAGAATTTATATTTTTTGATTTTATTTTTAGTCCCATCAAGCCAGAGGCCCCTGAATAATATTTTTTCCACATTCTAAAGTTGTGCGAGTCTTTCTTAAAAGGATAAAGTAATTTAATTTTTTTATTTTTAGATAAAAAGGCAGCAACTTTTTTTGCATTTTCTCTATGTCTATCTAGCCTTACATCTAAAGTTCTTAGACCTCTTGTTATTAAATAAGCATCATCTGGTCCAAGTCTTAAACCTGTAATCTTTTCTGCTTCTTTTACCTTTGGAAAAACTTTTTTATTGACTGCTAAACTTCCTCCCATAACATCTGAATGTCCTGAGTAGTATTTTGTAGCTGAAACTATAGCCATATCAAAACCTAGTTTAATAGGTTTTAAATAATAGGGAGTACCCCAAGTATTATCCATAGCAGTCAAAATCTTATTTTTTTTTGCTATAGAAATTATTTTTCCAAGATCTTGAAAATCAAAAGTATTACTTCCTGGATTTTCAACAAAGATTAATTTTGTTTTTTTTGTTATATTTTTCTCTAAAGTTTTAAGATCACTTGGATTATAAAAGATAGTTTTAATATTAAATTGTTTTAGAAAATCTTGCGTTAAAATTCTTGTAGGACTGTATACTGGATCTGCTGCAATAATTTCATCGCCTGGTCTAACAACGCTAAAGATGGCTAAAAATACAGAACCAAAACCTGTTGGTGTAGTGAATACGTGATAACTCTCCTCTAATTTAGTTAAAATTTTTTGCAAAATATATGTGGTAGAAGTCCCTTGTCTTCCATAATCATAATGTCCACCTGTTGGATTTTTTTTTGCTTTAACTTGAGTTTTTCTTATGTGTTGCATTGACTTAAATATAATAGTCGATGCTCTTACAACTGGAGGATTAACAGACTGATTATGGAAATCTTTAGCTGTGTGTTTTAAAAATGTCTTAAAAGATTTTGACATAAATATTTGATAACTCTTCCGGACAATGCTATATCCCAAGCATAATTTCAATTAAATTATAACTAAAGGAAAAAATGGGATATCCAAAGAAACATAGAGGCCGAAGAAAAATGGGGTCTAAAAAAAGAAGAGCTAGAAAGAAAAACAAGAAAAAATAACTTCAATGGAACAAATAAGTAAAGCTAAATCCATTAGCATATGGATTTTTATAATCCCTTTTGTTACTATTAATGCTTGTTTAATATTAATAACTCAGTTTCATAGCTTATTCCCAAACCAAGAAGATATTATTCATAATACCTTTCCATACTTAGATGGAGGTGCATCCATAAGTAGAACAGCAAGACCTTACCCATCATGGTTGATATTTAAACCTGGTATGTTTTTAACATCATTTCTGTTAATTAAATATTGGATATATAATAGAAATATAATTAAATTTTTTAATCAAGATCACAAATATATTAATAAACTTTTTTATTTTGGAGTTGCGTCAGCAATAGCTTTGACAATTCACTCAATATTTCTTGGTATAAAGTTTGATAACGACTTTTATAAACTTTTTAGAAGAGTAATACTTTTATCATTTATTATCTTTGAATTAGTGGCACAAGCTTACCTTGTAGCAACATTTTACTCTTTCAAAGAAAAATTACAAAATTTCATTAATCCTAAAATATTACAACTCAAATTAATTTTAGTATCTGTTTTAATTATTGTTGCTTTAATAAGTGTACCTATTATTAGCTTACCGGGTAATGAATTCTTAGGATTTAATTTAAAATTTTTTAAACATGCTTTGGAATGGGATTACTTTTTAGGAATTATCACTTTTTATTTACTTACATTTTTAATGTGGAAAAAAACTAGCTCTTAATCCATCCACCACCTAAAACTTTATAACCTAAATCATCTCTTTTATAAAAAACACAAGCTTGACCGGGCGAGATACCATCTTCAGAAACTTTTAAATTTACATCTGCGCTATTGGATTGATGAAGATTAATTTTAGCTTCAAGAAGCTTTCCTGTTGATCTTACTTTTACATAAATTTCATTATTAAAAACTGATTTATCTTCTAATAAATTTAAATTTGTTAATGAAATAGATTTTTTTCCTAATTTTTCTCTGGGTCCAACAATTATTTCATTCTTTTCAGAATCAATTTTAAGAACATACAAAGCTTCACTGTCTGAAACTTTAATTCCTTTTCGCTGACCAATTGTAAAATTAATAATACCATCATGTACACCAATCACTTTTCCCTCTAAGTTTTTTATATTTCCTCTCTGTAAAGACTCAGGTCTAAATTTTCGAATTACAGATGCATAATCACCATTTGGTACAAAGCAAATATCTTGACTATCTGGTTTATCTGCAACATTCAAATTCAAATTTTTTGCAATTTCTCTCGTTTCATTTTTTAATAATCCACCGAGCGGAAATCTTAAATAATTCAATTGATCTTTTGTTGTATTAAATAAGAAATAGCTTTGATCTCTATTTTCATCAATTGCTCTGTACATGCTAGTTTGATTATCTGAGGTGATACTTTTAACATAATGGCCAGTTATCATTGCATCGGCCTTTAAATCTTTAGACACTTCAAGTAAATCTTTAAATTTAACTGTTTGATTACATTGAACACAAGGTATTGGTGTTTCTCCTTTTGAATAACTTTCAATAAAATTATCTATAACACCTTGTTTGAATTTATTTTGATAATATAAAATTTTATGGTCAATATTTAATTTTTGAGCTACACGTTTTGCATCCATTATATCTTGGCCAGAGCAACATTGTTTTGAAGCTGCTACTTCTTTTCCATCATCATATAGCTTTAAAGTAATACCAATAACTTTATAGCCCTCTTTTTTCATCATTCCTGCAACCGTTGATGAATCA
The DNA here is from genome assembly GCA_003215055.1 of Pelagibacteraceae bacterium AG-410-N23. Lineage (GTDB taxonomy): Bacteria > Pseudomonadota > Alphaproteobacteria > Pelagibacterales > Pelagibacteraceae > Pelagibacter. The sequence continues at coordinate 14,807 of QCKW01000008.1, read as the reverse complement.
ACTCCTCCAGACATCGCTACAACAACAGTTGTATCTGTAGGCTTTTTGTTTAGTCCAATAGAATTTAATTCATTATTCATTTGATGGTATTTATACTTAATTCTAATATAAGTTAAGTTAAATGATTTTTGATTTTGAACCAGGTGACAAAGTTTATAATCCAAACAATAAAGAATGGGGAATCGGCCAAGTTCAATCAATAATAAAACAAAAGATTACAGTTAATTTTGAAAATGTAGGAAAAAAAGTGATTAATGCAGAAAATATTGAGCTTATAAAATTAAATGACCAAAATTAATATACAAACAACTGTTGAAAGTTTAATAGATACTTTTTTACATGCTGGTAAAGTTTCGTTAGAACTAAGAAATCGTGGTCTTACAAAAGAAATTAAATCTGACAATACGCCCGTAAGTAATGGTGATATAGAAGTAAATAAAATTATTACAAAAAAAATTAATGAATTAACTCCTCATATTCCAATTGTTTCAGAAGAAACCTCAGATAATAAATCAATAAAAAATCTAAATGATTTTTGGTTAATAGATCCAATTGATGGAACTTACGATTATATAAATAGTCTTGATGAATTCACTATTAATGCTGGACTTATAATTGATAAGCAACCTGTAGCAGGCTTAATTTATGCTCCAGCAAAAAAAAGAATGTTTTATTCTTATGGAAATACTTTTGCATTTGAACTAATTGATGGAAAACCAGTTAAACTAAATAAGAAAAATAATTTTGATAAAAACAAGATTAAATTTGTTTCTTATTCAAAAAAAATCAAACCTGAAATTGAAAAAATTCACAAAGAGTTAAATGTTAAAGAATATGTGAGAATGAAAAGTTCGTTAAAATTTTGTGTAATCGCTTCTGGAGAGTTTGATGGATATGTAGCTGAACCAAGAGCTTGCGAATGGGATATAGCTGCTGGTCATGCAATACTAAAACATGCTGGTGGAAAAGTTACTGATTTTGAGGGAAATGAAATTTTTTATGGAAAAAAAGATTTTAAAAATCCAAGTTTAATTTTAAAAAGTAAGAATATCTTATAATGGATGAACAATTAAGAATTATACTAATTATTATTGTTTCGGTCTCTATTTTTGGATTAATTGTATTCGTGATGGTAAAAAACTACATTAAAAACAAAATTAATTATTTAGTAAAAAAAGAAAAAGATAAAAAATTAAAGTAATTTTATAATTTTAAGAAAGTCTTCTTTTTTTATATCCATAACTTTTTTTGAAGTTTCAAAATCAAATCCATTTCTTGCTAATAAAGAAATATCCTTTTTATAAAATAATGATCTATTATCTTCGGTCCGAGCTGGACCTATTCTTTTTTTTTTACAAATCTTTATTGCTGAAAAAAAATCTTGGTCTGAATTTTTATCTCTAATATTATTTACTGTATCTGTTATAAATTTATCATTTATTCCTTTGCCAATTAAATAACTTCGAATTTTGTTAATCGAATTTCCTCTTTGAATCATGCTTTTAGCCTTACTTTCAGAATAAAATTTATCATTAATAAATCTATTTTTTTCTAAATCTGAAAGAACAATTTCAATTAAATTGGTAATGTCTTGTTTTTTTACATTAGGAACCGATGTTTTAAGATATTTTTTTAATAAGTAAGTTTTAAGCTGTTGTTTTGAAGGTGCATATTTTTCTACATAAGTAAATGCAAAATTTCTCATTTCCTCAACTGTAACCTCTAAAGTTTTTTTTTTATTTCTTATAGGAATCATGAGTAGATTTAATATAATATATTTTTAAATGATCGAAGAAATTTATAATTATTTCACATTAGAAATGCTCTACTATTGGGTGAATTTGGGTGTTTTACCATTCTGGTTAATACTAATTTTTTTTCCAAATTCAAATCTTTCAAGATATTATGTAACATCAATATTTCCAATTTTAATTTTGAGCGGTTCCTACGTTTTTATTTTATATAAATCATATTTAAACTCATATGATTTTATAAATAACTTCAGTCTCTATCTTGGTATTGATCGTTTATCTGATTTATTTACAGATAGATCATATCTTATGATGTTTTGGATCCATTTTATATCGATCAATTTATTTACTGGAGGCTGGATAGTCAGAGACTCCCAAAAACTCTCAATAAATAAAATTTTAGTATCAATCCCACTTGTAATTACTTACTTAATTGGTCCTATTGGTTTGTTTTTTTATTGGTTGATAAGAATTTTTTATACCAAAAGTATAAATCTTTATGACTAAATCTATAGATTTTTATTTTGATTTTATAAGCCCATATTCCTACATAGCTCATAAACAAATCATTAAATTAAATAAAAGAAATAATTTTAACTACAAACCAATTTTATTGGGTGGTCTACATAATCTTGGTGGCATAACAGCTCCTGCATTTAATGAAAGAAAAATGAAAAATATGAAAAATGATTGTTTATTAATCTCTGAAAAAAATAATATCCCTTTTAAGTGGAATGAAAAATTTCCAATTAATTCATTATATTTAATGAGAGGATTTCTTTTTATTGATGAAAATAAGAGAGAAAAATTTATAGATTGTTGTTTTGATGCTTATTGGAAAGATAATATCGACATTTCAAAAGAAGAGAATTTAAAAAAAATATTGTCCCAATGTGAAATTGATCAAAAAAAATTTAATGAAGGAATTAAAGAAATTAAAATTAAAAATAAGTTAAAAGACCTAACTAGCTTAGCGTTTAATAATGATGTTTTTGGTGCACCAACGTTTGTTGTAAATAATAAATTATTTTGGGGGCAAGATAGACTTGATTACGCTCTTGATGAATATAATTCTTAAACAATTTTAAACTTACTTTGTCTGATTGCTCCAAAACCTCCATCAATATGAGATACTTTTTCAAATCCCATATCTTTTAAAGTTTTAGCCGCTAGTGCAGACCTAAGTCCCCCAGCACAAAATAATACCATTTCTTTATTTAAATCTAATTTTCCTTCTTTGAAGTATGCGCTTTCAGGGTCCAGCCAAAATTCAAGCATGCCTCTTGGTATATGAACTGCTCCTTCAACTTTTCCCTCATTTTGAAGCTCTCTTATATCTCTTATATCAATTATATTTGACTTACCCTCTATCATTCTTGAGTGCGCTTCATCAATTGTTATAGTTTTTATCTCTTTTAAAGCTTTATCTACTAATTCTGATGAAGATGTTATTTTCATTTATATAATATTTAAGATAAATATTAATATATAACAATATTTTTTTTTATGAAAAACAAAACTATCAATAAAAAAAATTTTTTTTCTAAATTTATAGCAAAAATTGTAAGAAAGTTTGGTTATGAAATAATAGATCAAGCTAACTTAAAAATCCCAGGAACTAACACACTTATAAGTGAAAATTTAAGTAAAAGTGGAGAGAAATCTATTACTGTACCTTTAGGTAGTACTAAAATAACAAATAAAATTAATAGTTTATCAATAATAATTAGATCTTACACTTTTGGTGATAAAGATAATGATCAAGTAATGCTGGATCAAAGCAAAAAGAGAATTTTTGATGCACCAAAAATTGAATACACTCTAAGAACAATAAAATCTGTAATCAAATCATGTGAGTTAGCAAGAAGTAGTTTTAAAGATTTAAAAATAAAAATATTTATTACTGATGATAAATCAAATGAGAAAAGTCTTACACAAATAAATGAAATTCTAAACATTACAGATATTGAGACAAAATTAATTAATATTAATGAAAATGAATTTATTAACGAAATTAGTGAAACAGATATAGAGGGAAAAGGAATATCAAAAAATATGATTTCAAATATGAGGAATATCCTTAAATCTATTCAAATTGCTGAAAACGAAAACTCAGATTTATTCTATTTTTTAGAAGATGACTATATACACACGACTGACGCTATAACAGAAATGCTTTTTTCGTATGAAAAAATAAGTTCACAGCTAAATAGAGAATTGTTTTTATGTCCTGCAGATTATCCTTATTTATACTCTACCATAGATAATACAAAATTATTTTTTGGAAATATGAGACATTGGAGAACAATCAATGAAAGTTTGATAACATTTTTAACAAGTAAAAAAATGATAATGAAATATTTAAATGATCTTAAATTAATGGGTACAAAAAGACATCACCCTATGGAATTAAATTTACATAAAATTTACGAAAAAGAATATTGTTTATCACCAATTCCATCATTAGCAATGCATGCTACAAATATTAACTCAATATATGGTTTGCCTCCAAATTTTGACTGGAAAAAAATTTGGGAAGAAAATACACCTTAAATAAAAAAAGCCCCTTGAGGGAGGGGCTCTTTTATTCAACTAACTAGAGGAAGAATTTTTTAACGGGACTCTCTGATGAGTAATCTGTATTTACAGAGAGCAGAGAGCCCCTTTATTGTTAACAATTAGTCACGAATTGCGTATGCAATTACTCCAGTCTCAGTGACATCAGTTCCTTTGGTCTCACCTTCTTTACTTAACCTTAGGCCGATAGTTGCTTTTATAGCGCTAAAGACAATGTAAGCTACTACAAACACAAATATGTTAACTGATAAAACTCCAATCAACTGTGAACTGAAAACTGCGTCAGAATTTGTAGCTGGAACTATTAGTGTTCCCCAAATTCCTGCAAATAAGTGGGCTGGTATTGCACCTACTACATCATCTATTTTTAATGAGAATAATAGTTTAGTACCATAAACCACTATTAAACCACCTACAGCACCAATTAAGATTGCTGCAAAAGGTGATGGAGCTAACGGTTCGGCTGTAACTGCAACTAATCCACCAATACATCCGTTTAACATTTGGACAACATCTGTTTTACCAAAATGTAATCTTGTAATAATAGCAGCGCCAATAACACCACCTGCACCTGCTAAAAATGTGTTCATGAAAATAGTTGATACAGCAATTGCATCAACAGCAGTTCCCATAGCTAATTGTGAACCACCATTAAAGCCAAACCAACCTAGCCATAATATAAACACTCCAATTGTTACTAATGGAATTGATGAAGCTGCAAACGGCTTAAGTGGAGCCGGCGCACCAGACTTCATAAATCTTCCAAGTCTTGGTCCAATTATGATAGCACCTGCTAAAGCTGCTGCACCACCAGTTGAGTGAACTAAAGTTGAACCAGCAAAATCAGAAAATCCTAACTCTGCTAACCAGCCTCCACCCCACTGCCAACCCATTACGATTGGGTAAATAATTCCTGAAAGAATTGCAGCAAATACGAAGAATGGCCATAGTTTAATTCTTTCAGCCATAGTACCTGATACAATAGAAACTGTAGTTGCACAGAATACCATTTGGAAATACCAATCTGAACCATCTGAATAACCAGTATCTACAGCACTAGCATCTGACCATGGAATAAACTTTCCTATATATCCACCTTCTGGAATTCCATAAGCTAAGTTATAACCAACCAACCAGAACATAATTCCTGCAATTGAAAATAAACCTATATTTTTTGCACAGATTACAGATACACTTTTTGATGTAACCATACCTGACTCTAACATTGCGAAACCGGCTGCCATAAACATCACCAGGAAACCACAAATTAGAAATAGAAGAGTATTAAATATAAACCCTACCTCAGCAGAAACAGTTGTTTCTGCCATACCAGCACTACTCATGTTTAATAAAAAAATTAAACTAATAAGTGGTGCACTTATTTTTTTAAATAATTTAGTCATAAGACCTCCCTGTTAAAGGAAACTCTTATATTTTTATAACAACTAAAAACTAACGCTTATTACGAAAATTGGCTATGCAGTATTTGCATATAGAAACAGCCTTAATGCTACCATTAACATTAAGGCTGTTAAAAAAATATTATCTGTTGAATACTTCTTTTAAAGCTTTCGCAGGCAAGAATTTTACCTTTTGAGATGCAGCAATTTGAATTTGCTCACCAGTTCTAGGATTTCTTCCAACTCTAGCTTTTCTTTTAGCAACTTTATAAGTACCAAATCCTGCAATTTTCACTGAGTCATCAGCTTTTAAAGCGTCTAAAATAGTGTTGGTAATTGTGTCAAAAGTTCTTTCAGCATCAGCTTTACTCAAATTTAAAGCCCCTGAAAGCTTGACTACTAATTGTTTTTTGTTCATTTTAGCTCCGGTTTTATTAGGTTATTTTCTATTCTTATCAAAAGTGTTGATAAATCAAGACTTTTTTTAGTGTTTTAAAAAAAGTTATGCACAATATATTGTAAAATTGAAAATAAGTGTTGATTTTATTGACTTTTATATACTTAAGTAAACTTAATTAATTAAATAATCCTAGGTCTTTAAGGTCATTAAAAGTTGTAAAGAACATTAATGATAACAATAAAAATAAACCGATTCGAAAAAATCCTTCTTGAGTTTTTTGAGATAAGGGACGACCTAAAAACTTTTCAAAAGCATAAAACATTAAATGTCCACCATCAAGCATTGGAATTGGGAATAAATTAACTAATCCTAAACTGATTGAAATATATGCCATCATACTGATAAAAGCTAAAATTCCAAATTCGGCTACTTGACCTGAAATTTTGGCTATTCTTATTGGCCCACCGAGTTGAGAGGTATCAGCTTTGCCAAATATCATTGCACCAATATATTTCAATGAAGAAATACTTACATAATACACCTCATGAGCAGCATGATAAATTGCTTGAGCTGGACCTAATTTAACATGATTTATTTCATTGTTGTATGCGCCTAATTTAATTCCAACCATTCTTTTGTTTATTTTATTACCAAGGCTATCTTCGCCCATTATGATTTTTGGTTTAATCTTAAGTAACAATTCGTCGTATGAACGTTTTACTTTAAAATCTATAAAATCATCAGTAGACATCATAATGTATTTAGAAACATCCATTATGCTCTTCACTTTGTTGCCATCTATTTCTAAAATAATATCACTGTCCTTTAATCCACCTGCCATTGCAGGACTATCTTTTTGAACTTCATTAATTACCGCAGGTGTGAAATCTTTACCAACAAATGTATAAATTGAAAAAAATATTACTAAAGCCAATAAGAAATTAGCTAAAGGACCTCCAAATACAATCAAAACTCTTTGATATAAAGGTTTTAAAACAAATAATTTTTTTCTATCTTCTTCATTGTATTTTTTAATAATTTTTTCTTGATCTGCTTGAGAAAAAACATTTCTATCACCAAAAAATTTTACATAACCACCTAAAGGAATCCAGCATATTTTCCACCTTGTGCCAGATTTATCGTTCCATCCAAAAATTTCTTGACCAAATCCGATAGAAAAATCTGTAACACCTACACCGTATTTTTTTGCAAAATAATAATGTCCATATTCGTGAATAAATACGACAATAAGTATTAGTATAATAAAAGGTAATATGTAACTTAACATTATTTGATTAATTATTATTAATATTATCCAACCAATTTTTCAACTCAACCATTCTTTGTGTCTTATTTGACACAGTTATTTCTTCTTTAATTGAAGATACATGATTTTTAACTTGTTCCTCATTTTCAAATACTTTTCTATTTTTAATTAACTTTTCTTTTCTAAATTCAATTAAACTAATCATTTTTTCATAAGTAATTTCTGGATGATACTGTAAACCCCAAATTTTTGTATCACCTACATTAAAATATAAACTTTGGATCTTATTTATCCTATTGGAAGCTAAACAAACACCATGGCTGGGTAACGTAACAACTTCATCAAAGTTAAACGCTGGTGAGTTAAACTTTTTATCTTTATCTTTATATAATGGATGATTTAAACCATCTTTACTCAACATAATTTCGTTTGCTATGCCTATATGGGAATTGTTAGCTTTCTTTACTTTTCCTCCTGCAGCTGTAACAGCTACTTGCATACCCCAACAAATGGCTAAAATATTTTTAACTTTTTTTTGACATTCTTTCATAAACTCAATTTGCCTCTTTATTTCTGGTGTATCGTTATAAATGTTGAGACTGCTTCCACCCCAAATTAAACCATCGTAATTTAAAAGTTTTGCACTGACTAAACTTAAGTTTTTATCTGATGATGGATTTACAACATCAAAGTTTAAATTGTAATTAAAATGACTCAAACTATCTTTTAAACTTTCAGTATGAGTTTGAATTCCTACTTCTGAAAAATTTTGATTTTCCTCTCTCAAATTACCTTCGACAATTAAAATGTTTAAATTGCTCATTTAAATAACTCACCAGACATGCTGTGTTGATACAAAATTTTCATATCATTTTCAGTCAATTTTTTTGGATTTCCTCCTGTTGAAGGATCATTTAAAGCCATTTTTGATAATCGATCTAATTCAAAATTTTCCTCTTTAATTACTTCAGACAGTTTATGGGGTATATTTAGTTTTTTTCTCAAATCTAGAATCCAATTAAGAAAACCATCAAATGATTTATCTTCCATTTCTAAATACTCACAAACTTTTATAATTTTGTTTTCAATTACATCTTTATTAAATGTTAAAACATAAGGCATAAATATTGCGTTCGATAAACCATGATGAACATTGTTTAAACCATTTATTGGATGGCTTAAAGAATGTATAGCACCTAAACCTTTTTGAAAAGCGGTAGAACCCATGCTGGCTGCAGTCAACATATTCATTCTTGCCTCAACATTTGATCCATTCTTTACTGCTTCTAATAACCAGTTCTTAATCAATCTCATTCCTTCTAGAGCTATACCATCGGCCATTGGATGATAACTTGGAGAACAATATGCCTCTAAATTGTGAGCTAGAGCATCCATGCCAGTAGCTGCTGTAATTTTTGGAGGAAGTTCAACTGTTAATAAAGGATCTAGAATAACAATAGATGGTAAAAATTTTGGATGAAAAATTATATTTTTAACTCCAGTTTTTTCATTCAAAATTACTGAAGCTCTCCCTGTTTCTGAACCGGTGCCAGCTGTAGTTGGAACAGCAATGATTGGAGCAATTTTATCTGGATTAGCTTTTTTCCAATTATCTCCAACATCTTCAAAATTCCATATAGGTAATGTTTGACCAGTCATAAACGCAACAGCTTTACCAACATCTAAGGCGCTACCACCTCCAAATGCGATTACACCATCACAATTTTTTTTTTTAAAAAAGTTAACTCCTTCTTCAACATTTGTCCCAGTAGGGTTGCCTTTGACATTTGAATAAACTTCAGTTGTCATATCTAAATTTTCTATAGTTTTTTTAACAATTTCTGAATTAACTAAGTCACTATCAGTAACTAATAATGGTTTTTTAATAGTTAATGTTTTGCAAGCTAAACTAATATCTTTAATTCTGTTTTCACCAACCCACATTGTTGTGGGATAATTCCAATTAAATTTACTCATTTATTTAAATTGATTGTTTTTTAATTAAATCTTCTATCTCTTTTATCATAATTTTAGGAGATTTCATTGTTGGATATATTTTTTGAGCTTTCTCATAACTCATAATTGCTTTTTCGTAATTTTTTAATTGTATATTGACCAAACCTTGTCCGGCAAGAGCACCAAAATGTCTTTTTTCAAGCTTCAATACTTTATCAATATCATCTTGTGATTTTTGAAATTCCCCCAATAAATATAATACTGTTGCTCGTTTATTCCACGCTTCAGCCCAGTAAGGATCAAGTTCTATTACTTTAGTAAATACATTTACTGCTTCTCTTAATCGATTATTTTTTACTAATTCAGAGCCTTTATTTAACATTACCGTAAGTTGTTTTTTTTTAGGGTGCGTACTCCAAATTTTCCAGATTTTTTGCTCAATTTCAAAAGCTAAAGTTGAATTATCTTTTTTTAATTCCTTGAAAAGTTTATCAAGTTCATTTTTTCTTTCATCTGCCATTATCTGAGAAAGTCCTAAAAAAAATAAAAACGATATAAAAAAAAATTTTTTATTTTTCATTTAAACTTTCTAATTAATTGTTATTTAATAACTTTATACTCAAAATTTTGAGTTGTTTCATTTACTTGTATAAGATTAGCGCCATTTCTTGAATGAAATTTAGTAGCCATATCAGTTAGAGGGGATAAAGTTACTAATCTATTAAGATGGTTAGAATTTTTAATCTTTTTAAAAACTTCTTTTACAATCAATTTTCCACCACCCTTTTTTTTGGACCAAACTGTATATGCTATAGCTATTTGACCAACATTTTGATCCCTTTGTGCACTTTGTAAAAATGCGTCATGACTTAACTTATCCAATTCCTCAACATTTTTTGGAATTTCATTAGTATACGCAAAACACATAACAGCATGGATTTCTCCCATATATTTTACACCATAAATTTTTCTTCCATAACTTCTTCTAAAAATATTGTCTAATTCAGGTCTTACAGGATCTTCATCAGTATTACATTCTTTAAGCTCTACTAATTCTGCTCCTTTTATCCACTCAAAAAAGTTATCTATATTCTTTGAAAGAATTTGCTTATTTTTCCTGATCCTAGCTTTTATTCTTGGTTTAAATTTTTTTTTTAATTCCATTTTTCTAAAGACCTTAAAAGTTTCGAACCTAACGGACTTATTGGTTTTTGTAATATTATTTTTTTATTCGTTTTATCTCTTACTAATTTTAACAATTTTTTTGCAATACCTTTTTTTCTAAAAATTGGATTTACAAAAATATATTCTATCTCTCCAGCTTTATTAAATCTTACGAAACCTATAGTAGTATTTACATTTTTAAGTGTAAAAACATCGTCAGTTTTAACTAATTCACAACTATTTATATCAAAGTCTTTCATTAGGTTAATTGTATAGCAAAATCAATATCACCCCAATGATCATTAAGAATATTAGAATTGCAATGTAGTTAATTTTAATTTTAAATTTTTTATAAATTAATTCACTAATTTTTTCCCAGAACAAAACTATCAAAAAGATTATTACAGCTGGGATTATAAATTTAATCATTTTTATCACCTACGTATACCGAAACACCTCGAGTGTTTATATCCACATCAAATTTTTTATGTAATGGAGGAAATGCCCTTTGTGAACAATCTAATCTATCACAGGTTCTACATGACACACCTATTGGTATTTCGGTAGATTTATCATTTACATTTATATTTTCTGTATAAACAAAATCTTTTGCGTATTTTGCCTCACAACCTAAACCAATTGATAAAATACTTTTAGATTGGCCAAATCTTCCAATCCCCTTTTCCACAGTTCTTGCTATGCAAACATATTTTTCTCCATTTGACATTTTACTAACAGCAGCTTGTATAACACCTGGTCTTGTCAAAGCAGAATAAACATTCCATCTTGGGCAAGCACCTCCATATCTTGGAATTTCAATCCCGGATAATGAAAATCTTTTAGAAATATTGCCAGCCATGTCTACTCTTAAAAAATGAAATGGTATTCCAGGTAATTTTGGATCTTGCAAGCAAGTTACTCTATGCGCCACTTGTTCGAAAGATGTTGCAAAAGTATTTTGCAACAACTCTAAATCATATTTTAGTTTTTTACATTCAAAATGAAAAAGTTTATATGGCATTAAAATTGCAGCTCCACAGTAATTAAGTAAAGCAACTTTACTTAATTTTTTTGACTCATCTGAGGGAAAAGTAAATTTAGACAAATATTCTTCGATTTCTTTATTTGCACCCTCTTGTGCTATTTGGGCTGCTGCATGCAATTTTTTAGTTTCTAATGAACTGTAGTCACTCAAAAAAAGTTCTTTTTTGTTTTTATTATAAATTTTTGAAAAAGGTTTATTTTCTTCTGGAATAACATCTTTTACTGTTATTCCATATTCTGATTTAAGATAATCACAAAGAGCTATATATCTTGTTCGGTTATTTTTTTGTACTTTTTCAAAAACTTTATTTGCAAACTCCTCTAACTTTGGGAAATAATTTTTGTTTTCTTGAAGGAAATCTGAAATAACTTCTCCAGGAAAAGAATTCTTTCTATTATCTACAATTTTTCCAGATATTTTCTCTATTTTATTTATAAGTTCGTGATCTTTCTGTTTTAAAATATCACCTAATCTTACAATTGCTTTACCAATTTTTGGATTGGTACTTACTAAATCTTTAACTTCAGGACCTAAAATATCTAAGTCTTCAAACAATTTATCATCTAGAATTTCAGATAAAGTATTTTCCAGATTTATATCAGTTTTTGATGTTAAGTGAGAAAGTTCAATATTTAATTTTTCACAAATTTTAAGTAAAAGATCTCCATCTATTTTTCTTTTTCCTCCCTCAATGAGATTTAAATAGCTGGGAGAAATACTCAATTCCTCAGCAAGTTTATTAGTCTGAAGTCCTAATTGTCTTCTAAAAGCCTTTATTTTTGGCCCAATTTTTAAATCTAATTGACTCATATTTTCTATTTGTAAATTTTGTAAATTAATATTTACAAAAATTTTCCCTCATTTACAAGGATTTTATACTTTTTTGTAGATTTTGTAAATCTTGTAAATTATAAAATTTACATGGACGAAAAATTAAAAAACAATGAAAATGAGGCTCAAATCATAAGACATGAAGATCTAGCTAAGCATAATAGCAGAGGAATCTACATGAGAGATGACCATTGTGATTGGGGTTCAAGTGGAATGAAAGATCTAGTTGAGACCCTTAACGACTCTAACTAATTTTTCACCTTTCTACTTAATTCATTTTAACAACAATATATTAACGTTAGGATTTTATAAATGAGTGCAGAAAATATCTCATACGACTTGAAAAGATTTGCAGGGATTAAGAGAGATTATACACCAGAAGAAGTGGAAAGATTAAGAGGTTCTTTAAAAATTGAATACTCTTTATGTAAACATCAATCAATTAAATTATGGAATTTGCTAAATTCAGAGCCATATGTAAATACCCTCGGTTCACTATCTGGAAATCACGCTGTTCAACATGCAAAAGCTGGCCTTAAAGCAATTTACTTAAGTGGCTGGCAAGTTGCAGCAGATGCAAATAGTGCTGGTGAAATGTATCCTGATCAATCTTTATATCCATATGATAGTGCTCCAAAATTAGTTGAATCAATGAATAATGCTTTAATAAGAGCTGATCAAATTCAACATATGGAGATAATTGATGGAGACATGAAAAAAGAAAATAAAGTTGATTATATGCTGCCAATCATTGCAGATGGTGAAGCTGGGTTCGGTGGTCCATTAAATGTATTCGAGCTAGCAAAAAAATTTATAAAAGCTGGTGCAGCAGGTGTTCACTTTGAAGACCAATTAGCTAGTGAAAAAAAATGTGGTCATATGGGTGGAAAAGTTCTTGTACCTACTGGAACAATGATCAAAAACTTAAAAGCAGCTAGATTGGCTGCTGATATTGCTAATGTTCCATTGATAATATTAGCAAGAACAGATGCAAATGCTGCAAAACTAATTACAAACGATCATGATGATAATGATAAAGCATTTTTAACTGGTGAAAGATCTCCGGAAGGTTTTTATTATGTAAAAGCGGGTATTGATCAAGCAATTTCTAGAGGTTTAGCTTATGCTCCTTATTCAGATTTAATTTGGTGTGAAACTGCAACTCCAAATTTAGAGGAGGCTAAAAAATTTGCGGATGCTATACACAAAAAATTTCCTGGAAAACTATTGGCTTATAATTGTTCTCCATCATTTAATTGGAAAAAACATTTATCAGACGATGAAATTGCCACTTTTCAAAATAAAATAAGTAAAATGGGATATAAATTTCAATTTATAACTCTTGCTGGTTTTCATACTCAAAATATTGCAATTTTTGAATTAGCAGAAAAATACAAAAAAAGAAGGGATGACTGCTTATTCAAGAATTCAACAACAAGAATTTGCTCGTGAAAAAGATGGTTACACTAGTGTAAAACATCAAAGAGAAGTTGGTACTTCTTATTTTGATGCTGTTTCTAATACAATTAGTAGTGGGAAAAGCTCAACGACAGCAATGGATGGCTCAACAGAGTCCGAACAATTCTAATAAAAACAATTCCTCTTGTATATTAGTAGTTTTAACTGGCCCAGAAATGGGTCAGTTAAGATTTGATATTATAGCCCCTTTTTAATAATGTTGAAACAGCTACAACACAAATTATAAAAAATAAAACCATTAAACCAACACTTATCCAAATATTAAAATCTGAAATACCATAGAATGAATATCTCAAACCATTAATCAGATAAACAACAGGGTTAAAATAAGTAATCATTTGCCAAAACTCTGGCAGCATATCAAGTGAATATAAACTTCCTCCTAAAAAAACCATAGGTGTTATTACCAATGATGGCACGATTGACATTTGTTCAAAATCTTTACTTATTAATCCAATCAAAAAACCAAATAAAGCAAAAGTAAAAGAGACTAAAATTAATAAGAAAATCATCAATAGTGGAAACTGAACTTGAACATCAACAAAAAATAAGGATGTACAGAATATAACAAAGCCTACTATTAGTGTTTTGGTTGCTCCGGCACTTACAAATGCTAGTACAATTTCAAAAGTTGAAATCGGTGCTGCTAGAATTTCGTAAATCGTTCCATTAAACTTTGGAAAAAAAATACCAAATGATGTGTTACTTATTGATTGAGTGAGCAATGTTAACATTAACAAACCTGGTACAATATAAGATCCATAACTTATCCCATCTATTTTTTGAACATATCCACCAATTACAGAGCCAAATACAATAAAATAAAGCGATGTAGATATTACAGGAGATAAAAGTGATTGTCCCAATGTTCTTCTAAAACGATCCATTTCATGCAAATAAATTGCTTTTAATCCATAAAAATTAATTCTCATTATTT
>QCKW01000007.1 GCA_003215055.1 Pelagibacteraceae bacterium AG-410-N23 | reverse complement strand
AGGAGGAAGATAATTTAAGAGTAAAACTTAAAGAACAAGAACTTAGAGAAGAAGCTAGATTAGAAAAACAGAGAACGAAAGATATAAAATTATTTCTGAGAAAAGAACAAGCTCTTTTGAGAATTGAACAAGCTAAAAAACAAAAGCAATTTTTGACTCAATTAAGATTAGATAAACAGATAGAAAAATTCAGGATTAGGGAGGTTAAAGAATTAGAAAGATTAGAAAAAATTTCATTAAAAGAAAAAAGAGACGACTATGCGGGATTACAAGAAAGGATTGATAAACTTAAAGAAAAGTATCGACTTATTAGAGATCAAAAAATTAAAGAAAGAGTTGAGGCTCTTGGAGTTAAACTTCAAGGAAATGAAGATAGAGAAACTTTATTATTAAAAGAAAAAGAGTACACTTTAGCAAGACAAAAAATTGAGTTTGCTTTAGAAAGTTTTTATAGAAGTGCAAGTAGTTTAGTGTTTCAATTAAATAGGAGACATATTTCGAGAGAAATGTCTATTTTTCGTTGTATAGATAGAAGATTTGAAACAGGCGAGATTTTTATAAAATTCGATGAGTCAGATGATGAAGAGTGGTTACTATTAATATATATTAAAGACAACTCTCCTGATAAAGGTATTGTTATAGAAGATAAAACAAATCCAGAAAAAAATATTTCCCATGAGTTTAGAAGTGTAGATATATTCAAGGCCTCAGATACAATGGTCGACTCTTTAACACAACTTATTGCAAGAAAAAGAGACAAAAATATTAATTAAAAAACAATCTCCAATTAGGTATTATCTTAAATGGCTTTTGGAACAATTTTTTTAATCATCTTATATTTGTTGCTAAGATATATTATCGCTTGGATAACATATTATAATAATTTAGATGCTAGACTTGGAGATAGTACTTGGCGATTTACTTATGATTATCCTGTTGTTGGAGAACGAGATGTTTCAGATTTAGATGATAAAGATTTTGTTAGACTTAGACGAAAAAAAAATAAAGTTATCTTGATGATGTATGCAATAGTTCTTATTATGTTTATTGTCTCAATGGGTGTGTTAAGTAAATTTTTGATATTTTTTACAAGTTAGTTTTTTAATTGTTTTTTATTTTTTAGATAAAGAAAGAAAGCGATTATTTCATAAGCAAACGAGAAAATATTAAAAATTATTGGTAATCTAAAGAAATTATATAGAAATTTATATTTTGGTATTTTTTTCCAAACTAATAAAAAAGCTTCTGCTCCTTCTAAAACTTTTTCACCATCTTTGACATGAAGTCTTCGAAGAAGCTCTTTATCGTTTTTAGAAGTTTCTTTTGTGGCTAAAGTATTATCCGTAATATCAATCCAATCAATATCTTGAATTTTTTCTTTTTTATATAAGTCAATTTCAGCCTTACATATTTTACACGAATTATTAAAATAAACTTTCATTAAGTCAATTAATTGCAAAAAAATGAAGTTATGTATATGCGTAAAATACACATGTTGAAAATTCTATTAAACAAACTATGTATTGTAACTATGAGTGATTTCTTTGAAAAATCAGATTTATCAAGAAGTGATGCAGAAAATATAATTTCGGATACACTACAGAAATGTGATGATGGTGAGTTGTATTTAGAAAATTCTAAATCAGAGTCTATTTTATTAGATGATAATAAAATTAAAAATTCTAGTTTTAGCTCAGACCTAGGTTTTGGTTTCAGAGCTATTTCAGATGAAGTTGTTGCTTATTCTCATTCTAACGAGATATCGAAAAATTCCCTAAGACAATCCTCTGAAAATTTAAGATCAACATTAAAATCATCTCAGGGCGTCTATAATCATGAAATACCCAAATCTAATAAAAGATATTATGATAATATTAATCCTATTGATCAAAAAACACTTAATGAAAAAGTAGAGATTTTGAACAATGTAAATCAATATCTTCGAACAAAAGATAAGAATGTTAAGCAAGTAACAGCAAATTTTCTTGGAGAACAAAAGTCTATCGAAATAATCAGATCTGGCGGTGAAACACTTACTGATATTCGTCCTCTAGTTAGATTTAATGTAACGGTAATGCTTGAAAAAAATGGAAGAAAAGAGACGGGTGTTTATGGTATTGGAGGAAGAAAATCATATGACGCTTATCTAAAAAATGACAATTGGAAAAACGTTTGTGATGAAGCTTTAAGAATAGCCTCTGTAAATTTAGAGAGTAAACCAGCTCCAGCAGGAGAAATGAAAGTTGTATTAGGTCCTGGTTGGCCTGCTATTTTAATTCATGAAGCTGTAGGTCATGGTTTAGAAGGTGATTTTAACAGAAAAAAAACTTCGGCATTTCATAATTTAATGGGCCAAAAAGTTGCAAGCGAAGGTGTAACTATCGTTGATGATGGAACAATAGATAATAGAAGAGGCAGTCTCACAATAGACGACGAGGGAACTCCAACGGAAAAAACAGTTTTAATTGAAAATGGAATATTAAAAAATTTCATGCAAGATAGATTAAATGCCAGATTGATGAAAACTAGATCTACAGGCAGTGGCAGAAGAGAAAATTATAGGCATATAGTGCTTCCAAGAATGAGAAATACAATGATGTTGAATGGAAATCACACACAAGATGAAATGATTAAATCAGTTGATAATGGAATTTTTGCAGTCAGTTTTGGTGGAGGACAAGTTGACATTACTTCAGGTAAATTTGTATTTAATTGTACAGAGGCATATGAGATCATTAATGGTAAAATTGGATCACCTATCAAAGGTGCAACACTTATTGGTGATGGTCCGTCTATATTAAAAGAAGTTTCAATGGTTGGAAATGATATGATGTTAGATCCAGGTATTGGAACTTGTGGCAAAGCTGGTCAAGGTGTTCCTGTTGGAGTAGCCCAACCTTCAATATTAATTAACAAGATGACAGTGGGTGGTACAAAACTCTAATGATTAAAGATCAGGAATATTTATCTGAAAAGGCAACCTATTGCTTAGATCTTGCAAAAAAACTAGGAGCGACAGACTCAAGTGTGGTTGTGAGTAATTCAATTTCTGAAACAGTAAACTTTAGAAATAAAAAATTAGATGAATCTTATAGATCAGATAATCTTGCTATTGGTATAACAACTTATATTGGTAAAAAAAAATCAACAATATCATCTTCTAATCTATTAAAAGAAAATTTAGACACTCTTATTGAAAAATGTATTGAAACTACAAAAAATACTCCAGAAGATGAATTTAACTCTTTGCCAGATAAAGATTTACTTGCTAATGAAGTAAAAGATTTGAATTTGTTTGATAATAACCACATAAAAAATGAGGAAAAGATTGAATATTTAAAAAGATTAGAAACCTCGGCATCTGTAAATAAAAAAATTGTTAATACTGAGTCTAGTTTTTCTGAAGATAAATCAAATTTTATTTTAGCTAACAGTGATGGCTTTTGCAAAGGTTATAAAGACTCATCATTTGTAGCTTCTAGCGTTACCGTTGCAAAAGATGAAAAGAGTATGGAGCGTGATTATGAATATACAAACAAATGTCACCTTAAAGATATAAAAGATGCGGAAGTATTAGGAAAATTAGCTGCAGATCAAACAATTAGAAAACTAAGTCCTAAAAAAATTGGTAGCGAAAAAATTGCTTTAATATTTGACAAAAGAATAGCAAAAGGAATTTTAGGAACTTTTGCTAGCGCAATAACATCTTCAGCTATTTCGAGAGGAACATCTTTTTTAAAAGATAAAATTAATCAAAAAATATTTTCAGATAAAATAAATATTGTGGATAAACCAGATCTATTAAAAGGTTTGGGATCAAGAAGTTTTGATTTAGAAGGTGTAAAAACTGAAACTTTAAATTTAGTGGAGCAGGGAGTATTAAAGCATTATTTGATAGATACTTATAATGGAAAAAAATTAAATCAAAAATCAAATGGAAGGTGTGGAGGGACAAGTAATCTTTATTTTGAAAATGGAAATATTTCTTACAAAGATCTTTTAAATGCTAATTCAAAATGTCTTTATATAACTGAAACTATAGGTCATGGAAGCAATGTAGTAACTGGTGACTATTCTGTTGGTGCCACAGGTTTTCTTATTGAAAATGGAGAATTTAAATATCCTATAAATGAAATTACTATTGCAGGTAATTTTAAAGACATGTTTAAAAATATTACCCTCGCAAATGATCTAGAGTTCAAATATGCAACAAATTCACCTACCATGATGATTGAGGGTATGGTAGTTGCTGGTAAATGAGTGAATTTTGTGTAATCGGATCAGGTATTTCAGGAGCTACAATTGCGAATCTTCTTAATAAAAAAAATTCAGTAATCCTATTTGATAAAGCAAGAGGTCCAGGAGGACGTGCATCTTTCAAAAGAATGAAAGGCAATATAGGCTTTGATCATGGTACTCAATACTTTTCGCCAAAAACCTCAGAATTTAAAAAATTTACCAAAGATTTAATTAAAAAAAGAATTTTAAAGGTTTGGGGTGGCAAACACGTTTTTCTTAACTCCAAAAAAAAAGAAAATAAAAAACATCTAAAAATTATAGGTAAAAATGGAAACAATGATATTAGCAAGTACTTATTAAAAAAAATTAAGTGCAACTATCAAAGTGAATTAAAAAAAATTCATTATAAAAATAAATTTTGGCATTTATCATTTGCTGATGGAAAATTAAAATCTTTTAAAAGTATTATTTTGACCTGTCCTTTTCCACAATTAAAAAGACTCTCTAAAAGATTCATAAATAATTCTTTTTTAAAAAAATCAATAAAAATGGATGCGAATATAACTACTATGATTGCTATTAAAAAAAACAAGAAATCAAATAGTAGCTATCTTTTCGAAGATCCAATTCTTGGTTGGGCGGGTAATGAAAACTCGAAAAAAAGATTTAAATCAAAATATGATTTATGGACCCTTCAAAGTACTTTTAATTGGGCAAATAAAAAGATTAATCAAAATAAAGATAATAAGAAAGAGAATTCAAAAATTATGATCAATAAGTTCTTTCAACTTTCAAATATTAAAAAAACAAAAATTAATTTTTCTCTTAACCATGGTTGGAAATATTCTTCCAATTCAAAACCTTTTAAAATTAAAAGTTATTGGGATCCAAAGAAAAAAATAGGTGTTTGTGCTGATTGGTTTGTAGGGCCAAGACTAGAGTCAGGGTGGATAAGTGCACAGGACTTATTTAAAAAAATTTCAAGATAAATTATTCAAAGCTTTTCAATCTGTATTCCCAATTACCCATCCTTGAGTAAGTCACTTTTAAAATTCTTAAATTTTTTTGATCGTACCAAATATTAAAGTCTAATCGTTTATTTTTAGGAATATTCATATCTTTAGATTTAAGTGTAAAATGATCAGCATCATAAATTTTTCCATAAAGATCAATTTTTTCTTTTCCTATAAAAGTAACAACCTGTTCTTTAATACTTCCAGATATTGGGCTTATTTGAGACCCTGCCTGTAAAATTTTATGATTCCACCAATTTCCAATAACGTTATTAAGGTTAGCCTCGCCATTGAATGAAGAGCCTTTAATATCAAATTTTTTACTATTTTTATTTAAATTTAAATTTACAAATTTTTCTTTATTATTTTGAAGGGTTTTAGAATTAAATGATATCAACTGATCTTTGATATAATTTTCTTCACTATAAGATTCGACCTCAAAAATTTTGGCACCTAAGATAACAACAGAAAATTTAAATTGATTTGTTATAATGGTTTCCTCACCATTTCTCTCAAAAAAATAATAATTGTATCCAATTAATTCACCATTTCTAAAAATCTCCATTTCAATTTTGTTATATTTATTGTAGTGACCTATATGTGCCATGGAAATAACTGGGAAAATTACAATAAATAAAATGACTATAAATTTTTTCATTTGGCTATTACATTAGTAGACTTTATCTATAATAGAAATAACTTATTAAGATGTTTTTAAAAATAAAGAAAATACCAAAAGTAAATTGGAGTTCTGACAAGCCATATAATTTTAAACCAAAATTTTCCACTTTCTTTTTTTTATGCTTTGGTCTGACGTTGTTTGGTCTTGGTGAAGGGTTATTGATTGTTTCTTTTACAGGCGCTTCTCCGTGGAGTGTTTTAGCTCAAGGTATTTCCTTAAATGTTAATTTAAGTATTGGAACAATCACTCTTTTAATAAGTATTGCTGTCTTAATTTTATGGATTCCTCTTGGTCAAAAACCAGGAATGGGCACAATATTTAATGCCTTAATAATAGCCTTTATGATTGATCTTTGTATTAAGTTTGTACCAACCCCGTCTAATTATCTTAATCAATTAATTCTAGCAGTAATTTCTGTAATGATGGTTGGAATAGGTGGGGGCATTTATTTAGTTTCTAATCTTGGTGCAGGACCTAGAGATGGATTGATGATTGGTTTACAAAAAGTAACTAATTTACCAGTGGCAGCCGTTAGAGCTTTTTTAGAAATTTCTGTTGTAAGTATTGGCTGGTATTTAGGTGGAACAGTAGGTGTCGGAACTCTTTTATTCGCTTTTGGTATTGGTCCGTGTGTTGCACTAGGTTTGTTTTTAGTTGATAAAATTTTTGATTAGGCAGCAGCGCCTGATTTTTCACTTCTTTTTCTTTCATGAGGATCAAGAATAGCTTTTCTTAACCTACAAGACTCAGGAGTTATTTCTAAAGCTTCATCAGTATTTAACATACTTAGTTGTTCAGCAATTGACATTTTCCTAACTGGAGTTAAGACAACATTTTCATCCGTACCTTGTGTACGCATATTAGTTAATTTTTTTCCCTTCATTACATTAATAATCATATCTCCTGGCTTAGGTGATAGTCCTACAATCATTCCTGGATAAACAGGATCGTTATGAGTAACAAACATTTCTCCTCTAGCCTGAAGATTAAAGATTGCAAAAGCAACTGCCTTTCCTTGTTCCATAGAAATTAGGGCACCATTTCTTCTTCCTTCCATTTCACCTTCAAATGGACCATACTCATGAAAAATTCTATTGATTACACCATTTCCTTTTGTAAGTGTTAAAAATCTACTTGTATATCCCATTAAACCTCTTGTCGGTGCATGAAATATAAGTCTCTTTTTATTTTTACCAGTATCTTTTAATTCTATCAGTTTTCCTTTTCTTCTATTCATTGAATCAATTATCTTTGATGAATGTTCTTCGTCAAGATCCATGGTAATTTCTTCTAGTGGCTCAAGCTTGTTTCCATTTTCATCTTTTTTGTAAAGAACTTTTGGAGGGCTCACTGTCATTTCAAAGCCTTCTCTTCTCATTTGGGTAAGTAAAATTTCCAACATTAGTTCACCACGACCACTAACCACAAAAGAATCATTTCCCTCATTTTCAGTGAATGTAATTCCAACGTTGTTTTGTGCCTCTTGAACTAATCGATCTCTTATCTGTGTACTTGTAAGTTTTTTACCCTCTGTGCCAGCCAAAGGTGATGTATTTACTGTAATTGTAATTGACATAGTTGGAGGATCTATAGGAGTAGCTTCTATTGGATCGTTTACTTCAAGATCACAAATAGTATCTGCAACGTTAGCTTTTTCTAAACCCGCAACAACCACAATATCTCCAGCTTCACCAACTTCAATTGGAACTTTTTTAGTTCCTTCGTATCTAAAAATTTTAGTAAGTCTACCTTCGTCAACTTTTTCACCCTTTAAATTAATTGCTTTGATAGCTTGGTTAGCTTTAGCTGTACCTTGAGTAATTCTTCCAACCAAACTTCTTCCTAAAAAACTATCTGCGTAAAGAAGTGTTGACAACATAGCAAATGGCTTTGATTTATCTAATTCAGCAGGCTGTACATGTTCAATAATTTTGTCTAACAAAGGGCTTAAATTTTTTCTAGGGCCATCCACCTCTATATCTGCCCATCCAGATCTTCCACTGGCATATAAAACGGGGAAATCTAGTTGTTCCTCATTAGCATCTAAACTTACAAATAAATCAAATGTTTCATCCAGAACTTCGTTAGCTCTTTGATCGGCTTTATCTAGTTTGTTTATAACCACAATTGGCTTTAATCCTTGTTTTAATGCCTTTGCCAAAACAAATTTTGTTTGAGGCATTACACCTTCAGCAGAGTCTATTAGTAACAAAGCTCCATCAGCCATGCTAAGCACTCTTTCAACTTCAGCAGCAAAATCTCTGTGGCCAGGTGTATCAATTATATTTATTCTAGAATCTTTCCAATTAATCGAGGCAGGTTTAGCTAATATTGTAATACCTCTCTCTTTCTCTAATTCACCAGAGTCCATTAACCTTTCATCAACAACCTCATTTTCTCTAAATGAGCCACTTTGTTTCATCAGGTTATCAATTAGGGTTGTTTTACCATGATCAACATGGGCAATTATGGTGATGTTTCTTATAGCATTATTCATAAATCTGGGTTCTTATACATATTTAAATACTTTTGAAAACTTAAAAAAAACTACACTAGGCTTGAATAAATTAAGGATTTTTTTTTAATTTTTATTTTTTTCGCTTTTCGCATTTAAGTTTTCTTTTTTCTTTAAAACTTAATTTAGGTTTTTTTTTGACACTAGAGTCTTTAAACGATTTTCCACTATATCTTTTCGACATAATAATAATTCTATATTACAAATTTTTTAAGCAAAAAAAAAGGGCAGTAAAAACTGCCCTTTTAGAATTTTGATTAGGAGTTATTGGGTTACATACCCATGCCACCCATTCCTCCCATGCCACCCATGCCGCCCATTCCACCAGGCATTCCAGCAGGAGCCGCATCTTTTTCTTCTGGCTTGTCAGCTATCATTGCTTCTGTTGTTACTAATAATCCAGAAATTGATGCTGCATCTTGAAGTGCAGTTCTAACAACTTTCACTGGATCAATAATTCCTTTAGCAAACATGTCACAATATTCTTCATTTTGTGCGTCATAACCATGTGTTTTTTTATTTTGTTCTAATAATTTACCAACAACAACTGAACCATCTACTCCAGCATTTTTAGTGATTTGTCTAATTGGTGCTTCTAGTGCTCTTCTGACTAAATCAACACCAGCTTTTTGATCTTCTCCTTTTGCTTTTACTTTATCAAGATCTTGAGCAGCATATAAAAGTGCACACCCTCCACCAGTTACAATACCTTCCTCAACTGCAGCTCTTGTTGCATTTAAAGCATCCTCAACACGATCTTTTCTTTCTTTAACTTCAACTTCAGTAGCACCACCAACTTTAATTACAGCAACACCACCAGCTAATTTAGCTAATCTCTCTTGAAGCTTTTCCTTGTCGTAATCTGAGGTTGTTTCTTCAATTTGTTGTTTAATTGATGAACATCTTGCTTCGATGTCTGATTTTTTTCCACTACCATTTACTATCGTACTGTTATCTTTGTCTACTTTAACTTTTTTACAAGATCCAAGATCATCAAGTTTCACGTTTTCAAGTTTTATCCCTAAGTCCTCTGAAATTACCTGCCCACCAGTTAAAATTGCAATATCTTCAAGCATAGCTTTTCTTCTATCACCAAATCCTGGAGCCTTTACAGCTACAACTTTTAAACCACCCCTCAATTTGTTTACAACTAAAGTTGCTAAAGCTTCACCTTCAACATCTTCAGAAATAATCATTAATGGTCTTCCAGCTTGAACAACTGCCTCTAAAAGTGGAACCATTGGCTGTAAGTTAGTTAATTTTTTTTCATGTAAAAGAATAAATGGATTATCTAATTCAGTAGTCATTTTATCACTATTTGTAATGAAGTATGGAGATAAATATCCTCTATCAAATTGCATACCTTCAACAACATCTAGCTCAGTTTCAATCCCTTTATTTTCCTCAACAGTGATTACACCTTCGTTGCCAACTTTTTGCATCGCTTTAGCAATCATACTTCCAATTTCTTTATCACCGTTTGCTGAAATAGTACCTACTTGAGCAATTTCATCGCTGTCTTTTACTTTTTTTGCTGATGAAACAAGATTTTGTTTCACAACATCAACAGCAGCATCAATTCCTCTTTTTACATCCATTGGATTCATACCAGCGGTTACATATTTTACACCTTCTCTGACTATTGCTTGGGCTAGAATTGTTGCAGTGGTGGTTCCATCACCAGCTTCATCATTTGTCTTGCTTGCAACTTCTTTAACCATTTGTGCACCCATATTTTCAAATTTATCTTCTAGGTCTATTTCTTTTGCAACTGAAACACCATCTTTAGTAATTCTAGGAGCTCCATACGATTTATCCATTACAACATTTCTTCCTTTTGGTCCTAGAGTTACCTTAACAGTATCAGCTAAAATATTTACACCTCTTATCATTGCTGCTCTTGCTTCAGCATCGAATTTAACAATTTTTGCCATTTTATTTCTCCTTCTCTCTAATTATTACTTACTAGAAATACCCATAATGTCAGACTCTTTCATTATGCTGTATTCTTTACCATCAATTTTGACTTCAGTTCCTGACCATTTTCCAAACAGAACTTTGTCACCAATTTTAACGTCCATAGGAATAATTTTTCCATCCTCTGTTTTTGCACCTCCACCTACGGCAACAACTTTACCTTCTTGAGGTTTTTCCTGAGCTGTATCAGGTATTATTATTCCACCAGCTGTTTTTTCACTGCTATCTAAAACTTCAATTAGAACTCGATCGTGCAAGGGTCTAAATTTCATAAATACTCCTTTATAAATATGAACTTCATATAGAGATTGGTAACACTATTTCAAGATATAGATAAAAATAACTTTCTCAAAAAATAAAGGAAATTAAGGATTTTTTGGGTTATAGATTAATTTGATGACTAAAAATTTAGATAAAGATGGTTTCTGCTCGATAGTTGATAATTATCAGTTATTTTACATAGATTTATGGGGTGTAATTCACAATGGTATAAATCTTCATAAAGAAGCTATTAAAGTTTTAAATGAAATATCAAATAAAGGAAAAGAGTATATTCTTTTAACAAATGCACCAAGACCCAATGATGTAGTTAAATCTTTTTTAGAAAAAATGGGCATGGATAAAGAAATAAGAGATCATGTTTTTACATCTGGACAAGCTTCATTAAATTATCTTAAAAAAAATCAATCGACTCAAAAATTCTTTCATATAGGACCACCACGAGATTTTGATTTATTTAATGATTTTATTAAAATGAAGTCAGATAATATTAATGATAGTGATTATATATTGTGCACTGGTTTGTTCGAAGAGTTCGATAATAATCTTAATTATTACAATGATTTATTCAAAGAAAATATAGAAAAAAAAATGATTTGTACAAATCCGGACTTAATCGTGGATAGAGGAAATAAAAGAGAACTTTGCGCGGGATCAGTAGCTATGGTCTTTGAAAAAATGGGGGGTAAAGTAATATACTTTGGTAAACCATATCCTGAGGTTTATAATTTATCTATCAACAACAAAGAAAAAAAAATTCTTTCAATTGGTGATAATTTAAATACTGATATTAAAGGAGCAAATCTTTTGAACTATGACTCTCTAATTATCTCAAATGGTATTCATAAAAATGAAATTAAAGAAAAAGGAATTGAAGCAACAGCTAAATCCTATGAAACAATATGTAACTATATTCAATCTGATTTAAAATGGTAAAAATGAAATTATATAATAGTTTTAATATAAAAAAAAATCATAAAAACTCAATTATTTTAATTGGTAATTTTGATGGACTTCATCTAGGACATCAGAAATTATTTAAGCTTGCAAAAAAGTATAAAAAGAAATATTCGTCAAAAATTGGTGTTTTAACTTTTGAGCCGATACCAAAAATGTTTTTTAACTCAGGTTTAAAAAACTTTAGACTATCAAATTTAAATCAAAAAATTGAAAATTTAAGTAAGCTTAATGTCGATTTTGTTATAATTAAGCAATTCAATCATAAATTTTCAAAAACAAAATCAATTTCATTTATTAATGAGATTCTAGGCAAAAAATTAAATCCAAAATTTATTTTTGTAAGTAATAATTTTAGGTTTGGAAACAAAAGAGAAGGAAACGTAAAACAATTAATTGAGTATGAGAAATTATGCAAATATAAGATAATTAAACCACAACCTTTATCAATAAAAAAACAAATTATTTCGTCTTCTTTAATAAGAAAATATTTACAGAATGGAAAACTTAATGATGCAAATAAACTTTTAAAAAGAAACTGGTCAATTGATGGAAAAGTTCAAAAAGGTAGACAGATAGGAAAAAAAATTGGTTTTCCAACAGCCAATATAGATATTAAAGATTATATTTTGGCAAAACCAGGTGTTTATGCAGTTAAAGCTAGAAAAATGAAAAATTCAAATTATATCAAAGGTGTAGCCAATTTAGGATATCGACCCACATTTAATGGAAAAAAAATATTATTAGAGGTTCATTTATTTAATTTTTATGGAAATTTATATAATAAGTATTTAAGAATTGAATTTTTAAAATTTATAAGAGCTGAAAAAAAGTTCAAAAATATAGATCAATTAAAAAAACAAATTAATTCTGATCTTTTAATCGCGAAAAAAACAAAATGAGTAAAAACCAAATTAATTTACCCAAAACAGCTTTTTCAATGAAAGCTAATTTACCAACTAGAGAACCAGAAATTTTAGAATTTTGGAAAAAAATTGATCTTTACAAGGAATTAAGGAATTCAAGAAAAGGAGAAGAAAAATTTGTTTTACATGATGGTCCTCCGTATGCAAATGGAAACATACATATGGGTACTGCTTTGAACAAAATTTTAAAGGATATCATCGTAAAATTTCATCAAATGGATGGTAAAGACTCTGTTTACGTGCCAGGTTGGGATTGTCATGGTTTACCTATTGAATGGAAAATAGAAGAACAATATAAAAAAAATAAAAAAAATAAAAACGATGTTCCAATTGTAGAATTTAGAAAAGAATGTCGAATATTTGCGGAAAAATGGATAGAAGTTCATAAAGACCAATTTAAAAGATTAGGTGTTGTTGGTGATTGGGAAAATTATTATTCAACAATGAGTTACGATGCAGAGGCACAAATTGTAAGAGAACTAGGAAAATTTTTAAAAGAGGGGAGTCTTTATAGGGGATTCAAACCAGTTTTATGGTCAACAGTAGAAAAAACTGCCTTGGCTGATGCTGAAGTTGAATATCAAGATCACAAATCTGATACGATCTATGCTTGCTTCCCAATAAAATCATCAAAAATAAAGGAACTAAATAATTGTAGTGTTGTTATTTGGACAACCACTCCTTGGACAATACCAGCAAATAAAGCTTTAGCTTACAATGAAAGCTTAGATTATTTGATAATTCAGATAAGTGATGAGGGAAATTTTAAAAATAAAAAGATCGTTGTTGCAGAGGCATTATTAGACTCAGTTTTAAAAAATTGTGAAATAAAAGAATTTAAGAATTTAAAGAAATTTAAAGGTAAAGATTTTAAAGATACTATCTGCCAGCATCCATTTTTTGATTTAGGTTACGACCATAATATCCCAATGTTAGAAGCTCGTTTTGTTACTACAGAACAAGGCACAGGTATTGTTCATTGTGCGCCAAGTCATGGACCTGATGATTTCAATCTTTGTTTGAATAACGGTATAAAAGCTATTGAGACAGTTGATGATGATGGAAAATATACAAAAAATGTTTCTTTGTTTGAAGGTTTACATATTTTTAAGGCTAATCCAATTGTTATTGAAAAATTGAAAGAGCAAAACAATCTCCTTTCAAATGGTGAATTGGTTCATTCATATCCTCATTCTTGGAGATCAAAAGCACCTTTAGTTCATAGGGCAACACCGCAATGGTTTATCTCTATGGAAAGTCATAAACTCAGAAGTAAAGCTTTAAAGGCAATAGATGATACAACTTTTTATCCAAGCAAAGGTAAAGAGAGGTTGAGATCAATGATTGAGACGAGACCAGATTGGTGTGTATCAAGGCAAAGAGTATGGGGTGTACCGCTTCCTATCTTTGTACATAAAAAATCTAATGAAATTTTGATAGATGATGAAATATTTGAAAACATTGCAAATATTTATGAAAAACAAGGTTCGGATTGTTGGTTTTCTGATGACCCTCAAAAATTTTTAGGAAATAAATATAAAGCAGAAGATTTTGATAAGCTAAGTGATATTGTTGAAGTGTGGTTTGATAGTGGATCAACACACTCTTTTGTTTTAGAGAAAAGAAAAGATCTCAAATGGCCTGCATCAATGTATTTAGAGGGCTCGGATCAACACAGAGGCTGGTTCCACTCTTCTTTATTAGAATCCTGTGGAACAAGAGGTAAAGCCCCATTTGAATCTATTTTATCACATGGATTTGTGGTGGATGGAAAAGGTCTTAAAATGTCTAAATCTCTTGGAAATGTAATTGCCCCAGAGGATATTTTAAAAAAATATGGTGCTGATATTTTAAGAATCTGGGTAGCAGCATCAAACTATGCTGAGGATTTAAGAATAGATTATTCTATACTGGATCAGCATTCAGAATCATACCGTAAAATAAGAAATACGTTTAGGTATTTATTGGGAAATATAAATGATAAATTTGAAGATATTAATTTGGATGAATTAGATATTGAGAGTTTACCAGAGATAGAGAAATATATGCTTAGCAAGATGCATTCTCTGAATAAAAAATTCGAAATATATTTTCAAAAATATGATTTTCACAACCTTTATAAAGAGTTATTAAATTTTTGCACTGTAGATTTGTCAGCATTTTATTTTGATATTAGGAAAGACGCTTTGTACTGTGACTCAATTAATTCTGAAAAAAGAAAGTCATGTGTAAAAATTTTAAATATTTTGCTAAAGTCTTTGCTTAGATGGTTTGCTCCAATTTTATCATTTACAACTGAAGAAATTTACCAATTAGTATCTAGAAAAAATACAAGTATTCACTTAGAAAAGTTTTTAAAATTTCCAAACAAATTTAAAAATCAAAAGCTTGAGGAGAAATGGTCAGAACTAATAAAAATTAGAAATATCTGCAATATTAGTATTGAGGAAAAAAGGGCAAGTAAAGAAATTGGGTCAAGTTTGGAGGCAGACCTTGATATCAAACTTAATGAAAAATATAAGGAGATAATTGGAGATATTGATTTGTCCGAACTTTGTATTGTGTCAAAGACTAACATTAATTTTGATAAAGGATCAGATATTTTAGTTAAGACAAAAAAAGCATTAGGCAATAAATGTCCTGTCTGTTGGAAAATTAGTGTTGATCAATGCAAGAGACACCCCAAGTAATGACAAGATATTTAAATAAAAATTTTGTAACAAATTTTTTTATTATTCTGGGTATCTTCGCTTTTGATAGAATTACAAAACTCTATGTGATTTCTGAAAATGAAAAAAGTTTATCGGCTGAATTATTTGAGTCTAAATATTTAAATATTTTTTTAATTTGGAATGAAGGTGTTGCATTTGGGCTGTTATCTTTCAATGAAAGTTTTGGTTATAATTTGGTTACAATAATTATTGCAATTGTAATAATTGTTTTAATAGCAATGTTATTAAATGCTAAAAAATTAAAAAGATTAGCACTTTTGTGTGTAATAGGTGGAGCATTTGGAAATTTTTATGATCGTGTTGTTTTTAATGCTGTTCCTGATTTTATAGATTTTCATTTTGGTGAATTTCACTGGTTTATTTTTAATATTGCAGATATATTTATAACTGTAGGAATTTTATTATTGTTAATTGTCGATATTTTTTTTAAGAAACAAAATTATGCTACTAACTAAATTAATTTTTTTTAATCTTTTAATATTTATTTTCTTAAGCGGTTGTCAAAATGTAAGAGAAACTTTAAGTATGAAAAAAAAACAAAATATTGATGAGTTTTTAATTGAAAAAAAAAATCCTCTTATTTTACCACCAGAGTTTTCAAAACTTCCAGAACCAAGAAAAAATAATGAAGATGAAGTTTCCCAAGATGACAACATAGATTTAACAAAAGTTCTTGAGAAAAAAGATGGATTAGATAAAGAAACTCTACCTAGTGATTTAGAAAAATCAATTCAAAATATATTGAAGAAAAAATGATTTTTTCAAAAAACATAGAATTTAAATGTTTTCAAAAAAAAAGAAACTCAAATTTGATCAAAAAAAATCTATCATTACTAATTAATCAAAAAAATAATGAAATTATAAACTCTTTGAAGTTGAATTATAAGTATTCCTATTCAAAAAAATTTTTAAACGATCTAAAAAAAAAATATAACAAAATTAGATTAATTGGAATGGGAGGCTCTATTTTAGGCACAAAAGCTATTTTTAATTTTTTAGATTTTAAATCAAAAAAAAAATTATACTTTTTTGATAATTTAAATCCTAAACTTAATAATTATAAGGATCAAAAGTTTCTAAATTTGATTATTTCAAAATCTGGCAACACACTCGAGACTATTGCTAATTCAAATATTTTGATAAAAAAAAAGGATAGAAATATTTTCATTACTGAGAATAAACAGAGCTATTTGAAATTATTAGCAGAAAAATTAAAATCTGATGTTGTTTCTCATAATAATTTTATTGGTGGCAGGTATTCTGTTTTATCTGAGGTAGGTATGTTGCCATCAAGTTTAATGGGTCTTAAAGAAAATAAGTTTAAGGTATTTAATAAACTTGTAAATAATAAAAATTTTATTAATCAGCTTATTTCAAATGTTGCGAATATCTTATTTTTAACCAAAGAAAAGAAATATAATTCAGTAATTATGAATTATGATACAAGATCAAACGATTTTTTAAAGTGGTACCAGCAATTAGTTGCAGAAAGTTTAGGAAAAAAAAAATTTGGGATTTTTCCAATAATTTCATCTATGCCAAAAGACAATCATAGTTTGATGCAGCTTTATTTAGATGGACCAAAAAATAATTTTTACACATTTTTTTATGTAGATGAGAAGAAATCAAATAAAATAAATAATAAATCAATTCTTGATACCTATAAAGTTCTTAAGAATAAAAATTTAAATGAAATTATCTTTGCTCAAAAAATAGCGACAGAAAAAATATTTTTAAATAAAAAAATACCCTTTAGAAGCTTCAGAATATTTAAGAGAAATGAAGAGGCTTTAGGAGAATTGTTTACGTTTTTTATTTTAGAGACAATTTTGATTGCATCTGTTCTCAAAATCAATCCATATGATCAGCCAGCAGTAGAACTAATAAAAAAAGAAACAGTTAAAAAGTTAATTTAGAATAGTCCAAAAATAATTTTTGAAATTCCATATATTTTTTTTTCTAAAATTTTAAAATCTTCTGGGTAATTGTCATTTTCTTTTTTATGACGATGAATTATCACAATCCCATCTTTTTTTAAGATTTTGTTGTTATTAATATTGCTTAAAATTCTCTCTAAATTCTTATCTTTAAAGGGTGGGTCTAAAAAAATTATATCATTTTTTTGTTTTAATTTACTCAATATTATTTCACTTTTTAAATTTATATCTTGATTTAAGATTTCGTAATTATTTATATTTTTAAGACTGAATAAATTTTTTTTTAAAATTGGTAAAACACCTTTATAATTTTCAATAAAAGTAACATATTTAGCTTCTCTTGATAGACATTCTAAACCAAAAGATCCTACTCCAGAATACAAATCTAAAATGATAGAGTCTTTAATATTAATTGAAAATTTATTTGAATGTTTAATTACATTAAATACTGACTCTTTTGTCAAATCCTTGAGTGGCCGGGTCATTTTATCAGCAGGCTGTAGAATTTTTTTTCCTTTGAATAATCCAGAAATAATTCTCATTAGTCAGTAACCTTAAATCCAATATCTCTACGATAATAACCTTCTGACCAATTTAAAATCTTTAAATTATTATAAACATTTTTTTTTGTTTCAGAAAAATTTTCTGATAAAGAAACAAAGTTTAATACTCTTCCACCATTAGATAGAATTTTATTATCTTTATCAATTGTGCCAGCATGAAATAAATAATTGTTATTATCTAAAATAATCTTTTCAATATTCTTTATTTCAATATTTTTTTTGAACTTATCTGGATAACCTTTACTACTTAAAACAACACATAAACTTTTTTTTTTATTCCATTTTATTTTAGTTTGTTCTAATTTTTTTTCACAACAATTTTTAATTATTTCAATAAAATCTGTCTCTAATTTTGGAAGTATAGTTTGACATTCTGGATCTCCCATTCTTACATTATATTCAATTAAGTATGGATCATCATTCTTGATCATTAAGCCAGCATACAAAAAACCTTTATATTCAGTATTAAGTTTTTTTAGCGCATTCAGAGTTGGTTTTATTATCCTATTAACAATTTTCTTTTCTAAAAGATTTGAAATTAATCTAGATGGAGAATAAGCCCCCATGCCACCAGTGTTTTTTCCTTTATCTCCTTCTAAAACTCTTTTGTGATCTTGAGCTGTTCCAAAGCTTTTGAAAGATATTCCATCGCTAATAATAAAAAAACTCATTTCCTCACCATCTAAGAATTCTTCAATTAAAACATTTTTTGCTTTACCGAATTTACCTCCAAAAATTTCATCAATTGCATTTGAAGAGTCATTATAATTTGTACAAATATAAACACCTTTTCCTGAAGCAAGATTGTCAGCTTTAATTACAATGGGAAAATTTACTTTTTTTAAATAATTTTTTGCATTATCAATTTTTTCAAATATTTGAAATTTAGCAGTTGGAATTTTAAATTCTTCACAAATTTTTTTTGTGAATATTTTCGAACCTTCTAATTGGGAAGCTGTCTTGTTAGGTCCAAAAACTTTAATATTAAATTTTTCTAAATAGTCAACAATTCCGTCGACTAATGGCTTTTCAGGCCCTACAATAATTAAGTCAATACCATTTTCTAAAATAAAATCTTTTATTTCAGTAAAATTTTCTAAATTTAGATTTACATTTTTTGATATATTTTTGGTTCCAGCATTTCCTGGAAAGCAAAATATCTGATTAACCTTATTTGATTTTTTGATGATCTCACAAATAGAGTGCTCTCTACCACCACTACCAATTATTCCAACTTTCATATATAAATATTTTATAAACTAAAAATGTTTAAAAAATTAGCTAAAATAAAATTTTTACCAAATAATTTTCAAATAATTGAAGATGGAGATTATATTAATTGTGCAGTTTCAGGAAAAAAGATTTCCTTAGATAGACTGAATTATTGGAATGTAGAGTTACAAGAGGCCTATTTTTCTGCTAAAGAAGCTCAATTAAAAAGAGAAAGTTTAAAAAAAAAATAATTATTTCCAGCGATTGTGAGACCAAATCCATTGATTTGGATTATTTAGTATTTTTTTTTCTAACCACCTATTTAATGTCTCAGAAATTTGCTCAATAGAATCATTTTGATTAAGCTCAAAAGGTTTATCGACTTTTACTTTGAAATAATATTTGTCTATTCTTTCAATATAGAGAGGAACTATTTGACAATTATATTTTTTTACAAATTGAGCTGGCACTGTTGTGGTTAAGGCCGGTGAATTAAAAAAAGAAACTTTTTCTCCTTGGCTTACTCTCTGATCAATCATCATTGCTAGTGAAGTTCCATTTTTAAACAAATTGACCATTGATTTTACCCCGGAAATTCCTTTTGGAATTTGATTTTTACAAATATATTTCGCTCTAATCTTGATCATAATTTTATTTAAAAATAGATTATTTAATGGTCTATAAAGTGCAGCCAAATCTATACCAGTCATTTCTATTACCATCGCCAAAAGTTCAAAGTTGTTGAAATGACCAGAAATAAAAATAACTGGTTTATTTTTTTTATTTAAATCCTCTAAAATATTAGAATTTTCAATCTCAATGAATTTTTTAAGTTTAAGATTCCTAAAATCTTTAATGTACATATACTCAGCCAAAATTCTCCCATAGTTTTTCCACATATTTTTTGAAATATTTTTTATTTCATCATTAGATATTTGCGGCAAAGCAATTTTAAGATTTTTTGAAATAGTTTTTTTTGACCTAAAGATTGGACCAAAAAATTCTCCAAATTTAGCACCAAAATTTGATGATTTTTTATAACCTAATATTTTACAAATAAAAAAGAATATACAAATGAATAAAAATTGAAAAAAATATTTGATTATTTTCATATTTTTCTTATCAATTGTATTAAAGATTTTTTTCTTTTAATTTCAAGTTTCATTTTAACAAATTCAATATTTTTTTTTTCAAAATTATTAATTCGTAGATAATCTTTTTCTGTTGTTATAATCTTTAATTTTAATTTTTTAGCCAGATTTTCAATAAATTTTAAATCATTCAAAGAATAATTGTAATGATCTGGATATACTAATGTTTTCTTTACCTTAATTTTATTCTTTAAAAGTAAGCTTTTAAAATTTGATGGATTTCCTATACCAGAAAATATTAAATAATTTTTATTTTTTTTAATTTTTTTTATATTTAAAAGTTTTTGATATGTTTCAAATATTTCAATATTATTATTAATTTTTTTTATTTCATCTCTGTATTCTTTTTTTAAATTACTTACACCATTAAAAAAAACTACATCATAATTTTTTAAACTATTTAAACTTTCTCGCAATGGTCCTGCTGGTAATAATCTACCATTTCCGAAAAAAACTTCTTTGTCAAAACAAACTATTTTTAAATTATAATTAATTTTTTTATCTTGTAATCCATCATCTATTACAGCCATTTTGTATCCTTGTTTTTCAGCTAGAGTTAAAGAAACTACTCTTGAATTATGTGAAATAATAGGACCTATTTTGCTTAATAATTTTTGCTCATCTTTTTGATTTTTATAATCTTTTTTTATAATTACAGACTTTTGTTTGAGTGCCTTTAAAATTTTAAAAATTTCAATTGTAAGAGGCGTTTTACCTGTTCCGCCAATATAAATATTACCTACACAGATTGTTTTTATTTTAAATTTCTTTTTATCAATAAATTGTGAAAGCCAATTTTTTAATATTAATAAAATTGTGAGAGGTAAAAAAATTAAACTATAAAAACTCTCATGCTTTTTATCCCAAAATTTTGGTTTATTTAGCATATTTTAAATTAAAGATTTTATTTCCATTAAATTTTTATTTAAAATTTTTAATCCAATAAAGTTAATTTTATCCTTAATATTTACTGAATTCTTTCTACCAATTAGTTTATAGATTTTATTATAAAGTTGACTCTCATTTTTAACTTTAATTGAAATTTTTTTTCTATCTAAGAATTCGTAAATTTCTGTGAAATTAGACACATTTGGACCATGTATTATTGAACAATTATGTCTTGCAGGTTCAAGTGGATTTTGACCCCCAAAAGCGGTTAAAGATTTTCCAATAAAAACATTCTTACATAAGTTAAAAAATAACTCAGTTTCACCATAAGTATCTACCAAATACACATTAGTTTTTGGATCAGTCTTACCTTTGTTGCTGTGTAAGTGTGGTTTTAAATTTAATGTAGATATATCTTTTAAAATACTGTTTACCCTAACAATATGTCTTGGAATTATTATTAACATAAGATTTTTATATTTTTTTATAAGTTTGTTATGCACTTTTAAACAAATATTTTCTTCACCATCATGAGTACTTGCAGCACACCAAACTTTTTTTGTCCTGATAAGTTTAATTATTTTTCTGTCCAATTTATCATTTAAAATTTTCTTTTGAGAAAATTTTAAGTTACCTAAAAATCTTATCTTTTTAACCTCTAGTTTTTTAAGATATCTTCTAGACTCTAAGTTTTGTGGAAACGTATAATCAAATTTCTTAAAAAGATTTTTTGAAAATTTCCCAAGTAATTTCCATTTTCTATATGATCTTTTTGAGACCCTTGCATTCAAAAGAATTTTTTTTATTGATTGTTTATCTAAATTTGTAAGCATATTTGGCCATATTTCTGAGTCAACAAAAATTGCCAAACATGGTTTCCAATATTTAATAAATTTTTTGGTTATTAGGTCATTATCTATAGGAAAAAATTGATGAATTGTTTTTTTAAAATTAAATTTTTGAAATAATTTTGCAGAAGTTAAAGTTGTTGTTGTTACCAAGATTTGCGAAATTCTTTTATCTTTTTCAAGTTTATCAATAATAGATATGACACTTAAAAGCTCACCAACACTTACAGTATGAAACCACAGAACTTTCCCCCCTTTCCTTTTTTTTGAAAAAAACCCAAATTTTTCTAAAAATCTTTTTGGATCTTCTTTTTTTGAAATTAATCTTATTAAAATTATTATTGGAGAAATTAAGAGTATGAAATTTATTAATATTCTATAAATATAAATCATTAATTTTTTTTGATTTGTTTTTCATAGAAATTTTTATAAGTTTTAGAATCACTTAATAAACTTTCATGAGTTCCTTTTTCTAATATTTTTCCATCTTCTATTATATAAATTGTGTGAGCATTCAGAATTGTTGACAATCTATGTGCAATCACAACTGTTGTTTTATTTTTTGTTAGTTCTTTTATAGCAATTTGGATTTTACTTTCAGTTTCAGAATCCAATGATGATGTTGCTTCATCTAAGAGAATAATTGGACTTTTTTTTAACATTGCTCTCGCTATTGATACTCTTTGCTTCTCTCCTCCAGATAGTCTAACGCCATTTTCACCAATAATTGTCTCATATCCGTTAGGTAGTTTTTCAATAAATTCATGTGCAAACGAGTCTTTAGAGGATTGATATATTTCCTCATCTGAAGCATTAAGGTTTGCATATCTAATATTATTTTTAATTGTATCATCAAACAGAGAAGTATCTTGGCTTACTAGTGAAATATTTTTCCTTAAGGAAAAAAGTGATACTTCATAAATTGATTTGCCATCAATCGATATGTTACCAGAATTGCAATCATAAAATCTTGGTATTAAATTTAATATTGTAGATTTACCTGCACCACTTAGTCCGATTAATGCAGTCATTCGTCCACCTTCCATATTTAAACTGATATTTTTTAATGCTGATTTTTCAGTGGTTTCGTATGCGAAATTTACATCTTTAAACCCTATATCAGCTTTATTAATTCTAAGGTCACCTACATTTGATTTATCTTTTATGTCAGATACTCTATCAATCACTGGAAGCACTCTTTTTGCTGCACTTATTCCTTGGTTAACTGCTATATTCAAACCAGCTAAGGATCTAACAGGTTGATAAGCTAGCATCATTGCAGCCAAAAAAGAGAAGAAATTGTTTACTTCCAATTCATCATTTTGAATTAAAATTCCAGAGTAGAAAATTAAGATACCGATCATAACCCCAGTTAAAGTTTCCATAATTGGAGTATTTCTTTGAAAAATTTCTGTCATTTTAATTGCTTTATCTTTTAAATTTTTGATATCAATCGAAGCTCTTTTATTTTCAAATTCTTCTGTTTGAAAACTTTTAATTATTCTGTGATTTTTAAATATTTCAATTAATCTTTTTGTAAAAATCCCTGATGTTTCCATTGTTTGCTCTGTTGCTTTGGTCATTCTTTTTCCAAGAACTCTAGCAACAATAGTAGCTAAAGGGATCATTACTATTGCAATTAAAGATAACTTCCAATTTTGAAAAAACATTACACTTAGCAACCCTATTAAACTTAAAGTATCTTTAAAAATATTCAAAAGCGCCGTGCTTATAAGATTAACTAAGAGACCAACGTCAAGTGTTAAGTTGGAAACAAATTTACCTGTATGCATTTTATCAATAAATTTTGTATCAGTAGATATTAGAGATTTCATCATGTCCTTTTGAACATCTGCTTTCAATTCTTGAGACACATGAATCATTAAAACTTTAGCAAGGTATAAAGACATTCCTTTACAGAAAAAGGCAACAACAATTACTATTGGAATTAAATACATCAATTTAACATCTTGATCTATAAAAATTTTTTCTATAGCTGGATCTAATAGATATGCAATCGATGATGTACTACCTGCAACCAATATTGAAAAAAAAACTGCCCAAATAATTTTTTTATAGTGTTTAACTGTATAACTTTTGTAAAGTCTTTTTATAATTTGTAAATTTTCTCTCATTAAATTATTTTATTAATTAATAAATTTGCAAAAACTAAAAAACCTAAAAAATTGTTACTTTTAAAAATCTTAAAACAATTTGTAGTGTCTTGTTTATTAAATTTTTTAACTTGCAAGAAGAATAAGTGATAAAATAATACTATTGATAGGAAGAAAAATAAAATATTCATTTTAGATATTAAACCGACACTAATTAGTGATAAAAAAAATATTAAGTAACTCATATTTAAAAATTTTTTTGGACTTTCTTTAAATTTTATTGATGTTGACTTAACTCCTATTATTTCATCATCTGTAATATCTTGATATCCATAGATAGTGTCGTATCCAAGTGTCCAAAATATGGCTCCAAAATAAAGTATAATTGGTATTAAGTTTATTGAGTTTTCAATCGAGGTCCATCCTAAAATTAGCCCATAATTAAAAGTTATTCCCAAAAATAGTTGTGGCCAGTAAGTATATCTTTTCATTAACGGGTAAGTAAATGCTAAGGGCATTGAACAAAAGGCTAAAATAATAGTTAGATTATTAAAATTAATTAAAACTAAAAGTGCTATTAAGCATAAGATTAAAGAATAAATTAAAGCAAGCCTTACAGGCACTCTGCCAGAGGCAATGGGTCTATTTTTTGTTCTTAGAACTTTTTTATCGATTTCTTTATCAACAACATCATTAATAATACATCCAGCTGATCTCATTAAAATAGATCCTAAAAGAAATAGAAAAAGATAAAAAAAATATAGTTTTAAATCTTTAGTAAAATCATAAGCTAATGTCAGACCCCAAGCACATGGCCAGAAAAGCAACATGTAACCTATGGGCCTTTTAAGTCTTGTAAGTTCTAAAAATAAGTTAAATTGGTTCATAAAATTTACTTGTAAATAACAAACGCAAGATTGATAATCAAACTGATTCGTATGAATATAGATTACACTGTAACTGCATTAATGTTTCCGGCTATTCCGCTGTTAATGAGCGTTTACAGCAATAGATTTCACACTTTAAGTAAATTAATAAGAGAATTGCATGATGAGCATGTTTATGAAAAACATATTCCACCTGAATGGAAGAAACAATTTATTAATTTAAGTGGCAGAATAACATTGTTAAGATGGACAATTATGTTTGCCGCATTTGGTTTTTTATTTAATATGCTAACTGTCTTAGGTCTCTATTTAAATGAAATTTTTGTAGCTAGACTAATTTTTGGATCTTGCTGTTTGTCTATGATAATTTCAATTTTATTTTTTATAAGAGAAATTCATTTATCAACAAATGCTTTAAAACTTCATATGTCAGATATGGATGTTAATGTTGATTAAGGAATAATTACGGCGGGTCCTAAAATTTTTCTATTTTCTAAATCTTGGTGAGCTTTGACAATATCAGTGAGTGAATATTTTTTGAAAATATTTAATTCAAATTTCTTTGAAATAAACATTTCAAAAACTTTATTTGCTGCTTCATCAAGTTCTTCCCTTGTTGTCGTATAATGAGCAATACTAGGTCTAGTCAAATATAAACCTTTCGGTGCTAGTGATTTTGCAACATTGCATGGTTCTACAGGACCAGATGCATTTCCAAATGAAACCATCATTCCTCTTACTTTTAAACATTCTATTGAACCATCAAATGTTTTTTTTCCTACACCGTCATAAACCACTGGAACTCCAACTCCATTAGTTATTTTTTTAACCTTCTCCGCAAAGTTTTCTTTTGAATAATTAATTACATGTTCACAACCATTTTTTTTTGCGATCTCAATTTTTTCATCAGACCCAACGGTGCCAATTACTTTGCAACCTAAACTTTTAGCCCATTGACAAAATATTTGTCCAACACCTCCAGCAGCCGCATGAAACAAAATAGTTTCACCTGGTCTAACTGGATAAGTTTTATGAAGAAGATAAAATACTGTAAAACCTTTAGTCATTAAAGTAACAGCATTTTCTAATTTTATTTCATTTGGTACTTTTACTAATTTTTTGGTAGGAAAAATTCTATGCGTTGCATAAGAACCAATAGGCATAGATGCATAAGCTACTTTATCTCCAACTTTAAAGTCTTTTACATCTGAACCAATTTTTTCAATGATGCCGGCTCCTTCAATTCCAATATTTGATGGTAACTCAACAGGGTAAAGGCCTGATCTGTGATAAGTATCGATATAATTTAAGCCAATAGCCTCGTTCTTAATTAAAACTTCATCAGATTTTGGATCACCTAATTTTATATCTTTAAGTTCTAAAACTTCAGGTCCACCATTTCTTGAAATTGTTACAGCTTTCATTTTACAAATGTACCATTATGATAATCTTGAACTGCTTGCAAGATTTCTGCTTTAGTATTCATTACAAAAGGGCCTCCTCTTGCAATTTCCTCATTAATTGGTTTGCCAGATATAACTAAAAATTTCGCTTTCGATTTTGCTTTTACTTTTAATTCTTCACCATTTGTAAGCAGGATTAAAGTACTATCTTTAACATTATCGTGTTTTTTACTTCCAATTTCTATTTCACCATTAATTAAATAAACAAAGGTATTGTGCATAGAAGGTATATTAAAGTTAAATTCTTTTTCTTTGTTTAGTTCAACATCGAGATAAATAGGTTCAACATTATGTCCCTTTACAGGTCCTTCTGCTTTTTCAAATTTACCAGCAATAACTTTTACTTGTTTATCATCATCTATATGAACACTCATTTCATCAGCATCAATATAAATATACTCAGGCTTACTCATTTTTAATTTTGCTGGCATATTAATCCATAATTGAAAACCGTGAAGTTTACCTTCTTTCATAGCAGGCATTTCTGAATGGATAATTCCGCTTCCTGTTTTCATCCATTGAACATCTCCAGCCGTCATTCTCCCTTCACCGCCAGTGCTATCTTTGTGTTCGAAATTTCCTGCAAGCATATAGGTAACTGTTTCGATGCCTCTATGAGGGTGTGGAGGAAAACCTGCAATATAATCTTCACTTTTTTCTGAACCAAATTCGTCCAACATCAAAAATGGATCAAAGTAGTTTGGGTTGACGCCAATACTCCTTTTTAATTTTACACCAGCACCATCGGAGGCGGGAATAGGATCTATAATTTGTTTTACTTCAATATTTTTCATTAGTGATAAATAATGAGTTTAAAATTTGATTCAAGGTTACTTTTTGTCTAAACAAAAACCTCTAGAACCATTAACAACTAAAAATAAAAAACCACCAGCTAAAGCAATATTTTTCATAAAGGCTATTAATTGCATTTGATCACCAAGATCATTATGAAATATTATTGCAGTAGCAATACAAAATAGGCTCAAAGCTGCCGCTGCAACTTTAGTTTGATAACCAATAATAATCAAAATTGGTGCAACGATTTCTAAAATTATAGCTGGTATTAATAAAAATCCTGGAAGGCCAAAACCTTCCATCCATCCGACTGTTCCGTCGTAATTTCCAATTTTATTAAAACCACTTAACAGAAAAATACCAGAAATTAAAACTCTTCCAATTAAATCTAAAATTTTAATCATAATTGCTATCCACACCTATATATCAAATTTTATTTTAACCAATTTAATTTTTTGTTTTTACACAATGCATTTAAATAATTCTTATCCCTAAGAGTATCCATTGGGTGCCAAAAACCCTCATGTTTAAAAGCCATTAGTTGACCATTTTTAGATAAATTTTGGAGAGGTTCTTTTTCAAAAATACAATTTACCCTGTTGTCAATATAGTCAAAAACTTCTCTATTGAGAACAAAAAAACCACCATTAATCCATCCCTCCTGAAGTCTATCTTTTTCACTGAAACTTGAAACTTTATTTTTGTTTAGAGTAATATTTCCAAATCTTGGAAGTGGTCTTACAGCAGTTAATGTAGCAATTTTTTTGTGTTTTTTATGAAATTGCAAAATTTTTTTTATATTAACATTGGCAACTCCGTCACCATAGGTCATAAAAAATAATTTTTCATCTTTGAGATATCTTTTTATTTTTTTTATTCTTGCACCTGTTTGTGTCTTAAGTCCTGTATTTATAATATTCACATCCCATTTAAATTTTTTTTTCTTTATGAGTTTTTTATTTTGAAGAAAAAAGTTTTTAATATAATTATATTTATATCCTCCACAGACTATGAATTTATTAAAATTGAAATCTGAATAATGTTTCATAATATGAAAAAGAATTGGATATTTTCCAATTTTGATCATTGGTTTAGGAATTTTATGAGTTTCTTCAGATAGGCGAGTGCCCATTCCTCCTGCTAAAAATACTGTATGCATATTTAATTAATTAGATTATTTTAATTTAATTTACCATTAAAAAAATCAATATTCTTTTTATACCATTCAATTGTATTTTTTAAAGATTTTTTGAAATTAGATTTTGGTGCCCACTTCAAATCTCTTTTAATTTTTATATAATTGAGTTTTTGTTTATAAATTTCAATTTTAGAATTATTTTTTATAATTGGGTAAATTTCTTTTTTATTAATCATAATAGTAATCAATTTTACAAAATTTTTTACTGTTAAATTTTCTTTTGAGCCAACATTA
Source organism: Pelagibacteraceae bacterium AG-410-N23 (assembly GCA_003215055.1). GTDB lineage: Bacteria > Pseudomonadota > Alphaproteobacteria > Pelagibacterales > Pelagibacteraceae > Pelagibacter. Next base: position 13,762 of record QCKW01000007.1, on the reverse strand, counting down.
TAAATTCTTAATCTTTCTTTAGAATTAATCATTTTTTTCATCAACATAAAATAAGCATTAGCAACATCATCAACATATATGTAGTCTCGTATTAATTTTCCATTTGATCTTAAAATAGATCTTTTTTTTAATATTGATGAAATTATTACATGAGGAACTAAACGATCCATATTTAGATCACCAGGTCCATAAATATTCCCTGATCGGATAATCCCAGCTTTTAGATTGTAAGTTTTTACATAACTTTGAACAATTAAATCTGATGCAGATTTTGAGACATCATAAGGAAAATTTCCTTTTAGTTGGTGATTTTCTAGATAAGAATTTCCAACGAGAGAGCCATATGCTTTGTCTGATGAACTGAATATCAGATTTATTTTTTTTTTTAAGTTTCTTATACTCTCTAAAATATTTATTGTTCCAATGATATTTGAATTGAATGTTTCCATTGGACTTTTATAGGCATCAATTACTTGTGTGATTGCACCAAGATGAAATATCGTGCTTATATTTTTATTTTTAATCACTTTAAATACAGTTTTATAATCATTAAAGTTTCCTTTAATAATATTTACTTTTTTTAAATTACCAAGCTCTAAAACTTTTATTTTTTTTATATTTTTAGATCTATCTAAAATAAAAATATTATATATCTTTTTTTGATTTAATTTTTTGACAAGTGCAGATCCTAAAATACCAAGACCACCAGTTACAAGTATATTTTTATTATTCATTTTAAAAATAATTTTTTAATATTGTCCATAAAATTAAAGATCCATCCTTAAAGGCTCGTAATTTTTTTCCTTCAGCTATTGATCTTGGAAAGTACTCTATTGGAAATTCTGAGACATTATAACCTTTTTTTGCAAATTTACACAAAACTTCGAACTCAAAATTAAAACCATTAGTTGCTATACTCAAACCATCATATATCTCTTTTTTAAATATTTTTGTAGCTCCAGCAGAATCTGAAATTTTAGTTTTATACAAAAAATTAATCAACATTGTCATTATTCTTACACCATAATAATTTTTTTTATAAATAAATCTTTTTTGGTGCATTACTCTTGATCCTACTAAAAATTGAGTTTGTTTATTTATATTCAAAAAATTATCCGCTTTAATTAAATCATCAATAAGATATTCATCGACATCAAAAATTACTATAAATTCTCCCTTGGAGAGAGAGATACATTTTTTAATAGATCCTCCTTTTCCAAGATTTTTTTCATTATATACAAATTTTACATCATTCATTTGCTTAGTTTCGATCTCTCTTAAGAATTCTTTAGAACCATCATTAGAATTATTATCACAAATGAATATTTCAAACGAAAAAGGTAAATTTTTTATTTCATTTAATAAAGGAACAAATTTCTTTTTAAGAACATTTATCTCATTATAGTAACAACATATTATTGAATATTTAATATTTGACACTTTTTGATTTTAAAAATTTAATAATTGTATTATGTATGAAATTTAAATCTTTTTTTTTGAGTCCCTGGTGACAACCAATTAAAATACCATATTGCATTATATAATCTGCATTTTTAAATTGGTTTATTTTATTTTGTTTTGAAATAATTTTTGTAAAAGCAGGATGCCTTAGAATATTTCCACTAAATATTGGTCTAGTCTGAATTTTATTATTTTCTAAAAAAATTTGTAGATCTTTCCTTTTAAAATACTTATTTGGTTTTAATATTATTGGGTAAGCTAAAAAATTTGTATAAACATTGCTATTTATATCAGGTGTAAAAAAAAATTTTTCAATTTTCTTGAAAAATTTGAGATGAAATTTAAAATTTTTATTTCTCAATGAACTGAAATATTTAAATTTACTTAACTGAACTAAACCAAAAGAGGCACCAATTTCAGAGGGTTCAAAATTATAACCCGCTTCTGAAAAAACGAATTTTCTATCAAAATCAAATCCTTTCAGTTTAATCTTTAATCTATCTTTAATATTTTCAGAATCTTTCATCAAAGTTGATAGTCTTCCCCAACTTCTCAAGATTTTTGATTTCGTAAAAATATTTTTATTATTAGTAACAAGCATTCCACCATTTCCTGCACAACTGATTACATGTGAACCATAAAAACTAGTAATTGAAATATCACTAAAAGTGCCAGTTGGTTTATTATCTATCTTTGCACCCAGCGTATCTGCCGAGTCTTCAATTATCCATAAATTATTTTTTTTTGCTATTTGTTTTATTTTTTTCCAATCAGGTATGTTTCCAATCAAATTCGGTATTAGAATAGCTTTAGTTTTTTTGGTAATTTTTTTTTTTATTAATTCAGGATTTATTTGTAATGTTCTAATATTTACATCTACTAATACAGGCACCAAATCATTTAACATAATTGAGGACACTGCAGTTCCAAAATTTAGACATGGAGTGATTACTTCACTACCTTTTTTTAAATTTAATGATTTAAAAGCTAAAACTAAAGCAGAAGATCCTGAGTTAACCATCAAACCATATTTCTTGCCAAACATACTTGCAATTTTTTTTTCAAAAATAGAAACAGATTTTCCCATCTGTGTAGAGTTTTTTAAAGTTTTTATGACAGCATTTATTTCTGCATGATCATAAACATTTTTTCCATAAGAGATAAATTTTTTCATAAAGTGTGTATATATATTTAACTCAGTAAAGAAATCAATTTGTTTAAATTATCCAATTCATATTTTGGTTTATAATCAAGTTTATCAAAAATATTGTTGTTTCTATTAATCCAAATAGATTGATAACCATAATTTCCACCACCGGAAACATCCCAAGTATTGGCACTTAAAAAAGCAACTTCACTTTTTTCAATATGATATTTTTTAATTGGAATATTATAAACTTTATAGCTGGGTTTATAAATTCCAACCTCTTCAATTGAAAATATATCATCAAATAAATTTTCTAAATTATTACTTTTAACCAATTCATTTAGTAATGAGGGGGTACCATTTGAAAGTATAGCTAACTTAAAATTTTTTTCTTTAAGGGTTTTTAGAGTTTCTGGAACTTCTTTGTATGGTGATAGAACTTTATATAAATTAAGTAATTCATCTTTCATTGAAAGATCTATATCAAAAGCTTTCATTGACTTATCTAAGCTATCCTCGGTAACTAGCCAAAAATCTTTATGTCTTTCCATTAAGCTTCGAAGCCAAGTGTATTCTAGTTGTGTAGTTCTCCAAAAATTAGCAAAAGCTTCCCACTTGCCACCAATTTTATCTTTACATTTTTCAGCAGCAGAATTGACATCAAACAATGTTCCATAAGCATCGAAAATTATTGCTTTAATATTTCTCATAAACTAACTTAACATAAATGAGTAATATTAGATTATTTTTTTCTAGTACGCTATCTACTGAAATAATTGATAAGCTAAATAAGCCTCAATCACATTATCTTATTAAAGTAATGAGAGTTAAAGAAAATCAAACTTTCTCTTTATTTAACAAAAATGGAGAGTGGGAAGCAAAAATTTTAGGAGCTTCTAAAGGTATAGTTAAATTTAAAATAATTAAACAACTTAGACAAAAAGAAAATACAAAAGAATTATGGTTAGCATTTTCACCTATTAAATCAAATTATCAGAATTTTATGATTCAGAAAGCAACTGAGCTAGGTGTTACAAAATTTTTGCCAATTATTTTTGATCGAACAGTAGTGAGAAAAATTAATATAGAACGTTTAGAAAAAGTAGTTATTGAAGCAAGTGAACAATCAAATCGTTTAAATGTGCCTGAAATAGAAAAAGCTCAAAATTTAAAAAAATTTTTAAAAATTAATTCTATGGATTTAATTTTTACAGACTTGAATTCAAATAATAAAAAAATTGATAAATCAAAATTTACTGACAAACCTGTTTGTATAATTATTGGTCCCGAGGGTGACTTTTCTGAGGCTGAAAGAGAAGAGATTCTTAATTTTCAAGGGGTTCAACCTATTAATATTAATAAAAATATCTTAAGATCAGAAACTGCTGTGATATCAGCTATTTCAATCATAAATTATGTGATTAATTGATAAATTGTCGCGAAAACTAAAGTGTAATTTTTATAAAAGGGCTTTATATAGCTAATTAAAATGAAAAAAATTTTTTACATATTTTTAGGAATTTTTATATCGCAAAGTGCTTTAGCTAATCAACCAGTTGATTGGCAGTTGGGATTTCAAAAAGCTGCGTCAGAGTCTATGCGAGAAATTGTAGCTTTCCACGATAAACTTTTATTACCAATTATTATTGCAATAAGTGTATTCGTTTTATTTTTAATGCTATATGCATGTGTAAGATTTAGAGCATCAGCAAATCCAAATCCTTCAAAAAGAACACACAATGTTACAGTGGAAGTTTTATGGACGCTAATTCCTTGTCTAATTTTAATTGTAATGGCAGTCCCTTCGTTTAAGATTCTATATAAACAAGACACAATACCAAAAGCAGATTTAACAATCAAAGCTATTGGTTATCAGTGGTACTGGGGTTACGAATATCCAGATGAAAATATAATTTTTGATTCTTACATGATTGAAGAAAAAGATTTAAAAGCAGATCAACCAAGGTTATTAGCAGTAGATAATGAAGTGGTAGTTCCAGTTGATAAAGTTGTAAAAGTTTTAATCACCGCCAATGATGTTTTACATGCATGGGCATTACCATCATTTGGGGTAAAAAGAGATGCGGTTCCAGGAAGAATAAATGAAACTTGGTTTAAAGCTGAAAAAGTTGGAACTTATTATGGTCAATGTTCAGAACTTTGTGGAATTAAGCATGCATTTATGCCGATCACAGTTAGAGTAGTAAGTGATGAAGAATATGAAGAGTGGTTATCTGAGGCAAAAGAAAAATTTGCAAAAGAAGAAATTGAAAATGATGAACTTAAACTAGCGAGTAAATAACGAGTAAATAAAATGTATACACAAACAGCATCACACGACGATCATCACACTCCAACAGGTTGGAAACGTTGGGCATATTCTACAAATCATAAAGATATAGGCACAATGTATTTAATTTTTGCTATTGTTGCAGGAGTTATAGGAACAGCATTCTCAGTTTTAATGAGAATGGAATTGATGCATCCAGGCGATGGTATTTTAGGTGGTAATTATCATTTGTATAATGTTTTAGTTACTGGCCATGGTTTAATAATGATTTTCTTTATGGTTATGCCAGCTATGATTGGTGGTTTTGGTAACTGGTTTGTACCAATAATGATCGGCGCGCCTGACATGGCATTTCCTAGAATGAATAATATTTCCTTTTGGTTATTACCAGTATCATTAACTTTATTAATTTTATCAATTTTTGCTGATGGCCCTCCAGGTCAAACTGGAGTTGGTGGTGGTTGGACTATTTATCCACCCTTGTCATCTAAAGCAGGTCAACCAGGACCGGCAATGGATTTAGCAATTTTAAGTTTGCACTTAGCAGGAGCATCGTCAATTTTAGGAGCAGTAAATTTTATTACTACAATTTTAAACATGAGAACTCCAGGCATGACATTACATAAGATGCCATTATTTGCTTGGTCAATCTTAGTAACAGCTTTCTTATTGTTATTATCGTTACCAGTTTTAGCTGGAGCGATTACAATGTTGTTAACAGACAGGAATTTTGGAACCGCCTTTTTTGAAGCACAGACCGGAGGAGACCCAGTTCTGTTTCAACATTTGTTTTGGTTCTTTGGTCATCCAGAAGTTTATATTTTGATTTTACCAGGCTTTGGAATGATTAGTCATATTGTTTCAACATTTTCAAGGAAACCAGTTTTTGGTTATTTAGGAATGGCATATGCAATGGTTGCCATTGGAATAGTAGGTTTTGTTGTATGGGCTCATCATATGTATACAGTTGGATTAAGTACAGATACCAAAGCTTATTTTTTAGCAGCAACAATGATTATTGCTGTACCAACAGGAATTAAAATTTTTTCATGGATAGCAACTATGTGGGGTGGATCTATTTCATTTAAAACACCTATGATGTGGGCACTTGGTTTTATATTTATGTTTACAGTCGGAGGAGTGACAGGTGTTGTTTTGGCAAATGCAGGAGTAGATACTGCGATGCATGATACCTATTATGTCGTTGCTCACTTCCACTATGTGCTATCATTAGGAGCAGTTTTCGCGATTTTTGCAGGTTTCTATTATTGGTTTTCAAAGATGTCCGGTTATGAATATTCAGAATGGATGGGACAATTACATTTCTGGTTAACTTTTATTGGGGTTAATTTAATTTTTTTCCCTCAACATTTCTTAGGCCTAGCTGGAATGCCAAGAAGATATGCAGATTATCCAGACGCTTTTGCTGGATGGAATTATATATCTTCAATAGGTTCTTATATAGCTGTGGCAGGATTAGCCGTATTTTTTATTAATCTTATTTATGCTTTTGCGAAAAAGAAAGCAGCTGCACAAAATCCATGGGGAGAAGGTGCTACCACACTAGAATGGACTGTGCCATCTCCACCAAACTTTCATACTTTTGAGGAACTGCCAAAGTTTGTTGATGATCAAGAAACAGAAAAATCGCACAGCTAAAATAAAAGCTAAAAAAAATAATGGATAATTCAAAGTTAAAAAAAAGAAGTTTATCACAAGAAGATTTATTTAATTTTTCAGAATTATTTAAGTTAATGAAACCAAGAGTTATGTCTTTGGTGATTTTTACATGTGCTGTTGGCTTACTAACTGCACCAATAATTATTTCAACAAAAGACGCAATTATTGGAATTCTTTTAGTTTCACTTGGAGCAGGAGCAGCTGGTGCATTGAATATGTGGTACGAATCTGATCTTGATGCACTTATGACAAGAACTTGTTTGAGACCTATACCAACAGGAAAAATAAACAGAAATCAAGCTTTTATATTTGGAGTCACTTTATCAATTGTTTCAGTAGTAGCATTAGACTATTTTACAAATAGAATTTCAGCAGCAATATTACTTTTGACAATTTTATTCTATGTTTTTGTTTATACAATTTGGTTGAAGAGACGAACACCACAAAATATTGTCATTGGTGGAGCCGCTGGAGCATTTCCACCAGTTATTGGATGGACTATTGCAACTGGCTCGATATCTATTGAACCACTGACTTTCTTTTTAATTATATTTTTTTGGACACCTTCACACTTTTGGGCTTTGAGTTTATATAAATCTGATGATTATAAAAAAGCTAATATACCAATGCTTCCTTTAACAAATGGAGTTGAAAGTACAAAAATAAATATATTTGTTTATTCTTTGTTAATGTTGCCAGTTATAATTTTTCCTTATCTAATAAATTTTGTTGGATTAACTTTTTTACTTCCATCATTATTGTTAACATTTTATTACAATTTTTTATGCTACGAACTATACAACTATAAGAAAAATAAGTTTAATCCGAAAAAGGCTAAAACAATATTTGGATATTCAATACTTTATTTATTTTTAATTTTTGTCCTTTTTTTGATAGATAAAATAATATGATAACACCTGATAAAAAAACTAAAAAAAAGAACATTATTACGGCACTAGCAATTATTGCCTTTATGATTTTTCTTTTCTTTTTTACTTTATATAATACGGGAGTATTTGATAGGGCCATATGATTGAAAAAAAAAAATTAACTCCAATAGTCTTAGCTGGTATTTTTGTTTTAATGCTAGGTTTGTCTTATGCAGCAGTACCTTTATATGATCTTTTTTGTAGAGTTACTGGCTTTGGAGGAACTACTCAAGTGTCTAATAATGCACCAAAAATAGTGTTAGATAAAGTTGTAAGTGTCAGATTTGATACTAACGTAAATAACTTGCCATGGGATTTCAAAGCCAAATCAAATGTTATTGATGTAAAAGTTGGTCAAGTTAACAAAATAGAGTTTGAAGTATCAAATTACAGTGATGAACCAACAGCCGGAGTGGCAAGTTTCAATGTTTCACCTGCAAGCTTTGGAAAATATTATAGTAAATTGGGATGTTTTTGTTTTGAAAAACAGGAGTTAAAAGCTGGTGAAAAAGCAACTTACGTAATGACTTTTTATTTAGACCCCGAAATGGTCAATGATCCTACCGTGAAAAACTTAGAGGATGTAACTATGTCGTATACTTTTTTCTCGACAGATTACTATAAACAATCATAATCCAAAAAAATGTCAGCTGAAAAAAAACACGATTATCACCTTGTAGATCCAAGCCCATGGCCAATCTATACCTCTTTCTCATGCTTAGTTTTAGCTTTAGGTGCAGTTTATTATATGCATGCAGATGTATCATGGGGAATGTATTTAGGTTTAGCTCTATTAATTTATGGAGCCTACATGTGGTTTAGAGATGTCGTAATTGAAGCTGAACATCAAGGACATCATACTCCAGTGGTACAAATTCATCATCGTTATGGAATGACATTATTTATTGCTTCAGAGGTTATGTTTTTTGTAGCATGGTTTTGGGCTTACTTTGATGTAAGTCTTTTTCCAAATGAATTTGTCGGAAATGTATGGCCACCGAAAGATATTGAAACTTTTGATCCCTGGGATATTCCATTAATTAATACACTGGTACTATTGTTATCAGGAACAACTGTTACTTGGTCCCATCATGCTCTTTTAGAAGATGATAGAGAAAGTTTCATAAACGGCTTAATTTTAACAGTAATTCTTGGGGTTTGCTTTACAGCTTTACAAGCTTACGAATATCACCATGCAACATTTGCTTTTTCAGATCATATTTATGGATCAGTATTTTATATGGCAACAGGATTTCATGGTTTTCACGTTATTGTGGGAACAATTTTTTTAGCAGTATGTTTATGGCGTGGAAAATTAGGTCACTTTAATAAGGATCATCATTTCGGTTTTGAAGCTGCGGCTTGGTATTGGCACTTTGTTGATGTTGTATGGTTATTCTTATTTGCAGCTATATATATTTGGGGAAGTTAATTTCACTCTTTGAAACATAAGTTTTTATTTTCTGTTTTTACAATTTTTTTTATATTTGTTTTTATTGCATTAGGTACTTGGCAAATAATTCGATTAAATTGGAAAAATAATCTGATTTTAGAAATTGAAGAGTCATTAAAAAATCCTCCAATAGAACTTTCTCAATCCAATAAAGAAAATTTTCTAAAAATTAAAACATCAGGTAATATTGATTTTGAAAAACAAATTTATCTATATAATTTGAATGACTCTGGTACGCCAGGATTTGAAGTAATTAATCCAATTTCTATCAATAATGAAAATTATCTGATTAATCGAGGCTGGATACCATTCGAAAAAAAGGATAATCCAGAAATTAATATATTAGACCAAAATAATATAATAGGAACTCTCAAAACTCAGGGAAGAAAAAATATTTTTAAACCAGATAATGATATTAAAGAAAATTATTGGTTTAGCTTGAACAGAGATGATATCTTAAAATTTACTGGTAAAAAATTTTCCAAATACATAATTTATTTGGATGGAAATTATCAATTTCCAAGACCGAAAAAAATTACTGCCAATATTTCAAATAATCATAAAAAATACGCAATTACATGGTTTTCATTAGCGATTTCAATTCTTTTGCTATATTTATATTTTAGAAAAAAGAACTATTAAATGAATTACATTAGTACAAGGAATAATCAGAAAAACTTTACTTTTAAGGAAGTTTTTCTCAAAGGTCTAGCAGATGATGGAGGGCTATTTGTCCCTAAATTAATCAAACCATTTAAAAAAGAAGAATTACATAATTTAAAAAATCTTAGTTACAATGATTTAGCGGCTGAAATAATTTATCCATTTATTGGAGATTTCATATCTAAAGATGAATTAAATTTATTGATATCAAAATCATACTCAAATTTCAGAACTAATGAGGTTGTTAAAATCTCTAATTTAGGAAATTTAAAAGTTTTAGAATTGTTTCATGGCCCTACACTGGCTTTTAAAGATATCGCAATGCAATTAATAGGTAATTTTTATCAATATCATTTAGGACAAAATCAAAAAAAAATTAACATAATAGTAGCAACTTCAGGTGATACAGGTGCAGCTGCTATAGATGCTTTAAAAGGAAAAAATAATTTAAATGTTTTTGTATTACACCCAAATAATAGAATTTCACCGGTACAAAGAAAACTAATGACAATACATGAAGAGAGCAATGTTTTTAACATTGCTGTAGAAGGTAACTTTGATGATTGTCAAAATTTGGTAAAAGCAATGTTCAATGATGAAAAATTTTCTAAAACAATTAATATGTCCGGTGTAAACTCAATTAATTGGGCAAGAATTATTGCCCAAACTGTGTATTATTTTTATGCTTACTTTAAAGTTGGGAAAGGTCAATCTCTATCCTTTAGTGTTCCAACAGGTAATTTTGGAGATATTTATGCTGGTTATTTAGCAAAAAAACTAGGACTTCCAATTGATAAATTAATCGTTGCTACTAATAAAAATGACATACTTCATAGAGCAATATCAGGAGGTGATTATACTCAAAAGAAAGTTGAGGAAACAAATACTCCAAGTATGGATATACAAATAGCAAGTAATTTCGAAAGACTTTTATATGACATAAAAGATTGTAACTCAGAAGTTACAAAAGATGTAATGGCTGAAATAAAAAAAAATACTTATAAAATTGATAAAAACGATTTAGATAAAATTAAGAAAAATTTTATATCTGAGATGCTTGATGAAAATGAAACTGTTGAAATGATAAAGATTATTAATGATGAACATCAGATGGTAATTGATCCTCATACTGCAGTGGGTATCGGTGCTGTGAGAAAATTAGGATTGGAAAAAAATTGTGTTGTATTATCGACTGCTCACCCGTGCAAATTTCCAAAAGCAATAGAAGATGCAATTTCAAAAACTGAAAATTTACCAGATAGTCTCCAGTATATTAATGACAGAAAAGAAAAATTCGAAATTCTTTCAAATGATATTGAAAAAATTAAAAAATATGTAATGAATTCCATATGAAAATTAAAATAAAAGATCAAATACCAAATACAGAAATTTTTCAACTTGTTGATGGAGAGCCTCAAAAAAAAAAATTAAAAGAAGTTATAGGTGATGGAAAAATTGTTTTATTTGGATTACCTGGAGCATTTACATCAACTTGTTCAAAACTTCATCTGCCAGGTTTTGTAGCAAATGCAGATAAAATTAAAGCAAAAGGAATAGAAAATATATTTTGTTTATCAGTAAATGATCCTTATGTAATGAATGCATGGGGAGAGATTAATAACACTGAAAATAAAATTAAAATGTTATGTGATCCTTATTTATTATTTACTAAAGCAATTGGTGCAGAAGTTGATCGAAATGCAAAAGGAATGGGAATTAGATCAAATCGTTATTTGATGGTTATTGAAAACTCCACAGTTGTTAATATTCATGTAGAAAAAGAGACTAAAGAGTGTAGTTTAACTTCTGCAGAAAATTTACTAAATAATCTATTATAAGTTGGCGGCATCTTTAGCAAGTAAATCTACTTCATTATTTAATTTATCTGTTGAATGTGCTTTTACCCAATTCCAACTTATTTCAAATTCACTATTTAATAAATCTAATTCTGTCCAAAGTTCTTTGTTACTCACATCTTTTTTGTTTGTAGTTTTCCATCCATTTTTTTTCCAATTATATATCCATTCTGTTATTCCAGACTTTACGTATTTAGAGTCTGTAAAAATTTGAACTTTGCTTCCTTTTGGAATTTTTTTAAGAGCTTCTATAGGCGCTAATAATTCCATCTGATTATTTGTAGTATCTTTTTTACTTCCTTTTATTTCAGTTTTCTTACCATCATTTAATATTATTGCTGCCCAACCTCCTTTGCCTGGGTTTCCAATACATGAACCATCAGTATAAATTTTGATCATTAAAATAAATAATCTTTATATTTTTTTAAATTATTGTGAACTATCAATTTTTGATAATATTCTCTTGGATCTTTAATTTTTATTAAGGCTGTTTTTGGGGTATTGGTGTAGTCATAAAGTCTTGTAAGAAAATATCTCATTGCGGCAGCACGACATAGAATATTTAGTGATTTTTTTTCTTTTAGTGAAATTTTTCTTATACTCTCGTATCCTTTAATAAAATTTTTTACCTTCTTTTTATTCAATCTAAATTGGAGGTTTTTTTTATCGAAACATAATGCGTTTATACATATTGCGATTTCATACATAAAATAATCATTCGCAGCAAAATAAAAATCTATAATTCCAGAGATCTTATTTTTTTTAAAAAAAATATTATCTATGAATAAATCTCCATGTATTATTCCACTTGGTAATTTCTTTGGCCATTTATTTTTTATATCTAAGAAGTTTATTCTTAAAAATTTTTCTATATTAGTAAATTTTTTTGATTTAAATTTAATATTATTTAAAAGAGGATTTAGATTTTTTATACCCATTGAATTTTTTCTATAAAGTTTGATCTTTTTAGTGGATGAATGCATTTCAGCAATAATTTTGCCAACATCATAACAATTTTTATAATTAAGTATTTTTTTATCTTTTCCCTTAAGAAAAGAAACTATACATGCACTTTTATTTTTTAATTTGATCAAATAATTACCCTCATTATTTCTCAAAGGTTTAGGACAATTTATTTTAGAATTATTTAATTGATCCATAAGTTTCATAAAAAAAGGCAATTCTTTTTTTGACACTCTCTTTTCAAAAATAGTCAAAATAAATTTTTCATTTTTTGTTCTTAGTAGATAGTTTGTATTTTCAATTCCTTGTTTAATTCCCTTAAAACTAATAAATCTTTTAGATCTAAATTTATTATTAATATAACTAAGATTTTTTTTATTTATTTTCGTATAAACAGCCATTTAATTTAATTTCTTTGGAATTTTAAAAACAACGTTTTCTTTTATTGCCTCTACTTCATCTATATTGACTGTAAATCTTTTTTTTAAGCTACTTATAAAATTGTCCACTAAAATTTCAGGAGCTGAAGCACCCGATGAAATTCCGATTGTATTAGATTTTTCGATAAGTTCATATGGAATTTCACTTTGAGAATGGATTAATAAAGAATTTTGGCATCCTGATTTTTTAGCAACTTCAACTAATCTAACCGAGTTCGATGAATTCCTACTTCCAATAACAAAAAACAAATCACATTTTTTCGCAATATTTTTTACTGCCATTTGTCTATTCGTTGTAGCATAACAAATATCATCTTTTTGAGGTTCTTTAATATTTGGAAATCTTTCTTTTAAAATTTTAATGATTTCCTTTGTATCATCTACAGATAGAGTTGTTTGAGTTACATATGAAATTTTATTTTTATTTTTTAAATTATATTTTTTTGCCTCATCTTCATTTTGAATAAGATCTATTGATCCATTAGGTAATTGGCCCATTGTGCCAATGACCTCTGGATGATTTTGATGACCAATTAAAATTAGATGGTAACCAGATTTATGAAGATTTTCAGCCTCTCTATGAACTTTTGATACTAAAGGGCAAGTAGCATCAACATAAGTCATATTATAATTTTTTGCATCATCTGGTATTTTTTTAGGGACACCGTGAGCAGAAAAAATTACTGGTCTTGATTTATCTTCTATCTCTTCAAGTTCTTCAACAAAGATTGCTCCCTTATTTTTTAAATCATCAACTACATATTTGTTATGAACTATTTCATGTCTAACATAAACAGGTGCTCCATACTTTTGAATTGATTTTTCTACAATCTCTATAGCTCTTTCAACTCCAGCACAAAAACCTCTAGGGGCAGATAAT